>JAWSVD010000318.1:0-4770 GCA_033852095.1 Granulosicoccaceae bacterium | reverse complement strand
CAAATCGCCGATGCGCCTGCGGTTTAACAGCCCAACAAGTTCCGGGCAGCGTGATCCCGGTGCAAAGACCGTGGGGCGAATACGCTCGATCGGTGCCTCGGTTTGGCCCGCGTGTATTTACCGGGCTTGGTACGGGTTGGTGAGGCATGCCGCCGATGCGCCTGCGGCTTATCGGCCCTACTGAGGCAGTGAGAACGCCGGTTCTGTAGGGCGAATAAGCGAAGCGCATCCGCGTGTCTCGGTGTTAATTGCTGGGCATATCGCTGATGCGCCTGCGGCTTTACAGCCCAACATGACCCGGGCAGCGTGATCTCGGTGCATTGTCGAAGTGCGTATCTAGAAGCGCGTTCGTCCAGTCCATCGCTGGCCCCAAAAGGCGCTGTGTACCTCCAGCAGTGACAAAACCCGCTGAATTCCAGCATCGCAAATAACTAGTATGCTAGAATTCTCGAAAATTGGATCACGGCTCTTTGTCGAGTTGAATTTATCATCTGAGAGAGGTTTTATGACTACCACGGCCGCGTATTACACGGGGAACAAATCCTTTTCGATTGAGCAGGTTACTGTACAGTCGCCCGGGCCCGGTGAAGTGCAGATTGACGTCGCCTTCTGCGGTATTTGTGGCACGGACCTGCACGTCTATCTTGGCCACATGGACGCACGCATTGGCGATCACCGCGTGATTGGCCATGAGATGTCAGGCACTGTTTCGGCAGTCGGCGAAGGCGTCGACAGCAGCTGGTTAGAGCAGCAAGTGGTGGTGCGTCCACTGGATCATTGCGGTGAGTGCTCTACGTGCCAGCGCGGCCACCAGCACATTTGCGAGAAGCTGAAATTCTTAGGCCTGGACACCGACGGTGCCTTCCAGCAGAAGTGGAATGTGCCTGCACACACCCTGCACAAGCTGCCAGCAGGTGTTTCGCTCGCGCATGCCGCGCTGATCGAGCCCGCCGCCGTGGCTTGCCACGATGTACGGCGCGGCCGCGTAGTCGCCGGTGAAAATGTCCTGGTGATCGGCGGCGGTCCTATCGGCATGCTGGTGGCCATGGTCGCCAAGCAGGCGGGTGCCAATGTGATGGTCTCTGAGATCAACCCGCACCGTCTGGCCATCGCCGAGAAGCTGGGCTTCCAAGGTGTGAACCCCAAAGAGGTCGATGTGGTCGAGCAGGTCATGGCCGCCACTGAGGGCCGAGGCGCGGACGTGGTGTTTGAAGTCTCAGGCACTCAGCCAGGGGTGGATCTGATGACAGCCGTGGCCGCAACACGCGCGCGCATTGTCATGGTGGCCATTCACGCCACCAAGCCCGAGGTAGATATGTTCCAGTTCTTCTGGCGCGAGCTCGAATTGCTGGGCGTGCGAGTGTACGAGCCCGAAGACTACGACGAAGCGATCCAACTGGTCGCCAGCGGTGCAATCGATGCGGACACGCTGATCACCGATACCCAAAGCCTGGAAAGTCTGGGGGATGCCTTCGCCAATTTGAGCAGCAATCCCAAGGCAATGAAGACCCTGATTTCTTGCAACCCGGAGGTGGTGTGATGAGTGTATTAAACAGCTTTGAGCTTAAAGGAAAAACAGCACTGGTAACCGGTTGCAAGCGCGGCATTGGCATGGGTATGGCCGTGGCACTGGCCGAAGCCGGCGCGGACATCATCGGTGTCAGCGCGACTATGCCCGCCGCGGGCAGCGACGTTGAAAAAGCGGTGCAGGCCTGTGGCCGCACATTCAAAGCCTATCAATGCAACTTTGCCGATCGAGCGTCACTGAAGGCTTTTGCCGCCAAAGTGCTCGCTGAGAATGATCGCATC
Organism: Granulosicoccaceae bacterium; assembly: GCA_033852095.1. Lineage (GTDB taxonomy): Bacteria > Pseudomonadota > Gammaproteobacteria > CALCKW01 > CALCKW01 > CALCKW01. The sequence goes on along the minus strand of JAWSVD010000318.1, from coordinate 2,961 downwards.
GATATCTTGGTCAACAACGCCGGCACCATCAAGCGAGCCCCGGCGGCCGAGCACCCGGACGAGCTGTGGGACGAAGTGATTGAAGTCAACCTCAGCGCGCAGTTTGTGCTCACCCGCGAAATCGGTCGCCACATGCTGGAGCAGGGCGGCGGCAAGGTGATCTTCACCGCCTCGTTGCTGACCTTCCAGGGCGGCATCACCGTGCCGGGTTACGCCGCGAGCAAGGGCGGCATTGGCCAGCTGACCATGGCCTTTGCCAATGAATGGGCTGGCCGCGGCATCAATGTTAACGCCATCGCCCCGGGATACATCCGCACTGACAACACCCAGGCGCTACAGGATGACAAGGATCGCCACGACGCAATCCTGACCCGCATACCCGCCGGGCGCTGGGGCGAGACCCGTGACTTTGCGGGGCCCGCGGTGTTCTTGGCCTCCGATGCTTCAAGTTACATGCACGGCACAGTGGTTACGGTAGATGGCGGCTGGATGGGCCGTTAGGCCGTAGGGCGGCGGTGCTTTGAGAGCGCCGTTGCCCTAGTTTTTGAGTAAGTTGTTGCGCAGGAGCAGTGCTTTGTCTCCACACTGACGTGTAGTGAACGCGTACATATGGTTTACTGGGTGCAGATCAGGCTTACTCCGCATTGGCATACTGCTTTGCACAAAAGCTGGCTTGTTGTATTACAAATGTAATACTATCTTGTTCGGGTTGCGCCGCTGTAACGGCAGCGCTTGCGAATAGGGCTAAATGGGCGGGGTTTTGAACGGCGGTATCTGGGAAGATACTGTTAAGGCGAGCAAGTAGATTCTCCGTCCGCAAAGGGTAGGCATGTGCTAATACTGACACGAAAAGTAGGCGAGGCAATCATGGTGGGTGACGATGTTGTACTCACCGTATTGGGCATAAAAGGTGGGCAAGTTCGATTTGGAATCGACGCCCCGCGCGAAATCGCAGTGCATCGCAAAGAGATTGCCGAGCGCATCGCGGCCGAGCGTCTTGAGAGCGAGGGAGATTCCAGCAGCTGAAGTGGCGCGTTGAGCGTCAGGGCACTGCTGTATTATGCCTCCCGTGGGACATCAGGTCCCTCCGCCCTGCAGAAAGTGGTCTAATCATTCCTTTTCTATAACATCCCTGATCGATCTTTTAGAGATCGCCGCGAGCAGCGTTGCACGCCTGCCTGCTAGGGTTTGTCCCTGTAAATCTCAAGTATCAAGATTCCGGCTCGCACCCGGCATCAATGCCTTGTTCCGCGCAGACTTCAAGATAAGTGGCTAGAGACAGGCGAAATTCTTGGCGCAATTCTTCCGGGTCTTTACCGTAGAAATCTGCTCCGCCATTAAGATCAAGAATCTCACCTCTGAATCTGTCGATAGCGGCGTCGTACTCAACCCGAGCGTGGTAGCCGTCCAAAATCATTGTTGTCATGGTGCCGCCTTGTTGTCTGTCGGCCATTTTCGATACTTGCGGCCGCACTTTAGTCAGTTGTCGGCGCTTGCTAAGCGACAAAGCTGAGCTTGACGCCAAGTGCCTTAAGCAGTCGGTGAATGGTGTCCCATCTGGGTTGTGCCTTGCCACTGAAGGCTTTGTACAGGCTTTCACGGTTCAGCCCTGACAGCTCCGCCATCTCGGCAACGCCTTTGTGTTTTACCACGTGGCCCAAGGCAATCACAAAAACAGCCGGGTCTTCATCGTGGGATGCTTGCGCCAAATAATCGGCAATCTCGGCATCGGACTGCAAAAGCGCTTCCACGGGGTTGAATGGCGTAATTTTAATGGCTTATTCTCTAGCTCGTTTAACATAGCTTGCGCGCGACGAATATCGGTTTGCTGGGTGCCGCGATGGGCCTTGAGGTGGGGTTAGTTATAGCTCGCCGCTGATCTGCTGATGTGGCTTGCAGCTATTTTATGTCCTTTGTTGCGCAGCATGCCTTGGACAACGTCTATTGGTGTCTTGTTCTTCGGGCCAAGTATTACACTGCATAACAAAGGCGTTTCATTAGCTGTGGAATCTGGTGGATCTGGTTTCAGAACAATCTCATGGTACGGCACCAGCATGTTGTCGCGAGCAAAGTACTTGGTATCTTTGAAGCGTGAGCGATCAATAATTTCGAATAGGCGCCATTCCGCTTCGTCATTGAAGGCTTCATTTTTAAGTTTGAAGCGAAGTTTCAATAGGGCCTGGTCAGCAGACATTTCTAGTGCTTCTTTCCTCTCGGCTTCGTCCTTTATCTCAAGCAACGGGTTTTCAACGATCGTAGGTGGGCTCGTTGTCAAATCAACAATGCTTGCGCCGTTAATGGAGGAAAGGAGGGTGAAGTTGGCATATTGATTTCGGTGATTATAGTCATAGATGACCTGGTCAAATTCAAGTGCACCAGATTCCGAGGTATTTGTGAGGTTTCGAATTGCTTGAGTACTTAAGCCGAAGCAGATGCCGTTGCCATCATCGCCATAACCCCGCCACTGGCTCAGATTGTCAGGTTTCTCCGACATGCAAAAGCCAAAAACATCGTAGATTAGTGCTTGTTCTCCAACTTTCTTCTTGAAGTTGGTATGGGAAGGGATGCCTGGTATGCCCTTGTATTTAGATAGCGCATCATCAAGTTCAACCCCTTCTCTCGAGTCGTTAGACTGCATTAGCGACGATAGTCGGATTGATCCTTCTTCGATAATGGACAAAAAGGTGGCTGTAGAGCAGTAGTGGTACAGGGTTGTTGGCTTACTTGCATCACTCAAAATAGGCTCCTTTTTACAGTGGTTTTGTTGACCGAGTTGTTGAAAGGCACCGCTAAGCGTGTAAAGGGCGCAATGCTCCTGTGGGGAGCTGTTTCGCAAGGCGCGAGGACTTGGCTGCGAATTGAAAAATGCGTTTACCGGAGTTTAGTGTCAGCTAAACGCCAGACACAAAAAAGGCCTAGACGTTGCCGTCTAAGCCTTCGAATTTTGTGGCTCCCTGACCA
>JAWSVD010000317.1:1873-6801 GCA_033852095.1 Granulosicoccaceae bacterium | reverse complement strand
GGGAGAAACGCTTCAGATCCACGCGATCGCGCGCCGAAGCTACCACCAGGGTGCCCATCTGCGACACAGCCGTGCTGTGCTCGCGCCACCACTGCAGCGCCAACTGCCCGTGCAATAACACGGCCTCGTCGGCATTCTCGCGCTCACACCAAGGCGCCAACATGCCGCCGGCAAACCACGAGCAGGCGCGCTCACCCACCGCACTGCCGCGCTCGTAGATAGTGACGTGCAAATTGTGCTTGCGCAGCTCGGTGGCACAGCACAGGCCCGCCACCCCGGCGCCAACAATGGCTATCTTCATGCGGCGTCTAGGCCCTGCTGCCAAAAGGCCACTTCCATGCGCGTGGCCGTGGAGAATATCTGCTGCAAGCGCGCCCAGCGCGGGGAATCGTCAGGCAGCTCCGCCAACAGGGTGTTCAGGTACTGCATGTGCTGCTGCACGCCCGCTTGAAACTCCTCACCGGCGTACATTTCAATCCACGGCCGGTAGGGATTTCCCTGCAACACCGTGCTAGCTGCAGCAGCGAGCTGCCGCCCGATCACCGCGTAACCCAGCGAGCAAGGCGCCAGCGCCACGTGCAGATCCAGCTGGTCGCCGCGCTGGCCGCAGTCGAGCACGTAGCGGGTGTAGGCCACCGTGGCCGTGGCCTCGGGCACCTGCTCCAGTTGCGCTTCAGTCAGGCCCCACTCGGCGCAATATTCAATGTGCAGACCGATCTCGTGATCCAACAATCCCTGCACCGCAGGCATATTGGCCCGCATCTGCTGCAGCGTATCGCTCTTGTAAATGGCCAGTGCCCAAGCGCGCGCGTATTGCTTGAGGAACAGAAAATCCTGCTGCAAATAGTGCTCGAAACAGGGCTTGGGCAAACTGCCATTGCCCAGCTGCTGCACAAAGGCGTGGTCGATGTAGTCATCCCAATCCTGCTGACAGGCGGGGACCAGTTTTTTTTCTACGGTCATGAATAGCTCTCTCTATTGCCCATTGAGGTCGTTTCCCCTAGGGCATGGAGTCAGTCGGCACATCCCTGTGCCGACCCTCTTTTTCTACGAACAAGGCTAACTCAGCGCAGGTAGTCTGCTGTGTCAGGCTTGCTCTTGATCACGCCCGCATCAAAGAGAAACGTCGCGTAGCCGTCGTAGCGACTGGCGTCCACGGCAGCGGGGCGCAGCGCGAAACGGCGCAAAGTGTCTTTCCAAGCGGCACGGTTCAGGTCTGTGTCCAGGTCCTCAGCTGACTTGTAGCCTTTGAACTCTTCCCATGCAGCATCCGGGTGATTGATGATGTACTGGGTCGCCAGCTCCAGCGCGCGGTTAAAGCGGCCCATCAGTTCGCTGTCGTATTTGTCGCGATTGGCCACGACCACCAGCTCATCGTAGGGCGGCACGCCCTCTTCTTCCAAGTAGAATGCCTTGCCCTTAAAGCCTTCAAAAGCCAGCTGGTGCATTTCAAAATTGCGGTAGCCGCCGTAGATCGCGTCCACCTTTTTCGCCGCCAAGGAGCTGGACAGCGCCCAGCCGACGTTGATGATCTTGACGTCATCCAGGCTCACGCCGGAGTTGGCCAGCATCACGCCGATGGTCGCCTCGCCCACGCCGCCGGAGATGGCCGTGCCGATTGTCTTGCCTTTGAGATCAGCCAGCGTCTCGATGCCACTGTCCGCCAGCACCATCAGGGTGTTCAGCGGCGTGCCGATCAAGGTCGATACGCGCACCAGTGGCAGCTCTTCCACCACGTCTTGGATCAGCTGTGGCTGGTAGGTCACGGCCAGATCTGTCTTGCCGGCAGCGACCAACTTGGGCGGCATGCTGGGGTCGGCCGGTTCTTGCATTTCTATCTCCAGCCCCTGGGCTGCAAACAGACCGCGCTGCTCGGCGATCACCAGCGCGCCGTGATCGGGGTTGACGAACCAATCGAGCATCAAGGTCAGCTTATCCGCCGCTTGAACCTGCGCCACGGAGGCCGCTAAGACTATGCCCACAAGTGTCTTCTTCATCATACTTCCTGTTTAAGTGCGCTCACAGTGCCAGGGAATGGCCCTTTTGAGCAGTGCATCGGTGCTGTAATACAGCGTCATTGAGAAAAACGTCAAAACCATCAGCGCCGCGAACATATCCGCGACCTGCATGCGCGCGTTGGCGTGCAACATATAAAAGCCAAGCCCCTCACCCGAACCCACCCACTCGCCGATGATCGCGCCGATGGGCGCCACGGCCACGGCCATGCGCAGCCCCGAGGCGATGGACGGCAGCGCATCGGGCAAGCGCACGGAGAACAACTGGCGGGCCCGGCTGGCACCGAGGGTGCGCGCCAGCTCCAGATAACCGCTGTGCGTGTGGCGCAAGCCGTCAAAGCAGGTCATGGTGACCGGGAAAAAAATGATCAGCGCCGCCATCACCACCTTGGACGCCATGCCATATCCCAGCCACAGCACCAAGATAGGCGCCAGCGCAAACACGGGGATGGCCTGGCTGGCCAATAACAGCGGCAGCAGCCACAGCCGCAGCGGCTGAAACAACACCATCGACAGCGCAAAGCCCAGCCCCATGCTCACGCCCAGCAACAAGCCAAGGGTGATCTCGGTGAAGGTCACGCCGGTGTGGTGCAGCAAAGTGCTGCGCAGATCCCACAAGCGCTGCAACACCAGCACTGGGGACGGCAAGATAAATTTGGGCACACCCGTGAGATAAACCAGCAACCACCAGCAGCCAAACAACAGGGCGATGATCACCACAGCGCGCATCAGTCCTGCCACAAATCCGGCACCAAATCCGCTCACGCCCCTACCCCCAGTGTTTGCAGCAGCTGATCTTGGTAGGTGCCCAGCCCTGCCACCGGCCGTGGCGGCTCACCCACCGGGCCGGGCAATACCTCCAGGCGCGCAGGTGACTCTCGGAACAAGACAATCTGTTGCCCCAGCCGCAGCGCCTCTTGGGGGTCGTGGGTCACCAACAGCACGGTGCGCCCCGCCAGCTGCTCAGCCGCCAGGTTCTGCAGCTTGTGGCGGTTCACTGCGTCCAGCGCGGAAAAGGGCTCGTCCATCAGCACCAGGGGTTTGTCCTGCAGCAGCGTGCGCGCCAGCGCGACCCGCTGGCGCATGCCACCGGAGAGCGAATCAGGGCGTTGCAGTGCGTTCTTCTCCAAGCCAAAGCTGTGCAGCAGCTCTATGCCGCGCGCTTTGTAGTCGGCGTCCACCCGGCCCTGCACGAGCCGCTGCTGCAGGCAGACGTTATCGATCACGTTCAGCCAGGGATAGAGCAGATCCTGCTGCCCCATCCAGGCAATCTGTGCGGTGATATCTGCCTCATCGCCCCCAGCAATCACCAGCTCATCGCGGTGCCCCGGCTCGATCAACCCCGCCAGCTGGCGCAGCAACGTCGACTTACCGCAGCCACTGGCCCCCAGCAGGCAGGTCCACTCGCCCGCCGCCAGCTTCAACTTGAGGCCCTGGTACACCGGCTCGCGTGTGCCATTGAACTGCAGGCTGGCGCAGAGGATTTCCAGATCGAGGCCGCGTGCAGCCACTTAAGTGGACAGCGCGTGAAAGTGGTGCACCGGGCCGCTGCCAGCGCCCACCTGCAAGGCGTCGGCGTGCGCGATGGCGGCGCTGATGTAGCTTTTGCCACGAGCCACTGCCGCATCCAAGACAAGCCCTTGGGCGCAATAAGAAGCAATCGCCGAGGACAAACTGCAGCCGGTGCCGTGGGTGTTCTGTGTGGCCACGCGCTCGGCGCTCAAGTGTTGGCACTGGCCGTCGCGGCAGAGCACATCCACGCTCTGAGGCCCGCTGCCGTGTCCGCCCTTCAGCAACACCGCCCCAGCGCCCAAGGCATCCAGACGGCGCGCCATCTGCTCCAGCTCTTCGGGGGCATGGGGTATGTGTTCGAGGTCCTCACCCAGCAATACCAAGGCTTCATACAGATTGGGGGTGATCAGATCCGCCAGCGGCAAGAGCTGCTCTTTCAATGCCGCCACGGCTTCGAGCTGCAGCAACAAATCGCCGCTGGTCGCCACCATCACCGGGTCGAGGATCACGTTTTGGGGTTTGAAGTCGCGCAGCGCCTGCGCCACACATTCGATAGTGGCCGCATCCCCCAGCATGCCAACCTTGACGGCCTTGATGTCGAGATCGCTGAACACGCTGTCCAGCTGCTGGCGGATAAACGCCGGCGGCACCCCGTGGATGCCCTGCACCCCCAGCGTATTCTGCGCGGTCAGCGCCGTGACCACCGTGCAGGCATAGCCGCCCGTGGCCGAGATGGCCTTGATATCCGCTTGAATACCCGCGCCGCCGCCACTGTCGGAGCCCGCGATGCTCAGGGTGATAGCTGTTTGTTTTGACATGCCCATGCACTCCCTGGAGCAGAGAGTGAGGTACAAGGCGGGGGGATGGAGACGATCCGGATGCTTGCACGCCAGTTCCCTACGCCAGTGTTAACTGAATCAGGTTCCACGGGTCCAAGAATTACCTTGTCTCAGCTCGCAGCGCGAGCCCCCCGACTAACATGGCGTTATGGTGCCGTGATAGAGGGTACGAGGTCAAGTGCGAGGCGGCCTTTTGCCACGGGTCATGCCGGCCCTTCCCCGCGAGCCTCGTGCATGACGAGAGATTCAGTTTGCTTCGCAAACCCGGATACCGCTCCGCTAATTCCGGGCTACGCACTGCCCCAACATCGTGGTGGTCGAACCCGTAGCCTGCCATGGAGCGGAGCGTAATGCGGGGTTGCACCGCAGCTGGACACCGGCACCACCGCCAGACTCTGCACCGCGTTGGATGCCACACTTTCCCTTGGTGAGCCACGTGCATGACGCGAGATTAAGATTGCTTCGCAATCCCGGATACCGCTGCGCAACGATCGGGCTACACCAAGGGCGACATCGGGGCCTCCGCTAGACGAGCTGGCCCAATCACCGAAGACGTAGCCTG
>JAWSVD010000317.1:0-1836 GCA_033852095.1 Granulosicoccaceae bacterium | reverse complement strand
TTGCTGCGCAATCCCGGATACCGCTGCGCAACGATCGGGCTACACACTACCTGACATCGTGGACACCGCTAGGCTCCGGATCTTGCCTAATCACGGCCCCGTAGCCCGTCATGGAGTGCAACGGAATGCGGGAAGTGCAGCGAAGCAAGCTTCTTGTCATTTGGTCACGCGCCAACCGGAGAACCCCCGCAACCCCTTCCCGCACACACATGATATCCCCGCACGATACCGGATTCAGCTCGAGCTCAATCCAAGCGACGAGCGTCTCCTGTTTAACTTTCTTCCAAATAGGCCCCGTACACGGCATTCAAATCGAAGGCTTCGATCAGTTCTTCCGGCACGCCTGCCTCAGCGGGCGGACGCTCTCCCGGAAAATCATACTCGACAAGCGCGTGCTCGGTGCAAATCCCCACGCCGCCTTGATCACAGCTGTATAACAACTTAAAAGCAAAGCCCTGCTCCTTCGCGGCGTTTGTTATACCTGTTGTCAGAATGCCATTATAGGACGTGAAACGCATGTTCAATTCGTTCTCACCGATGCGCTCACAGAGATCCAACCCCACGTCCGCTGGGCTGCCCCAATGCTGCATTCGCCAATCCCTCCACGCGGGCGACGGACCGCTGTACCCGTTCGTGACCGTCTTGCGCAAGGGCTCGGGCATTGGCAATAAATACGCCATCAAATCCCAAACTTCGGCGGGCTTTCTTCGCAACAGTTTGTTGATGATTTGTTGCACGGCGGGAAGTTTAGGCCTTGGCGATACGGCGCTGGCGAGCTGCTCGATGAACACCTTGTCCGACGAACGAAGCGTTAATATCGTATCCGTGTAAACACCCATAATCTTCCACTGCCTTGTGTTAATTCAGCTGAACTGCCCGTGACTGCAATTCAAAGCACTCAATTCGCCTTGCTAGACAACTGCGCTCAAACACAAAAGCCACACCATCAGTTGTGGCTAAGCCTTCAAAGTAGATGTCTTCACACTGATCGAGCAAAAACAGAATATAGCAGTGATTGAACAACAAGAATCCCACCAAACTATCACCCGAGCACTTCTCGCTAAAAACCATTTGATCTCAAGTTAACTTGAGACAATAAACTGCCCTCATCAACCCACCACAGACAAACAGGCGACATGAAGGTATTCATCTTAGGCGCCACCGGCTGTATCGGCTGCGCTGTCAGCCGCGAACTCATCGCCCACGATCACCAGCTCACGGCCCTGAGCCGCAGCGCAGCATCGGACGCCAAGCTTCAAGCCCTGGGCATCACCACCGTGCGCGGCGAGATGCAATTGCCCGAGCAATGGATTCACACCCTAGCCCACTGCCAGGCAGTGATCCAAGTAGCCGCCACCTTTGATGAGCAGATGGCCAGCGCCGACGCCCTCGCCATGCGCGCCATCGAAGACGCCGCTGTGCGGCGCAGCGACACCCTGCGACTGATCTACACCGGCGGCTGCTGGTCCTACGGCGCTACCGACGACAGTATCGCCACCGAGGCCACGCCCTTTAACCCCCTGCCGCCCTTCGCCTTTATGGCGCGGCAAAGCGAACGCCTGCTCGCGGCCCAGCAACTGCGCACCGCAATCATCCACCCCGCCATGGTTTACGCCGCTCGCAACGGCGTGTTCGACCGCTTCATCGACGCCAGCCGAGCCGGCCAGGCGATTGAGATATGGGGATCAGCGCAGACACGCTGGCCGCTGGTGCACCGGGATGACCTCGCGGTGGCCTACCGGCTGCTACTGGAACAGCCCGATCTGACAGGGCACTTCAACGCCAGTGCGGAGGCGGGTGTTCCGGTTGGGGATATTGCTGAGAGTATCCGTCGGC
>JAWSVD010000316.1:0-592 GCA_033852095.1 Granulosicoccaceae bacterium | reverse complement strand
GACGCCAAGCTGCAAGCCCTGGGCATCACCACCGTGCGCGGCGAGATGCAATCGCCCGAGCCGTGGATTCACGCCCTGGCCCACTGCGAGGCAGTGATACAAGTGGCCGCCACCTTTGATGAGCAGATGGCCAGCGCCGACGCCCTCGCCATGCGCGCCATCGAAGACGCCGCTGTGCGGCGCAGCGACACCCTGCGACTGATCTACACCGGCGGCTGCTGGTCTTACGGTGCGACCGACGACAATATCGCCACCGAGGCCACGCCCTTTAACCCCCTGCCGCCCTTCGCCTTTATGGCGCGGCAAAGCGAGCGCCTGCTCACTGCTCCCAAGCTAAGCACCGCGATCATCCACCCCGCCATGGTTTACAGCGCCGACAACGGCGTGTTCGATCGCTTCATCGAGGCCAGCCGAACCGGCAAGGCCATCGAGATATGGGGATCGCCGCAGACACGCTGGCCGCTGGTGCACCGAAACGACCTCGCCGTGGCCTACCGGCTGTTGCTGGAACAACCCGATCTGACCGGGCACTTCAACGCCAGCGCGGAGGTGGGTGTTCGGGTTGGGGAGATTGCTGAGAGTATCCGTCGGC
>JAWSVD010000029.1:0-149844 GCA_033852095.1 Granulosicoccaceae bacterium | reverse complement strand
CGGGCTTGTAGTCCTCGAAACCTTGTTTACGCAGTTTGCGGATCTGGCGTTTCAGCGCGTAGGCGTGGCGGTGCTCTTCGAAAGCGTGTTTCAGCACACCTTCGTCGACCTTGAGCGGGTCTTCGCCAGCGGATATTTTGCGTGCGCCGGTGTTTTCCATCAGTGACAGCGTATTGAGCCACAGGCAGTGCAATTGCTCGTCTTGGATCATGGTGTGGGTTAGCTCGCCGAAGCGTTCGGACAGTGCGTGTTCACTGCTTTGCATGGTGCTTTTGTTCTCTCAGTTGCTGATCGCGTCGACCATGGCCGCACAGAGTGTGGCGAGCTCGTCGTCTTTGCAGATGTAGAGGGGCATCGTGTACACCAATTTCCCAAAGGGCCGAACCCAGACACCGCGTTCGACGAGCTTTTGCTGTAGCTCGGCAGCCTGCACAGGCTCGCGCATTTCAATCACGCCGATACCGCCCAGCACACGGACATCGGCAACATCGGGGTTGTCCCGCGCTGGCGCAAGGCCGTTTTGCAGCGCCCGCTCTAGGCGCTGTATATTGCTGCGCCAATCGCTCTGCAGCAGCAGATCGATGCTGGCGCAGGCCACAGCGCAGGCGAGGGGATTGGCCATGAAGGTCGGGCCGTGCATCAGCATAGGGGCTTCGCCCTGGGAGATGCCGTCGGCGACGCGGTCATTGGCGAGGGTGGCTGCCAAAGTCATGGTGCCGCCGGTCAAGGCCTTGCCCACACACATGATGTCCGGGCTGACTAGCGCGTGATCGGCGGCAACGAGTTCACCCGTGCGGCCAAAGCCTGTGGCGATCTCGTCAAAGATGAGTAATAACCCGTGTTCATCGCAGAGCGTGCGGGCTTGGTGCAAAAACTCGGGGTGGTAGAAATGCATGCCACCGGCGCCCTGGACGATCGGCTCAAGAATGACCGCCGCCAGAGTCTGCTGGTGCTGCTCGATGTGTTGTTGCAGCGACTGGATATCCTGCGGCTGCCATTGCTCATGGAACTTCACGCTTGGTTTGTCGGCAAACTGTTGTTGCGGCAGCACACCTTTGAATATGTGGTGCATGCCGTTCACGGGATCACACAGCGACATACACGCAAAGGGGTCGCCGTGGTAGCCGCCGCGCACGGTCAGCAGTTGGGTCTTCAGGGGCTTTCCCAGACCGTGCCAGTATTGCAGTGCCATCTTGATGGCGACTTCCACGGCGATAGAGCCGGAGTCCGCGAGAAAAACGTAGTCGAGCCCGGCCAGGGGGATGCCTCGGTGCAGCTAGTTCGGCGATGAAATCTGTTGCCTGCCGCTCCGATTGATGTACGCAATCAAGTTTGCGTAATTCCAAGTACAGCTTCTCTATTGCGCTACAGAGTGTTGTGCTTCTCAGAAAGTAGGTAGAAATCACGCTTTGCAGCTCGTTGTTGCCTGAAAAGCTGAGCTGGCATGCATCCGTCGCGTTGATAGCCAGTTAGTACTCGGTACGACTACACCTGTCTTTGTACTCTTGTCCTTGTTGCAGTTGTGGTGCGTCACGCCGTTATGACATAAACCTGTGCGGATTGCGCTCAAGCGTGAATCTGCTTTATCGCATGCGATCGAGGCTGGCTGCACCACATCACGGCCTTTCTGAAGCGACAGATCGCGCTGTGCATTTTTCGTACTGTCGCTATGGTGATGTTTTTCCGTATCTAACCGATTGTGCGTTTTGTCCTGTTGCGGCAAGGGCGCTGGGGTGGTTTCTTTGCGGATGGTAGTCTTTTTTGGCATCAGCTGACCCATCATTAGGTCGGTTCGGAGGTTTTGATCTTGAAGTCCCTTGGGTACGCGTTCTTTTTGGGTGCTGTGTTTTGCACCTGTTCTGCAACTGTTTCAGCAGGGCTCGGTGAGTCTACCGGTGCGCCTGTAGCGCCTGAGCTCGACACACAGGCTGAACCCGTCTTTGTTAGACGAGCTGATATTTACGACTACAGGGCACTCGATAGTTACAGTGAGCCTGACTATGTCTCTGAGTTTGTGGCCGCCGGAAAATTACCTCCGGTAGATGAGCGCTTGCCAGCTGAGCCATTGGTTTATCGCGCTGGGAACATGCCAGATGGCCTGGGGGTTTATGGTGGAACGCTTCGGCACGTGATAGGTGGCAGACCTGAAGGCTGGAATTTCTGGGGCGGGCAATCGCAGGGTTGGGGTGGCATCACTATTCACATGACGGAGTGTCTGACCCGCACCGGGCCGCTGTTCATGGTGACGCCTAATGACTTGGAGCCAATGCCGAACTTGGCGAAGTCTTGGCAATGGTCCGCCGACGGAAAAACCCTGATCATCAACCTTATTGAAGGGGCGAAGTGGTCTGATGGTGATCCCTTCGATACTGCGGATATTGATTTCTATTGGAATGACATTGTCATGAACCCTGAGTTGTCGCCGCTGATGGGCGCAAACCAAGATACTTACAGTGGCGCAGCGCTGGATATTGTCGACAAATACAGATTCAGAATGACTTTCGACACAGCATTTACAGAGAGTTTGTTGTACAGCCTGGCCTACGGGAGCTTCTGCCCGGGGCCTTCACATGTGCTTAAACCTCATCACCCGAATCATGGCGGTGAAAGTTATGAGGCGTTTATCAATGCCTTCCCGCCAGAGTCAATGGGTTTTCCAGTGATGGGCGCATGGGTGCCCGTAGAATACCGTTCGGATGACATAATTGTATTTCGCCGAAACCCGTATTACTGGAAAGTAGATGAATCCGGGCAGCAGCTGCCCTACTTGGACGAAGTGCACTACCGTCTGTCGACCTGGGCCGATAGAGATACTCAGACAGTCGCGGGAACCGGGGATTTTTCGAATCTTGAGCAGACCGAAAATTACCTGGATGCGGTGCGTCGTTCCGCTGAGCCCAGTGCTCCAGCACGGCTCGCTTTTGGTCCTCGCACCATCGGCTTTACGCTCTACCCCAATCTTTCGGGCAATGGCTGGGGAGATCCAGATCCGCGTGCACAGGCGGTAAGGCTGCTCAATAGGAACATCAGTTTCCGAGTTGCTTTGAGTCAATCAATCGACAGAGAACGCGTGGGCTCGTCCTTGGTGGGGAGGCCATACACAATTCCTTATCCCGGAGGTCTGTACGCAGGGACTTCGTATTATGACAAGGGAAGTACGGTGTTTTATTCCTATAACCTTGAGAGCGCAAAAGCTCTGTTCAAGTCTACGGGCTTGGTAGATACTGATAGCAATGGTTTTTTCAATTGGCCCAGAGGGTCCGCGGCCGGAGCAGGTGACGTGGAGATTGAAGTCTCCTTCTCAGGTGATTATTTGACGGATACGAAGCTTGCGCAGGATGTGGTTGCCATGCTGGAGGAAGTTGGGATTCGGGCTTCTCTGTTATCGCTCAGCACAGACGAGCGCAACGCGAGTCATCGAGAGGGCCGGTTTGATTTGATGATTTTCCGCAATGAGCGGGAGCTTATAACGGTTGTACAGCAGACTGAACGGCTCGCACCAATAGGGCCTAAAAGCTTGAGAAATCACCATGCTAATACCATGGGCGAGCTTGATCTGTTGCATTTCGAGGAGAAGATGGTGTCCGTTGTCGAGGATTTCATGGGCACGCGCATAGCGGCTGAGCGCACGGAGTTGATGAAAAAATATCAAAACCTGTACACCGAAAATTTGCTGGGTATTGGCTTGACAGCGTACCCTGCTGCTTTGTTGGTCAACAAGCGCTTCGCCAACGTGCCCACGGGCACGCCTGTCTTTATGTACAACTGGGCGGAAGATAGCGTTATCCGTGAGCGAATGTATGTGCCCTTAGATGCGCAACAAGACTACGAATTACACCCAAGAGCTTTAGCAACTGCATCAGGGCCGCAATACGTGGAATAGCCTCTCGTGCGGGCGTGCGATCATGCTTTTCCATTGAGCCTGGATGCCAAGTTTTGCTGGGGTTCACAGAACGAGTGTCTGGCCTAGAATTTCACACAAGCTGTGTCTGGCTCATCTATACAGCGTAGAGAAGCAGAGCCGAAGAACGGAATCTAAGAGTGCCGATAACAAAATTAGATATCAGTGATGAGCGGCAGCTGACAGCACTATGTCGGCTGTCGGTTCGCGCGGCTCGGGAAAATTCACCCCGTTGGTTAGCCACATTGGCCGTTGCCCAACGTGAGATTGAAACAGCAGTGCAGGTTGGGAATATTTCGGCGGTATTCGAAGACAAAGGTGTTGCTCTTGGCTGGATAGCGACAGAGCCACGTGGACAGCGGAGTTGGGAGTTGCACCCCTTGTTGGTAGACCCCTCGGCTGCAGGTGCAGGTATAGGGCGGCAATTGGTCGCACACCTGGAAGCGCAAGTGCGGGAGGCGGGCGGTCGTTCTATGTATCTCTCCACCAGTGATTCTACGTGCGCAACAACCCTGTCCGGTGTGGATCTCTGTACGGATCCTCTGTTGGCTTTGCGCGGGCTGAAGCTTCGTGATCCCAAGCAGGGACACGCCTTCCGCTTTTGGCAGCGAGTGGGCTACAGCGTTGTGGGCGTGTTACCCGATGCGGAGGGCGAAGGTGTGCCGAGCATCCAGCTGGCGAAGAAACTAAGCACCGTGGTTTAGCGGATCTTCGGCTAACCCAAGATGGCTGTGTCTGTTCTCTAGGCGGCGATTTGACTGAGCGCTAGCTCTACCTTATCCAACCACAACTTGCAGAGCTTGTTTTCCTCCGCGCAGGCCCAGGCACCGTGTTCGCGCCAATCGGGTAATGTGGCCGCGAGTTGGCGGTGCATCTCCGCGAGGTGCTGTTCTTCTTCTGCAAGGATCGCACGCACGCTGACCGGGCTGTTGGCGGCTCGTAGCTGATCCTGATAGGCGCTGTAGACAAGGTCAGCTTTGACCTCGATGGCGTAGGTGACCAGCAGGTAAGCGGCGTATTTGAGCTCGCGACCTGCGAGGCCCAGTGTCTCTCGCAAGTAGCGTGATATGCGCATGTCCAATCGCTGCAGATAGCGGTAGCTATCAAGCGGTGCCAGAACTGAGTCAGGCTTGTAGTCCTCAAATCCCTGTTTGCTCAGTTTACGGATCTGGCGCTTCAGTGCGTAGGCGTGGCGGTGTTCCTCGAAGGCGTGTTTCAGTACGCCTTCGTCGACCTTAAGCGGGTCTTCGCCGGCGGATATTTTGCGCGCACCGGTGTTCTCCATCAGTGACAGGGTGTTGAGCCACAGGCAGTGCAGGTGGTCATCTTGGATCATTGAATGCGTTAGCTGGCCGAAGCGTTCGGACAGTGCGTGTTCACTGCTTTGCATGGTGCTTTTGTTCTCTCAGTTGCTGATCGCGTCGACCATGGCCGCGCAGAGCGTGGCAAGGTCGTCGTCGTTGCTGATATAGGGCGGCATGGCGTACACCAGTTTGCCGAAGGGTCGAACCCAGACGCCACGGGCGACCAGCTTCTCCTGTAAGTCGGCAGCCTGCACGGGTTCGCGCATTTCGATCACGCCGACACCGCCCAGCACGCGCACATCGGCAACACCGGGGTTGTCCCGCGCTGGCGCAAGGCCGTTTTGCAGCGCCCGCTCTAGGCGCTGTATATTGCTGCGCCAATCGCTCTGCAGCAGCAGGTCGATGCTGGCGCAGGCCACGGCGCAGGCGAGCGGGTTTGCCATGAAGGTCGGGCCGTGCATCAGCACAGGGGCTTCGCCCTGCGAGATGCCGTCTGCGACGCGGTCATTGGCAAGGGTGGCTGCAAGGGTCATGGTGCCGCCTGTGAGCGCTTTGCCCAGGCACATGATGTCCGGGCTCACTTGCGCGTGATCTGCGGCGAAGAGCTCACCGGTGCGGCCAAAGCCCGTGGCGATTTCATCGAAAATCAGCAGCAAACCGTGTTCATCGCAGAGCTTGCGGGCTTGGCGCAAAAATTCGGGGTGGTAGAAATGCATGCCGCCCGCGCCCTGGACGATGGGTTCCAGAATAATCGCAGCCAGTGTCTGGTGGTGCTGCTCGATGTGTTGTTGCAGTGACAGGATATCCTGTTGCTGCCATTGTTCATGAAACTTCACGCGTGGCTTGTCGGCAAAGTATTGCTGGGGCAGCACGCCTTTGAATATGTGGTGCATGCCGTTCACGGGATCGCACACAGACATACACGCGAAGGGGTCTCCGTGGTAGCCGCCGCGCACGGTCAGTAGTTGGTTTTTCTGTGCCTGTCCCTTGCCGTGCCAGTATTGCAAAGCCATTTTGATGGCGACTTCCACGGCGATGGAACCGGAGTCCGCGAGAAAAACGTAGTCGAGCCCGGCGGGCGTGATGTCCACCAAGCGCTTGCCCAGCTCAGCGGCCGCCGGGTGGGCGATGCCACCAAACATCACGTGTGACATCTGCTGCATCTGCTCTTGCAGGGCTTGATTGAGCACCGGGTGGTTGTAGCCGTGGATCGCGCTCCACCAAGATGACATGCCATCGATCAGCTGACGTCCGTCGGCCAGCTCTAGGCGCACACCGCGGGCAGCCACGACTGGGTAGCAGGGCAGTGGGTCACGAATGGAGGTGTAGGGGTGCCAGAGGTGCGCGCGGTCGAACTCAAGCCATTGTTCGGTGTTGGCGAAGATTTTCTGCATAGTGATCAACCGTGTTGCTGTCGATGGAGTCCAGATCGGGTAGCTCTAACCACACAGGTGCTTCGCAGCGCGCGGTGATGGCGTCTCGGCTGGCGGTGTTGCTCTTGCCGTTGAAGACAAGCCCGGCCAGGGGGATGCCACGCTGCCGCAAGAGCTCGATCGACAGCAGCGTGTGGTTGATGCTGCCCAGGTAATAGCGCGACACCAGCAACACTGGGCAAGCCAACGATTCGATGAGGTCGATGTTCAGCAGTGTTGGGCTCAGGGGTACCATCAATCCGCCCGCCAACTCAATCACCAGCCTTTGCGGCGGCTCTGGTGGCTGCAATTTCGCGATTTCGATGGTCTTCTGTTCGCGCGCGGCGGCCGCGTCTGGGGACATGGCTGCCTGAAATCGATAGCCCTCGGGCCAGGTCTTGGCGCCGCTCAGCATAGCCACCTTGTGGCTGTCGCTGTTGTCGAGTTCACCCGCTTGCACGGGTTTCCAGTAGTCAGCCTCAAAGGCGCGGCAAGCGATGGCGCTCACCAAGGTCTTGCCTATCTCTGTGCCGATGCCGGCGACGATCAGGCGCATGGTCGCTGTGCCTCGTGTGCTGCCAGCAGTTCATAGAGGGCGCTGCCCAGTGCGTCTATCTGCTCGCGGTCGTTGTCACTGTGTAGACAGATACGCAGGCGCTCGGTGCCCTCGGGTACAGTGGGTGCGGTGATGCCGTATACATTGAAGCCGCGCTCGCGCAGCTGTTCAGCGATATCTTTGCAGCGTTGCATGCCCGGTATCAGTAGAAACTGGATGGGGCTGTCATTGGCCGATACCGCTTCGCTCAGACGGGAGCGCATGTGCCGCTTGAAATAGCTGATCAAAGTCTGCAGTCGCGCGCGTTCTTCGTCGGCATCGCGCAGATAAGCGCAATGAGCGCTGATCGTCGCCACTTGATCGGGGGCGGGGGCGGTGCTGTAAATAAAGGGGCGGCAGTAGTTCAGTAGATAATCATGCAGGGTGCGATTGCTGGCGATGGCCGCCCCGTGGCAGCCGGGTGCCTTGCCGAAGGTGAAGACGCAGGCGGCGACCCGTGCTTGTAGGCCCAGTTGCGCTACCAGCCCTTCGCCCTGTGATCCGAACAGGCCGATGCTGTGCGCTTCGTCCACGATCAGTGCCGCGTCGAATTCTTCGCACAGCTCGACGATCTGTTGCAGGGGGGCGAGATCGCCGTCCATGGAATACACCGACTCGATCACGACGAAGCGCTGACCGGCGCAGGGGAATTCCAGCTTCTCGCGCAGATTGTCGAGATCGTTGTGTCTGAAGATCAGCCGTTTGGCGTGCGAAAGGCGCGCGCCATCAATCAAGCTGGCATGGATAAGGCGGTCGCATATCAAGGTGTCGCCGCGCTCGCCGAGGCAGGAGATCAGCCCGGTGTTGGCGGCGTAACCCGTGCTCATCAGCAGTGTTGATTCAAAGCCCAGCCAATTGGCGAGCTGCGCTTCAAGCTGTTGGTGCTCGCCGCTGTTGCCGCTGATCAAGCGCGAGCCGGTGCTGCCCGGTGCTGCGCTTTGTTGCCGCGGCGCGCGCTGTAGTTCGCGCAGCGTTGTATTGCGGCTCAGCCCCAAATAATCATTAGAGCAAAAATCTATGCCGCCGCTGTTGGGCCGGAGCTGACGCAGCATGCCCAGCTCACGGCGCTTGCCCAACTTATCCTGCAAGCGGGCTTGCAGCTTCATCATGCCCCGGCAGTGGCCGCTGCATTTTTGGCGGGCTTGGGTTTGATGCCCAACAGATCGAAGAGCGCGAGGTCTTCGTTGCGGCCGGGGTTGGCGGTGGTCAGCAGCTTGTCACCGGCGAAGATGGAGTTGGCACCGGCCAAAAAGCACAATGTTTGCTCCACCTGGGACAGGCGAGTGCGACCCGCTGAGAGGCGCACGGCCGCGTGGGGCATGACGATGCGGGCGGTGGCGATCATGCGCACCAGCTCCCAGATGTCCACCAAGGGCTGGTCTTCCAGCGGCGTGCCTTCCACCGGTACCAAGGCGTTGATGGGCACTGACTCGGGCGGGCGCTTCATGCTCGCCAAGGTATGCAGCATGCTGATGCGGTCGTCGTCGCTCTCACCGAGGCCGATGATACCGCCGCTGCAGACAGTGATGCCCGCTTCGCGCACGTTTTCGATGGTCTCGAGCCGATCGTCAAAGGTGCGTGTGGTGATGATGTCTTTGTAGAACTCGCGCGAGGTGTCGAGGTTGTGGTTGTAGGCGTGCAGGCCGGCATCGGCGAGCTTTTTCGCTTGATCCACACTGAGCATGCCCAAGGTGCAGCACACTTCCATGCCCATCTCGTTGACGCTGCTGACCATCTCCAGCACGCGGTCGAAATCTTTGTTGTCCTTGACGTTGCGCCAGGCGGCACCCATGCACAGGCGCGAGCTGCCCTGTGCCTTGGCTTTCTCGGCGCGGTCTACTACCACCTCCAAGGGCATGAGGCGCTCGATGTCGAGGCCTGTGTTGTAGCGCGCTGACTGCGGGCAGTAACTGCAGTCCTCGGGGCAGGCGCCGGTTTTGATCGAGACCAGTGCACTGACTTGAACCTCTCCCACCGTCTGATGCTCTTTGTGTACAGTGTTCGCCTCACTGATGAGTTCCATCAGGGGTTTGTGGAAAATTTTGCCGACTTGTTCAAGAGTCAGTTGCATGGGAGTTACCTAGCGCGCTGGTGAGGTGAGTGCGGGTTACCTTGCTTTGCCCTTGCTTTGCTTGCAAGTGCTTCTCGCCCAGGATTCTAGATTTGGATTTTTCTGGTAGATGGCTGCGTATATATGGGAGATCGGCTCAATGTTTCGATTTGCATGAGTTGCTAAAGGCTAAATGCCGAGAAAACAACGCAGGTCGAACAGGGGGGGTATGAGGCAATGGCGCAAAATAGCTCA
The DNA here is from genome assembly GCA_033852095.1 of Granulosicoccaceae bacterium. GTDB lineage: Bacteria > Pseudomonadota > Gammaproteobacteria > CALCKW01 > CALCKW01 > CALCKW01. The sequence goes on along the minus strand of JAWSVD010000029.1, from coordinate 140,327 downwards.
TAATGGTCGTAATTGGGATGCTGAAATCGCAATTGATGCGAATGAGATGTATTACTAGCCGTGGATAGCTTCTGTTGGCACCAGGCTTTTGCTGCTACAGCGTGTGGTGGCAGCGCTTGCGCGAGTGTTCGTTTTGCTGGTCCGCCGCCTGCACCTGCAGGGCACAGTTAATTGGTGATGTCTTCGACGTCAGAACGGGCGGTCGCAAAAAAGCTATAATTCGCCGTTGTTATCGGTAGGCCAGATCAAATTTTTTCCCTAGCTTAAATTTTTGTGTGTTGCTTTTCGGCTGCCGTGCCGGCCTCTACGGTTCGTCTGTGTTTGGCAGCGATATAACTTGGCGTGACAGGATAACCATGACATTGGATGATTTTTCGCTGCATACTCCGATCACTGTGCAGTGGGGGGAGATGGATGCTTATGGGCACGTAAATAACGCCTCTTATGTACGCTGGGGCGAGTCGGCGCGGATGGCTTATTTTGAGGCTGTAAATTTGTATGAATCCGGTGAGTACGCGCCGATACTTGGTTTTCAATCGATCAAATACATCGCCCCAGTGGTGTATCCCGACACTGTGAACATCGGTACGCGTGTTGATGAAGTCAAAAGTGATCGTTTTATATTGCTGTCGCATTTTTTCAGCGAAGCGCTGGGGCGTCTGGTCGCGATCCAGTATCACGAGATCGTGGTGTTGGACGCGCGTAGTGGTGGCCGCGTCGAGGTGCCCAATTCGCTGATAAATTCCATCGGCGCTTTTGAAGGGAAATAAAATGGTCTGAGCGGTGTTCGCTTTTTGCGTCCACCGCTCAAGTGTTTCGCACATTGTCCAATATGTCGCGGATCCGCCCCGACCTGCCGATCATTTCATTGATGTCGCCGTCGCTTAGCCCCGCCGCTACTTTGGGTGGTGCAAAAGAAAAACTTCTGCATTGCCAATAAAATCGCGCTTTCGAACAAGTATTTAATTTCATTAAACTGTCACACTCTTCACAGCGTCAGACCCTCCAATGACATTAGACACCACCGGATCTGCTGGCAGAATTGTGGCTGCATCGAGTTGCTCCACGCCGGGTGAGCAACCTTCAGCGGTGGTTCATGTTGCACCTGTGGAGTGGCTCACCTTGCTGCTAATTGTCTGTTGCAGCGGTGCAATCGTTGGCGTCTTGGTGTTGAGTGACTCACTGTGGCTGAGCCTGCCGGTGCTGGCGGTGTTGTTGGCTTTGCATTCGTCCCTACAGCATGAAGCGTTGCATGGGCACCCACTGCGGTCTGCGATTTTTAACGAGCTCTTGGTGTCGATCCCCTTTGGTTTGTACATTCCCTACCAACGTTTTCGTGATCTGCACCTGCAACACCATATAGATGAGAACTTGACCGACCCGCACGACGACCCGGAGAGCAACTATCTTGAGCCTGCCGCCTGGCAGTCACTTTCGCCAGGCTTGCAGCGGGCCATGGTGTTTAACAACACCCTCGCCGGGCGTATGCTAATTGGACCTGCGTTCAGCTTGTATCGCTTGTACCGTGACGATTGGGCGGAGGCGGCAGCGGGCAACCGCGCGGTGATGCGAGCTTATGCCTGGCATTTTGGGGGTCTGGCCACACTGCTTTTGTTTTTACCGCAATGGAGCAGTTTGCCGCTGTGGGCTTACGCGCTTTCAGCTTATGCTTGTCTGTCACTGTTGCGCATTCGTACTTTTTTGGAGCATCAGGCGGCGCCGTCGGTGGGTCCGCGCACTGTGGTGATCGAAGACCGGGGCTTCTTCTCCTGGCTCTTTCTGAACAACAATTTTCATTTAGTGCATCACATGTACCCCGGAGCGCCTTGGTACACATTGCCCGCACTGTATCGTGCGCGGCGGGCGGATTTTTTGGCCCGCAATGAATCCTATGTCTTCAAAAACTACGGGCAAGTTTTTAGCCGCTATCTGTTCAAAACCAAAGATCCGCTGCCACACCCGCATTTATATTCCGAATCGAATAAGTAACGCGACGCCAAACCCGCCGCCTGTGTTTTAGTGCAGGGGGGCGAAGGTGAGTGTGACATTGTTGGTTTTCCTTGCACCGTCGCTGCGCCGCATTATTGCTGCCTGCTCAGCGCTGCTGTTTGCATTGTTCGTCCCTGATCAGTGCTGCCAAGCGGTAAAAGGCGTGGGCCATTTTGCTGAAAGGGGTCAGCAAGAAAAAGGTCAGCACCGTGCCCAGATGAACGGCCAGCAGCGTGGGCATGGCGGCCGTGCTGCCTAAAACGAATAGCAGCAGTCCGGTGAGCGCCATGGCACCGAGCAGGGCGATGAATTCTATCTCGCCGCCCCAGGCGGAGGGCGCAGCCAGCGTTTTATCGGCGCGCAGCTTCAGCAGGACCATCCAGGCGCTGCCTGCACTCAGCGCGAGCCCGCCGCTGATGCCGAACACCTTGGGCGCGGACCAGAGCGGGTAGGGCGCAGGCTTGTCCAGCAGGTAGTGCATCACTGTCCCCGCAGCGGTCGCGGCGAAACATAGCATAAAGCCATACATCACTAATTGGTGTGCAAACAACCGGGCGCGTGAGTAGCGGTCTTCGTCTTCAAAGTTGCAGCCCTCGCCGTGTCCGCCGTCGAGGTTGTGGGCTGTTGCCGCGGATTTCAGGGCGGCCAGCAGCTGCGAGCCGCGGATCCATTCGCCCTCGGTGGCGCGCCAGTAACGGCGCAGGCTGACCGTCAAGCTCAGCAGTGGAAACAGCGAGGCCAGCATGAAGATCCCGGCCATCAGTGTGTGCGGCAGCGCGGCGTAGAAACCCTCGCCACCGCCGTCGCCCGCCAGTCGTATCAGGCCCAGCAGCAGCGCGAGACAGAGCGCGGTGGCAGTTGCCAGCAGCAGGCCGTTGCGCTGAAACAGCCGGCCCACAACCCGCGGGGCGGCAAACTCCTCCCAGCTGTCCTGCCGTAGCTCGGCCAGTGCATTGGGCAGGTTGAGAGCAAAGCCGTGGGGCGGTGTGTACTGGCAGGCGTAATAGCAGCCTCGGCAGTTGTGGCACAGATTGGCGAACTGGGTCAGGTCGCCGTCGCTGAAGGCGCGCACCGCGTGCACCGCGGGAAACACCGAGCAATAGCTCTCGCAGTAGCGACAGGCATTGCATATTTCGAGTTGCCGACGCGCTTCTTGTAGGGATTCATCTTGCATGGTTTGCCGCCTCCTGGCCGGCGATACGCCCAAAAACAGTGCCCATGGCCATACCGAAGCCAGCCAGGTAACCCTGTCCCAATATGGAGCCGGCCATGGTCTCGCCCGCGGCCCAGAGATTTTTTACCGGGCCGTCGGCGGTGCTGCACTGCGCGCGCTTATCCACCTTGAGTCCCAGATAGGTGAAGGTGACGCCGGTGCGCAGTGGGTAACCGTGGAAAGGGCCTTCGCTGATGGGTCGGGCCCAGTTGGTTTTGGCCGGCGTGATGCCCGAGGTGATGAGGCCATCGAGTTCGGTGGCATGAAAGCCGTCGCCGTCTGGGCAGGCGGCGTTGAATTGATCCACCGTGTGGCGCAGCGCCTGCGGTTGCAGATCCAGCTTCAGCGCCAGCTCCTCGACAGTGTCGGCGGTGATGGGGGGGAAGACAGAGGGCATAAAGAGCGCCTGGGATTTGGCGTCGATGATGGCGTAAGCCATCTGCTCGGGTTGGGCTGCCAGCAGCCGGCCCCAGATGGCGTAGCGCTTTGGCCAGACGTCCTCGCCCTCGTCGTAAAAGCGCTCGGCGTGCTGATTGACGACGATGGAGAAGGGCACGCAGTCCAGCCGGGTCACGATGCCGCCGTCGTATTGCGGCGCGCGTCCGTCGATGGCGACCGCGTGGCATTGGTTGGCATCGCCCACGGTCAGCAGCCCTTGCTGCATGAGGTCCGATAAGACAAGCCCACGGTTGTAGGGCGTGCCGCGAATCAGGAAGTTCTTGGCGGCAGGGCCCCAGGCGCGTGTCAGCCAATCGATGTCCGCTTGAAAGCCACCGGAGGCAACCACCACCGATGTGGGGGCGATGCGGTACTCAATGTCTGCATGGCTGTAGTCGACCCAGCTGATGTGATCGCCGTCTAATTGCAAGTGCGTGACCTTGGCGTCGTAGAGCAGCTCCACGCCGAGCGCTTGGGCGCGGCGGTAGTAGGCGTTGAGCAGGGCCTTGCCGCCACCCTTAAAAAAGGCGTTGGTGCGGCTCAGCGACAGGGTGCCCGAGAGCGCCGGTTGAAAACGCACCCCCTGCGACAGCATCCACGGCAGGCAGTTCTGGGTCTCAAGGATCACCAGCTTGGCCAGTGTTTCATCGGTATTGCCGCCGGTCACCTTGAGCAAATCCTGAAGGTACTCCTCCTGATCGTAGCTGTCCTGCAACACGGACAATGGGCCCTCGTGCATGCAGCGGAAGTTGCGGGTGTGGCGTGAGTTGCCGCCGCGGTAGCTGCGCGGTGCGGCCTCCAGCAGGCGCACTTTTGCGCCGGTTTCGGCAGCGGTGATGGCGGCGCACAGGGCGGCGTTGCCGCCGCCAATGATCACGATGTCGCAGTCTTTGCTCATGGATATCTCCTCTGAAAACAGATTATCAACGGCATATATATTTGACTAGCGGGGGTTTTGCATGGATTATCCCGATATGCGCATAAATTACGATTTTGGGGATTTACAGGCCTTTCTGGCAGTCAAAGAGAGCGGCTCTTTTCAGCGAGCGGCTGAGCAACTCAAGATGTCCCAGTCGGCGGTGAGTCGGCGTATTCAAAAGCTGGAGACCGAGCTGGATTCGGTGCTGTTCGAGCGCAGTACGCGCGCGGTCAAGGCGACCCTAGCCGCCAAGCGATTGCAGCCCAGGGCGGAGGCGATTCTGCGCGACGCGCAGGAGATGACGCTGGCGATCATCGATGAGTCGGTGAGCCTGGCGCACCAGAGGAACGCCATCGTGACGGTGGCCATCATTCCTTCAGTGGTGGCGCGGCTGTTGCCGCCCGCACTGCAGCACTGTCGGGCTGCTGGCTTCTCCGCTCGGATTCGGCTTTTGGAATTTGCCGCCAACGAGGTGGCGGAGGCGGTGGAGCAGGGGGACGCTGATTTTGGCGTCTCCGCCATCCCCGCGCTGGAGCCGGGTTTGTCTTTCGAGGCGCTGTTTGAGGATGCCATCGGCGTGGCTTTGTGCGCCGATGATCCCCTGGCCGAGCGCGAGAGCCTGACTTGGGGAGAGTTGGCGAACAGCGCACTGATCATGCCCGCGCGTGGCACAGGTAACCGGCTGCTGATTGATGAAGCCGCCGCCAAGCAGCGCTTGAGGCTGCACTGGTGCTTTGAGGTACAGCGGGCGTCGACCGCCTTGGAGCTGGTGGCCGCGGGCTGCGGGGTAGCGCTGTTGCCGCGTTCGCGCATCGATTCCGCGCTGCAGCCACAGATTGTCTTCAGGCCGCTGGTTGATCCCCAAGTATCGAGGCCGGTGGGGCTGCTGCTGCGCAATACGCAGCGACACACAGCGGCGGCGACGGCCCTGATAGACGCCATTCGCTGCGTGGGCCAGCTCGATCACATGTAGATCAGATTTTATTCGGACAACGGCGTCGAGGGCTGGTAGAAAATCTCCGAACAAATTCGAACCTACAGTGACGCAGTTGCGATATTTAGTTAGAAACACCTTGCTATGCGCCCTGAGCTGCACAACTCAGTGTGAGAGCAGCAGCGGGGTTTTGATCTTCTTCAGTACCTTGGCTGTGATGCCACCAAAAAAATCCTCGCGAAACTTAGAGTGCTCGTAGGCGCCCATCACCAACATGCAGGGGTCTTGTTCGGCGCAGTAGCGAACGATCGCCGAGCCCACACTGGTGGGTTGTGGCAAGTTTTGATGCTCTGCCTGTACGCCTTGGCGCTCGAGATGTTGCATCAACTCCTCCACTGGGCGTGGTAACGGTTTTTTGCCCACTGTGAGCACACTGACCCGACCTTGCTGTTGGAGTATGTGTAGGCTGTCGGACAGAGCTCTGGCAGCGGCGCGACTGCCATCCCACGCCACGGCGGCGTGTGCGTGTGGGGCATCGAGCTGGTAGTCATCGGGGATCACCAGCACCGGCCGGCCGCTCATCAGCGCAACGCGATCTGGGTGTACTGCAACGTGTGGATCTGCACCGCCAGAGATCAGATTGCCCACCACGATGATGTCGTAGCTGCGGGCGCACTCTGCAATAACAGCGTCCACACGCCCTGCCGCGCGCTGAAAATGCAAACGCTCGCCCAGCGCTAGATCCGCTCTGAGTGCTTCAAAGCGCAGCTCGACTTCGCTGAGAATGCTGCTGTTGGCCTCGGCGATGATGGCGCGTGCCGCTGGCGGTACCCAGGCGTCGCGGCTGTTCACCACTTCGTTGGTGGCGTGGGCGAGCAGGGCGGTCACGTGCCCACCGTTGTCGCGCACGGCAGCGCAGGCGTAGCGCAAAGCAGCTTCAGAGGCGGTTGAACCGTTGAAAGCAACCAGTATGTTTTTTAAGCTCATGAGGCTCTCCTGTCGATCGGCCAGACGGATGCGGGCACATAGACCTTGCCGTCGGCCAGTTTGCGCACCGTGCGCACCAGCCCGGCAGACAGCAGCTCGAAGCCCTCACTGCTGTCGAAGTCGACCAGTACGTCGATGGTGCCTGAGGCGTGCTCCAGCACCACTTCAGCCGGTGATGTTTCGGGCCTTTGCAGCAGACCATCGGCCACTGTGCCCGGCGTGAGTGCGCATGACGCCAGGCACTGGGCGCCGGTGACCGCCATGGTGGGGTGGGTGTTCCAGGGCATAAAATAGCGCGTGGCAAGGGTGCCACCTGACTTGGCTTTTGCCAGTAGGCCAAATTTTGGGGTGACGGATTTGCTCACGTCGCCCATGCCCATCAGCAGCGCCGCCTTTTGCCGAACCGCTTCCATGCTGCTAAAAAACTCCGTGTTTTGGTCGATCTCTTCAGCGCTCTCGTGGCCGCTCAGGCCGAAATCCTTGGCGCGGGCAATGACCAGTGGCATGGCCACGTCCATGCACGTGACCTCGATACCGTCGACCGTATCGCGCAACTCGCCGGTGGGCAAAAAAGCACCGGTGGAGGAGCCCACAACACCCATGAACTTCAGTGAAACCGGCGCTGCGGCCCCGGGTGCGCCGGCGATCTCTGTGTCGCCTTCGTAGGTGAGCTCGCCGCCGGGCGTCTGCACCTGAGCCACAACCCTGGCACCGGTGTTGACGGCGTGGATGTTGATCTCAGTCACTTCACCTGAGGGCTTGATTAGACCCATCTCGATGGCGGCTGGGCCCACACCGGAGAGGATATTGCCGCAGGTGGGTTTGAAGTCCACGCGGCGATCCTCCACCGACACTTGGGCGAAGAAGTAATCGACATCGGCCCAGTCGTCGTCTGAAGGGGAGAGCATGGCGACCTTAGTTGTCACTGCGGCGCCGCCGCCGACACCGTCGATGTTGAGCTTGTGACCTGCGCCCACGGCGGCGATCAGGACGTCGGCCAGCGTGGTCTCGTCCTGCGGCAAGTCGCCGCGGTGAAAATACGGTCCGCGGGAGGTACCGCCGCGCATGAAGAGGTAGGGGATTCCAATTTGACTCATCTCAGTGGCCACGGCAAGTCAGTGGCTGCTTGCAGCAGCCCCGGTGGAAAGTCTCGGTTCAACGCGCCGGCCATCAGGCACATGAACGTTATGCCGCAGGCGGTCAGCAGCAGTGTTTTGGACCAGCTGGCACCGGCGCGTATGCGCAGAAAGCAGATCAGAAAAGCAAACAGAGCAAAGATGAAACCGACAAACCAGGTGCCGGCAATCAGCGAGGCGAACCATGCCAGGGTAGACCACAGCCCGTAGGGGGCGTCGGCGTCTTCACCGGCGACTTCTTTGTCGGCAAAGATGCTGTCGCCCTCGGGCTGCCGCATCATCTGGATCAGTAGAATCAGGCAACACAACAGCGCGAAGCAGCCGATCGCCAGCGGGATGATCTTGTCGGTGAGGTTGAAGTCGGGGATGCTGTTGGCGTTGATGACGGCTGCCAGCAGATAGGCGGATATGGCCAGCAAAAAGACCAGCGGCGCACGTTTGGAACCAGATTTCACTTCGCCCTCAGCCATGATGCTCTTGGCCTGGCGAATGCCCAGCACAACGGACACCACTGTTATCACGATCAGCACGATCACGATCGGGCTGAAGACGTAGTCCATGCCTTCTTCAAAACTTTTGCGAAAGCGAAAGCTGGCGATTTGAAAAGCCTGATTGGAGAATTTTTCCACCGGGTTGGAGAGCACAAAACCGATCAAAAACGCAGGGCGAGACCAATCAAAGCGGCGCAGAAAAATTCCGATCAAACCGATCGCCAGCAGCGCCAACAAATCTTCGAAGTTCTGCCCCGATTGGAAGGCGGCGAAACTGATCAGCATGAACAGAAAGGGCGCCAAGTAGGTAAAGCGGATGGTGGTCAGCTTGGCAATGCTGCCCGACAGGGCGATGCAGAGCACGGTGCCCGCGACATTGGCCAGCGCCAAGAGCCAGACGATGGAGTAGGTGATGTCGAGGTTGTTCTGCAGCATGGCAGGACCGACTTCGATGTCGCCGGAGCCGAGCAGGGCGATGGCGCCGATGAAGATCGCCATCGAGCCAGAGCCGGGAATGCCAAACAGCAGTGTGGGCACGAGTCCGCCGCCCTCTTTGGCGTTGTTGGAGCTCTCGGGCCCGATCACGCCGCGCACCTCGCCCTTGCCAAACTTGGATTTGTCTTTGGTGCTCTGCACCGTGTGGCCATAGGCGATCCAGTCCACAACCGAGCCGCCGAGACCCGGCACAATGCCGACAACGACGCCGATGATGGAGCAGCGCACTGAGAGCCACTTGTTGTCGACCCAATCGCGCACGCCGTCCATCCAGCCCGAGCCCAAACTGGCGCCCTTGGCGATGGAGCTGTCTTGACGCAGCAGGGAGATGATCTCTGGGATGGCGAATATGCCAAGGCCGACAATCACCAGTTTCAGGCCGTCGGTCAGGTAGGGGATGTCGTAGCTCGCCATGCGCAGGCTGCCGCCCGCGTCTGCTTCACCGACGGTGCCGATCATCAAACCCAGGCACGCGGCCGCGAGGCCCTTGAGCGGGATACGCCCCGCCAGCACGGCCACCATGGACAGGCCGAGCACGGTGATCATCAGCATTTCGGGCAGGCCAAAAGCTAGCACGATGGGGCGGGCGATGAGGATGAACACTGTCAGAAAGGCAGCGCCCACCAAGCCGCCGAACAAGGAGGAGGTGAAGGCGGCGGCGAGCGCGCGCGCGGCCTCGCCATTTTTCGCCATGGGAAAACCGTCCAGCACAGTCGCCTGTGAGGCGGAGGAGCCGGGTATGCCCATCAGCACCGAGGCAAAGGTATCGGAGGTTGGCACAACCGCCACCATGCCGATCATCAGGGCCAGGCCAAGGACTGGATCCATGCCAAACATAAAGGGCAGTAACAGCGAAAGCCCGGCGATGCCGCCGAGCCCAGGGAATACACCGATGGTCAATCCCATCACCACGCCGAGCACTAGATAGCCGAGTACGACGGGTTGCAGGATGAGTTGCCAGGCTTCTACAAGCGCAGGAATAGCGGTCGCGAACATCTCCATAGGAGTCGCTCCATAAATTATGAGGTTTTAAAGGGAGGGGCTGAGAGCTTGAGAAAAAACCCACGAGCATGCCGCTGCCAAGGCGCAGCGGTCATCAAAAGCGCAGTGAATTTTTCTCACGCTCTGAGGCTGGGCGCCTCAGAGCGGCACGGCAGGATGCCCGTGCCAGCTCGGTACTGTCTTACTTCAGCGTGACGCCGTACTTGTCTTTCAACCAGCTGCGCGCAAAGGTGACGGCGCTCTCAGGTGCGCTGGTCGCAGAGGCCAGGGCGGTCTGTGCGTTCTCGCCTACAAATACGTGGTATTTGCCGACGCGCTTGGATGAAATCGCGGCGAAATCTTCCCGTGCAACGACTGCTTCGAAGGCCTGGGTGTAGGTGTCGATCACATCTTGCGGCGTGCCAGCAGGCAAAAAGGCGAGCTTCTGCGAGGGGAATCCCGCAATGAAGAAGGCCTTCCATGCGTCCCAGTTATCGCCGGAGGTCTCACAAGCTTCGGTCGCTTCGCACACTTCTTTGAAGGTGGCGATCTCGGGGAAGGTCGGGTCGCGCACGATGTCGCCGCTCTCGCCCAGTGCGCCCCAGGTCATCATGGGCACGGCTTTGCCGTCCGCAACCAGGTCGGCAGAGCCCTTGAGGTAACCTGAAGATGTCTGGTAATCGATCGTGGCTTCGCCGCGTTCAAACATCAGTCGCCCGTCACCGCGGCCCTTGATGCCGAACACCGGCTCGACGTTCATGCCCAGCATTTCCCACGCGAGCAGGGCAACGAGGTCGAGGCGCGTGGCGCCCTGTGAGCCGTAGATGAAGTCTATATCTTTGAGCGCGTTGGCGGTGCCGTTGAATTTGGCGCCGGCCTCTGGGTTGAGGTAGGCTACGCCGCCCGTGCCGGATGCCATGACAGCGTTCCAGTCATTGTATTCGTAGCGCACGCGAGGGTCGCCCAGCAAGTAGGGGAACTGCGTGGAGCCGGACGAACCGAACAGCAATGTGCCGTCCTTGTGTGTTTGTTTTTGGAACCAGTTGGCGCCTTTGGTCGAACCTGCGCCCGGCATGAACTTGACCACAACAGTGGGCTCGCCCGGCAGCTCTTCGGCGAGCAGCGGGGCGAAGAAGTTGGCCCACTTGGCTGAACCGCCGGTCTCGGAGAAGGGGATGACCCACTCGATGGTTTTGCCTGAAAAGTCGACTTCTGCTGATGCGGGTGCGGCGAAAGTCACTGCTGCGACAGCCAAGCTCAGTGCGGTACGACGGATGAAAGTAGTGGCTTTCATGTATAACTCCCTTTGGGTGGGCAATTGTATTGCCTCTGGATTCGATTCTATATCGCCGAGCGCCAGCGGGCTGGAGTGCTTTGACGATGGATCGATCATAAACAGCTAAGCTTGCGTGAAACTTGCGGGGTCTGAAATGCGAATAGCAGTGGTCGAGGACAACCAGACACTGGCCAATGCAATTGCCTATCGCCTGCGCGACAGAGGGCATGCCGTGGACTTGCTGTACGACGGCGCAGCGGCGGACCAGTTTCTCGCGACTGAAGGTGCAGATCTCCTGGTGCTGGACATTAACCTCCCCAAAATGAGCGGCTTGGACGTGTTGCGTGCACTCAGGGCCCGCGGCGCCAATACGCCGGTTATTCTGCTGACCGCCCGCAGCGACACCCGGGACAGGGTAATGGGGCTGGATGCGGGGGCGGACGATTACCTGGTCAAACCCTTTGAAATGGATGAGTTGGAGGCGCGCATACGGGCCTTGTCACGACGCAAAGACATCGACTACGGCGCGACAGAACGTGTGGGAGAGCTGAGTTTTGACCGCGGCACACGGCAGCTGCTGGCCGGGGGAGAGGCGCTGGAAATTCCCCGCCGTGAACTCGCCACACTGGAGTGCCTGCTTGAGCGCCGCGGCAGGCTGGTGTCCAAGGATCAGCTGACCGATCACGTCTACGGGGTGGGAGCAGACGTCGACGACACGGCTGTGGAGCCGCATATTTCGCGCTTGCGAAAACGCCTTGCCGGGCACGGCATACGCATCAAAACTGCGCGCGGATTGGGGTATATGCTCGAGGCCGATAAATGACCCAGTCGACCCGCTCGCTGCGCCAGCGCCTGTTTGTATTGATCTTATTGCCGTTGGTGATCATGGCCGTACTCTTGGGTTACTGGCGCTACAGCGTGGCGCAGGATACCGCCGACAAGCTCTTTGACCGTTCGCTGTTGGCCGCCGCATTGGCCATCAGTCGAGACGTGGCGGTGTCGGACGGTGACGCGCTGTTGCCCTCCACGCGCAGCCTCATTCGCGAGGCGGCAGTGGAAGAGGTGTTCTACCACGTCAGTGGGCCTGGCGGCGCTTATGTCACTGGTTATGCCTACCCCCCTGTGCCGGCGGGGCACTGGTTGTTCGAGCCCAATAAACCGCAGTATTTTGAAGGGGTGTACAAGGGGGAGTTGGTCCGGGTTATACGCATGACCGAGCACACCTCCACGGAGTATTTGTCGGGCGATACCACGGTCACGGTGTGGCAGCTCGGCAGCGCGCGTGTGGATTTTGCGCGGCAATTGGCCTGGCGCGCCGTGGCGCTGATCGTGGGGCTGCTGACCACGCTAGCTGTCGTTGTGTCTTTTGCGGTGCAGACAGGGCTGCGCCCGCTGCTCGATCTGCAGGATGCGATTGCCTCGCGCTCGCCCGATGACCTCAGTACCATCAAGCGGCCTATTCCGGTCGAAGCGCAGGGCATAGTCGCCACGCTGAATCGCCTGTTCGAACAAGTGGTGACAAGCTTGCATTCACATCAAGCCTTTATTTCGGATGCGGCGCATCAGTTGCGAAACCCGGCGGCTGCTGTCTTGTCTATGGCGGAGGCGGTGCGTGATGCGAACACTGATCATGAGCGTGAATTGCGGGTAAAAGAGTTGATCAGCGCGGCCTATGCGTCATCTCGCGTTGCGGATCAATTGTTGTCACTGGACCGGTTGCGGCAGGGGAGCTGGCGATCCGCTCATGAGCTGCTGAATCTCAATGCCTTGAGTAAACACGTGTGTGCGGACTTGGCGCCGACAGTTCTCTCTGCGGAGGTGGGCTTTGCGCTGTTGCAGCATGACGCGCCGTTAGCGGTGTTGGCGGACCGATTCTTTGTCTCAGAAGTGATCAAAAATTTGGTTGATAACGCCCTGGTGCACGGGGGCGGATCGCTGAGGGAAATCTCGGTGAAGACATGGTTAGACGGCGACCACGCCTGTGTCACGGTGGTGGATGACGGAGCGGGCCTGCGGCCAGAAGACCAGGAAAAAGCGTTTAGCCGATTCGGTCAGCTTGAGCCCTCCAGTGGCAGCGGATTAGGGCTGGCAATAGCGCACTCCGTGGCAGATGCGCACGGCGGGGCATTGCGGGTTGATGCTGTGGCCCAAGGGGCCAGTATCACGCTTGCTTTGCCATTGAATTTGCATGGGCCGCAGGCGCACTAAGAAAGTTTTTGAAAGTCTGTTTCCAGTGCCTTGTTGCCTGAAGTCGGTGCAGCGTCTTATTTTCCGAGGCATGCGGGAATAGCCGCACGGCTCATGAAGAGCTGATGGCGCGCTCATGAACGCCGTGCTCTACCCTGCGCGATAATGCGAGCCAAGGCGCTGGCATGGCCAAAATGCTTAAACTACATGCAAGGGCATAGATCGGCTAAAATGAGCGACATTGTCTAATGATCATGAATTGAATTATTTAAGGTGAGTCCGCATGCCAAAAGCCAGTGACATCAAAAAGAACGCGGCCGTTGAATACAACGGCAATACCTATATTGTGCGGGATATCGAGCGCTCTGTGCCACAGGGTCGGGCGGGCGGGAGTCTCTACCGCATGCGCATGTACGACGTGGTCAGCGGCAGCAAGATTGATGAGACTTTCAAAGACTCGGACATGTTGCAGTTTGCTGATCTGGTGCGCAAGCCCGCCACGTTTTCCTACATTGACGGCGACGAATACGTGTTCATGGACAGCGAGGACTACACGCCCTACAACTTGAACAAAGAGAGCATCAGCGATGAGATTCTCTTCATCACTGAAGAGACCGCCGGTATTCAGGTGGTGATTGTCGATGATGTGCCCGTGGCGCTGGACATGCCTAGCAACGTGGATCTGGTCGTTGTTGAGACCGACCCCTCTATCAAGGGTGGCTCGGCGACTGCTCGAACCAAACCTGCAACACTGTCCACTGGATTGGTGGTGCAAGTGCCAGAGTACATTTCCTCGGGCGAGAAGCTGAAGGTGAGTGTGGAAGAGCGCAAATTCGTGAGCCGCGCGGACAGCAAGTAGGGCGAGATTATTTCATGGCTTGTCTACTGCGTGAGGCGAGGCCATTGCTTCTCTGTAGATATTGATACTGTGCAGCGGCCAGCGGACTAAAGCGTGTCGGCGGGGCAGCTGTCATTGGGCCTGTACTGGAGATGAAAAATGCACCACGGATCTTGTTTGTGCGGTGAGGTCAGCTTTGATGTGTCAGGTGAGCTGGCTGCACCCGATGCCTGCCACTGCACAATGTGCCGCAAACAAAGTGGCCACTACTGGGCCTCGACCGACATTGAGCGCAAGTCTTTGCGCTTGCGGGGAGAGGACAAACTTAATTGGTATCAAGCTTCTGAAAAAGTCCGCAGGGGGTTTTGCAGTTGTTGTGGCAGTTTTTTATTCTGGGACCCGCTCGAAGGTGAGCGCATCGCCATCGCCATGGGGGCCTTTGATTCGCCTTCGCGCACGCAGCTTGAAAAACACATTTTTGTCGCAGACAAGGGTGACTATTACGCCATTGCGGATGGCTTGCCTCAGAATGAGCGGTGAGCTTAGGGCGCTGATTTTCGCTTGCGGTTGAAGCTGTGGGTGAGTGCTTCAACGTGAGCGTTTTCATCGCTGTTAAGGCCGAAGCGCATCAGTGCCATGGCTGCCGCTTTGCGATTGCGCAGGGGCTCTTCGGTGTCGTTCAGCATACTGAACAGCGCAAGCTTGGTGGATTGATCGAGGTGCGGGTTGCGGATAAGGCCAAAGGCTGTGCTGCGCCTGACCTTTGCATCTGAGTCGGAGAGGCCAGCGGCCAGCTGCGGAGCGATATCCACAGAGCCATTAGACCATCGCAGCAGCGTGCTGTAAGACGCTCGCCTGACGCTTGCTTCCTGGTGTGCAAGCAGTGGCAACAAGTGGCTCGCTACCTGTTGTCTGTGCTTGGTCGAGGCGTTTGTGCCCACGCGAGACAGGGCATTTATCGCTGCGACCAGCAGCGGAGCTTCTGTTTGGTGCGAGATGGTCTGCAGCACCAACTGCCGAGCGGCTTCACTGTGTTGTTGGGTCCGTCGCAACAGGGTCAGGGCTGCAAGCGACGATTCCGTCCGGCCTGCGCTGAGCATTTGTGCCGCGATGTTCGTGAGGCGGGCATCACGTGTCTCGGCCAACAGATAGGCCAGCCATTTCAGGCGCAGTGCGTCTGTTTCACGCATCAGTTCCTGCACCATCTCGTCGAAGTAATCAGGGTCCTGCTTTAGCAGTTCGACCAGGCGATAGAACTCCGGATCACTGGGAAGAGACAGAGCGGTTTCGATCGCAAAAACACCGGCGTCAGCGGCAAGACCCGGTACTTTTGGCGGCCTTATCGCTTCAGTTTTATTGGCGGCAGTTGATGTTTTTTCGGCCGCATTGGCTTTGTGCTCCGCCGTGCTCAGCTCGGGGGGCTCCGGGCTGCTGTTAGTCTCTTCAGAGGCCGCGACAAGAGTTTTCTCCTCGAGCTGGGCTGCGATCGGCTCGGGGGAGGGGAGCCTGATATACAGGTATGTCACGGCTGTTGCGACAAGCAGCGCGAGCAGTGAGAAAGCTGTTTTTTGTTGGCGTGAGGGCATGCATCTCTCCGCGTTGTAGCGCGCTTGCTCTGTTGCACAGAGCAGCGCGTGGCAACACGATCGTTTGGCTGTAGATGTGTGTGTTAGAGGCTGATGGTTTAGTGGCCGCTGGCTTGCTTAGAACCCTGTTGAGAAGGTCATCTCAACTTCAGTGTCCGGTGCTGCCATCTTCCAGCCAATGGACAGCTGCGTGTCCGGGTCGAACTTCTCGTAGAACATGACCACGTCTTTGCAGTCTTGGTATTCTGTCTCGTCGGTGAAAACGCCAAAACTGTCACGGTTGCCGATTTCTGCGAGTAACTCCAGTGAGTGCTCTAACTTATCCCAGGTCTCCGGACCAACGATCCCGTCAACAGTGATGTCATTTACCGTTTGAAAAGCCTCTACAGCGGCTTCTGATCTTGGGCCATAAGATCCGTCGGCGAAGTCGCTCATGCTGTCAGTGTCATCGTAGCCTAAGCACCAAGTGATGCGTTGAATACCCTGTGCATAGGAGCTGTCAACGAATGCCTCATCGCGTTGAATGTAGCAATTGTTCATCCAGGGAGCATCGCGGGAGTCAGGGTCAGTGCCCCGCGTGCCATCTGCCGCGCCGCATTCTTCAGCTGCGGCTGCGGTTGGCTCTGTGCCGCTGCCACCAATCAATCCTATGGCGCCACTGCTACCTGTTTCGCCACCTCCACCCGTTTGTTCGCCGGTGGGCTCGGGCTCCGTCGCTTCGGGCTCGCTCGAGTCACCGCCGCAGGCTGTGAGCAGGGCGCTTAGGCCCAATATGGCAAGGAGTTTGCTGTCGATCTTGGGTGACAGTTGGGGCATGGCAATTACCTTCTGCAGGGGCGATTGAAATTCAATGTATTAAAATAAGACATTGCTCGAAGGCGACAGTTTCACCGAGGATTGAGCAATCACTTAGCCCACGATGATATCTGCAAGTACTCCCTGTAACTTCGATCCGCCCACCATAACTTTCTCCGCGGAAGCATAGCAACTTACAATAATTGGAATCACCCTTGGCCCGTGATCCGGTGATTGTTTCGGGCACCCATGAGGTGGCCAGAGCGCGCATGCATTGCCTGTTCAATATGCGCGATTGATGCAGCCGCTTTACAGTACATAATTTGCTCTGAGCGGCTTTGGGCGGTGGCTGAGGCAGTATTTTGCCAGCGCCTGCAAAGTAGTGCTCAAGGTTTACGGTCGCTTTAGGTGCTGCAAACGACGCTAATGAAAGGCGTTTTGCAAGGCGAATTGATGTTGTTATAACCTTGGCAAAATGTAACTCAAGCACAAGAGTTGGCGGGCTTTGTCAGTAATATCACGCGCTTAGGGAGTGATCGGGTAATGCTTGCTGTCGCCACGATACGTGGCGAGTTCACAATAATCCTCGCTGCAAGTGCGTGTTTTGATGCCGTCGCCGAGATCCTGCCACGCCGGTACCTAAGCTGCGGTCGGCTTCTGAGAGCGGGCTTCACTGCGTGATGTCATGACCGGTAGTCGCCGCCAAGTTTTGAGCTGTGCCTTCATCCACGGGAACAGGGCCGGATGGGGCTTGTATTTGCGCATGAGGTATAATTCAGCTCCCTGTCTTATGCGATGATCCGAGCTTGTGAACAAAAGTCTACTCAGTAATATTGCGGCGCTTGCCGTGCTTCTTGGCGGGTATTTACTCGGCAACAGCCTCATGACCAGCGTCGGGCTTTTCGCTTTTTCCGGTGCGCTCACCAATTGGCTGGCTATTCACATGCTGTTTGAAAAGGTGCCTGGCTTGTATGGTTCCGGGGTGGTGCCCACGCATTTTGAGGATTTCAAACTCGGGATCCGCGAGTTGCTGATGAAGCAATTTTTCAGCCCCGAGAACATGCAGCGTTTTTTGAGTGGCGCGGGCAGTGGCAAGGCATTGGATCTGGCGCCGGTGATTGAGAAAGCTGATCTTGACCCGGCCTTTGATGGTTTTGTCAGCGTGATCGAAGCATCCTCTTTTGGTGGCATGCTGGCCATGGTGGGCGGTGTCGAAGCGCTGCAGCCCCTGCGCGAGCCCTTTTGTGAGCGCATGAAAAGCTCTTTGATCAAGGTGACGGCGACGGAGGAGTTTCAGGCCTCCCTGCGCAGCAGCCTGGCATCTGGGGCGGGCGGCGACATGGTATTCGAGAAGATCAGCGCGGTGATAGAAAAGCGCCTGGATGAGCTCAACCCGCAGATGGTGAAGCAGATTGTGCAGGACATGATCGCCAAGCACTTGGGCTGGCTGGTGGTCTGGGGAGCGGTGTTTGGCGGCTTGATCGGGGCGATAGCAGCACTGGTTTGATCGGCGCTCTCCGGGGTCCTAAAAGACGGCGGGGCGGGCCGTATTTAGCAGAGGCCCAGGGCGGGCCTCTGCCAGCGATGCAGCGAATAGCTGCGCCGCTCATTCAATCAAATGATCGGCAAATGATCAGAGTGTCAGGAAGGGCATGATCTGCTTCTTGCGGCTCATGACGCCCGGCAAAACCACTGTGTCGCCACTGACAGTCGCGTTAAAGGACTTCTCTGCGATGGTCTTGACCATGTCGTTGGGCACCAGCAGGGTGGCCTCTTCGTTCAGGATGTCGATCACGAACAACAACACCTGGTCGGCGCCGTCTTCTTTGGCCACGTCCACCATGGCGCTCATCAAGCTGTCTTTGCGGTCCAAGACCATATGC
Organism: Granulosicoccaceae bacterium; assembly: GCA_033852095.1. Taxonomy (GTDB): domain Bacteria; phylum Pseudomonadota; class Gammaproteobacteria; order CALCKW01; family CALCKW01; genus CALCKW01. Next base: position 122,179 of record JAWSVD010000029.1, on the reverse strand, counting down.
GGTGACGTCGTCTCCAACACAGACACGCGGAAGGCGGTGCCCTCGATGGTGTATTCCTTGGAATCCATGCGCAGCAATTCGGCGTCGGAGAAGCGAGACACATCGGACTTAGCGGCAAACATCTCGGCGGCGTAGGCGGGGATGTCGATACCCAGCTCATCGGCCAAGCGCTTGGTCACGGCGATGTCGTGTTCGGTGGTGGTGGGCGAGCGAAACTCCAATGTGTCTGACAAGATGCAGGACAGTGCTGCGCCCTTGATGTTGTCGGGCATTTTCGCCATGTCGTCGCCGATCATGTCGACCATGATGGTCGCGGTGCAAGCCAAGGGGCGGATAGTGATGTCGATGGGGCCTTTTGTCTCCAGGCCGCCCACCAGCTTGTGGTGATCGATGATCGCGATGACGTTGGCGTCGTTGATGTTGGTGGGCAGCTCAGCGGGGTTGTTGGTGTCAACAATGATGCAGTCGGCGCCGTCAGCGAGCTCTGTCATGATCTCGGGTTTATCAAAGCCCCAGCGCTCGAGCACAAACAGCGCTTCGGTGTTGGGCTCACCCAGCAGCATGGGCTTTGCAGCTATGCCTTTGATTTCATTGAGATACCATGACCACACCAGCGGGGATCCGGTGGAGTCTGTATCGGGGGACTTGTGGCCAAAAATCTGGATGGTCATGGGTATTCCTTTTGAATGTGTGTTCGATCCTTTGATGGATCACGATCAGTTATAAATCAGATTGCGCTATTCTAAGCTGAAACTGTGCCGACTCGCCTGCAAATGCTTGAAATGGTGAGATTTATTGCCAGTGAGGAACTTGAGTGCAAGTTCCGAGGAGGGGTAAATGCCCCGTCTAAGCGCGTGATTTGTTCGCCGCACCAACCTTTTACCAACCTTTGGTCTTTTACTCTCTTATGCAACGTCGGCCTGATCTCAGTGATCGGCCTGCAGCTAATTATCATGATAAGGAGAGTGTTGGTGGAATACGCAAATCCAAATACAGACGGTGCGGTTGTCAATTTTAAAGAGCGCTACGGCAACTACATCGGTGGCGAGTGGGTCGCGCCGGTCAATGGCAATTACTTCGACAATATTTCCCCGGTCAACGGCAAGCCTTTTTGCCAGATCCCACGATCTGACGCGGCTGATATCGATCTGGCGCTGGACGCCGCACACGCCGCAAAAGTTGCGTGGGGCAAGACATCTGTCGCCGCACGCTCGAATGTCCTGCTGAAAATCGCCGACCGCATCGAGCAGAATCTGGAAATGCTCGCCGTGGCCGAGACCTGGGACAACGGCAAGGCGGTGCGTGAAACACTCAACGCCGACCTGCCCCTGGCCGTTGACCACTTTCGCTATTACGCCGGGTGCATGCGGGCGCAGGAAGGCGGTATAGGTGAGATCGATGAGAACACCGTGGCTTACCATTTCCATGAGCCCCTGGGCGTGGTCGGTCAGATCATCCCGTGGAACTTCCCCATCCTGATGGCGGTGTGGAAGATCGCACCTGCACTGGTGACGGGTAACTGCATCGTGCTCAAGCCTGCCGAGCAGACCCCCGCGTCTATCTTGGTGATGCTCGAGCTGATCGGTGACCTGCTGCCAGCTGGCGTGCTGAACGTGGTCAATGGCTACGGCAAAGAGGCCGGCCAAGCGCTGGCCACCAGCAAACGCATCGCCAAGATCGCCTTCACCGGCTCCACACCCACCGGCACCCATATCCTTAAGTGTGCGGCGGATAACCTCATCCCCTCCACCGTTGAGCTGGGCGGCAAGTCACCCAACATCTATTTTGAAGATGTGCTGAAGCAAGAGGATCAATTCATCAGCAAGTGTGTTGAGGGGGCTGTCTTGGCTTTCTTCAACCAAGGTGAAGTCTGCACTTGCCCCTCGCGTTTGTTGGTGCAGGAGTCGATCTACGATGAATTCATCGCCATGGTCATCGACCGCGCCGCCAAAATTAAACGCGGCAACCCGCTGGACACAGACGTCATGGTCGGTGCGCAGGCGTCGAGCGAGCAGTTCGACAAGATCATGCGTTACATCCAGATCGGCAAGGACGAAGGGGCCGAAGTGCTCGCGGGCGGTGATGTCGAGACGCTCTCCGGTGAGATGGGCACGGGCTACTATGTGCAGCCAACCCTGCTGAAAGGCACCAACGACATGCGCGTCTTCCAGGAAGAGATCTTCGGGCCTGTTATCTCGGTGACGACTTTCAAAGACGAAGCCGAAGCATTGGCCATCGCCAATGACAGTGAGTTCGGTTTGGGCGCGGGTGTGTGGACACGTGACATGAACTTGTCCTACCGCATGGGCCGTGGCATCGAGGCGGGTCGCGTTTGGACCAACTGCTACCACCACTACCCAGCGCACGCGGCTTTTGGCGGCTACAAGAAGTCCGGCATTGGTCGCGAGACCCACAAGATGATGCTCGATCACTACCAGCAGACCAAGAACCTGCTGGTCAGCTACGACATCAACCCACTGGGTTTCTTCTAGGCCTTGTTGTCTTTGGGCCGGCGAAACGCGCCGGCCTCTTGAGGGGGCGCTGGCCGCTTGGCCACTCTGTTTTCCTCAGGCTGTTGTTTGCTCGGTGTCTCTCACCGAGCTTTGCCCCATGTGCTATGGAACCCTATTCAAGGGTCTCTTCGAAACTATTCCACTTGTACCCGACCCCGTGAACGGTGCGGATCGGATTGTGCCGCAGACCGATGTTGTCGAGCTTCTTGCGCAGGTTTTTTATGTGTGAATCGATCGTTCGGTCGGAGATCACTCGGTTGTCGTCGTAGATCAGATGCACCAGCGCTTGGCGTGAGAAGACACTGTCTGGGTTGGCGGAGATGTTTTCCAGCAGGCGGTATTCGGCGCGGGTCAGGTCAGCTGATGTGCCGGCGTAGCTCACCCTGTGGATATGCGGCTCGAGTTGCATGCGCTGAGCCGGCTGTTCCGTCAACGTGTTCAAACCTTGCGCCGCAAGCAACCGAAACAGAGCATTGACCCTGGCCACGACTTCGCGCGGGCTGAAGGGTTTGCAAATATAGTCATAAGCGCCAGTTTCCAAACCCTTGATCCGGTCCAGCTCTTCAGCTTTGGCGGTGATGATGAAAACAGGTGTTTGGTAGAGCCTGCGGATCTCATCGCAGAGGGTCATGCCGTCTTTTCCGGGCAACATCAGGTCCAGCAAAATCAGATCACAGGTGTTTTCTGCAAGCCATTGTGAAGCTTGCTTCCCGTCCGCAATCCAGCGCAAGGCATAACCCTCGGCTTCGAGGTAGTCGATCAGGATGCGGGCGATTTTTTCTTCGTCTTCGACGATGGCAATGATTTTAGTCATGATGGACGGGCAGCTTCACGGTGATTTTTAATCCGCCTTGGGCGGCGTGTTCGGCGTTCATGTGCCCGCCGTGAGCGCGCACCAGCGCCTGACAGATAGACAAGCCAAGGCCGGATCCTCCGGTCTTGCGGTTGCGGGAATTTTCCGCGCGGTAGAGCCGTTCAAACAGCAGAGGAAGTTGCTCGTTACTTACTCCGGGCTCGGAATCCTCAAACACCACACAGATTTCTTCATCCGCCGTGTGCAGATTTATCTCCAGTTGGCCAGTTGGCCAGTTGGCCAGCTGCACAGGTGTAGCGCAAGCTGTTTTCCAGCAGGTTGCTGAGCAGTTGATGCAGGCGGCTAGCGTCACCCCAGCAGCGGTGGGCGGTGTTTGCCTGTACGTGCAGCGTGAGCGCGATCTCTTCGGCAGCAAAGCGGGCCGAGAAGTTATCGCTGACGTTTCGCAGGATTTCGGCCAGGTCACAATCGCTGCGCTCGATGTGCAGCTCGCCCATTTCCGCCTGGCTCAGTTTGCGCAACTGCTCCACGATGCGGCTCAGCTGGGTGGTCTCGCTGAGCAAGGACTGTAGAGCAGCTTGATCGAGTGGGCGAATGCCGTCCTGCATGGCTTCGATCTCGCCGTGCAGTATGGACAGCGGCGTACGCAGCTCATGGGCGATATCGGCAACCCAGCGTTCCCGTGCGGATTTCCCCTGCGCCAGCGCCTGGGAGAGGTGGTTCAGGTCCGCCCCCAGTTGCCCCAGTTCATCGTGCTGATCATTGCCCGGCACACTCAATTTGTTGTCGTAATTGCCGTTGGACAGCTGCTGCGAAAAGTTCGACAGCGGTCGGATGCGGCTGCGCAGATAGGCGGAGGCCAGCCAAGAGAAAACACCGGCGAGTACAAAACTGATCCAGGCGAGGTGGATCAGCGCGCTGTGCTGCTGCTGCAGGAATGCCCGGTCCTTTTTGCTCATGTGGCCAGCGTTAAAGGGCCGGTAGTGCAAATAGCCGATGGTTTCCCCGCGCAGCTGCAAGGCGGTGTCGTGGTGTTTCTGCTCGTCCATTGCCGCGCCGAACAGCAGCTGCTTGTCCGCATCAGTGAGTGAGAAGCGGTGCTTGGAGCCTTTGCCTGCGCGTTTGGGCGCGTTTCCCGGTGAACGGCCAGGTGAATGGCTGTCGTTGTTCTTGTCGGGGTGCGGATCAGGCCCCTTGTGCGGCATGCCGTCGTCTTCGATCCAATGCAGGTAGGCGTGCCACTCTTGCTGGTCCTGGATGAAACGCCAGTCGCCACGCTGCTCATAATCTTCAATGAGCTGTTCTTCCAGCTGTAGCGCCCGCTGTTGCTGTTGCGTATTGAGGTAGTTTCTAAAGCTGTGCTCAACGCCGTAACTGGAGACGTAGGCCATCGCCAGCATCAGTAGGCTGATACCGATGCACAGGGCGAGGGCGAGTTTGTGCCAAATTCTTAAGTTCATCCTGCATGTATAGCAAGCTCAGCTGGCACTGCCTATATTCGTCAGATAATCTTCACAGCAACTCCATATTTGCGAGCCATAGTAAGCACAGAATATGCGGTGAGTAACACGAACACGCATGTGCCGACACAGCTATCTGTGGTATGGCCGGGGCTTAAAAACTGGAGTTGCACCACTTGATGATGGAAAAGAAAAAACTGGCGAGCTTGATATGGCTGGCCCTTGCGGCGACCACTGCGGGCTGTGATAGCGCGGACACGCAAGATCCTGATCTGCTCGGCAGCACAGATACAAGCGAGAGCACTGACACGACAGATATCGCGGACTTGGCCACAGCGGCCGCCGTAGAAAACAAGCCGCACCACGATGACGCTGCGGATTATCTCTACGGCAGCAGTAGCACAGCGATAGTCTTCAACGGCAGCACGGTCAGCGTGACCGGCAACGGCGCTGCCGCACTGGGTGCGCAAGTGACGATCTCCGAGCCGGGCGTCTATAGCTTGAGCGGTGCGACCACCGACGGCGGCGTGCTGGTTGACAGCGAGGCCGACGGTACCGTGTGGCTGTTGCTCGACAATGTGGACATTAATCACAGCAGCAGTGCCGCTATCAATGTGGAGCAGGCTGACAAGACAGTCGTGGTGGTGCTGGACGGTACGGACAATCGCCTCACCGACGCGACCAGCTACGTCTACCCGGACGCGGAGTTGGATGAGCCGAACGCGGCAGTCTTCAGCTCCGACGATCTCAGTATCATCGGCGCGGGCAACCTGCTGGTGACGGGTCAGTACGCAGACGGGATCACCTCTAAAGACGGCTTGGTATTGAACGCTGAGAACCTGACGGTGATAGCCCAGGACGACGGCATAGACGGCAAGGACTACCTGGTGTTGTTAGGCGGCGCCGTCGACGTGACAGCCGGTGGCGATGGGCTGCGATCCAACAACGACAGCGACGCGGCCAAGGGCTATGTCTCGGTAGAGGGCGGGACACTACACGTGGCCGCGCAGGCGGACGGCATTCAAGCGGCGAGCGATATTCTGGTCAGCGGCGGTGCCACCCTGGACATCACCACCGCCGGCGGGCACACCCAGGTGATTTCCGCTGAGGATTCGGCCAAGGCCTTAAAGGCGGGCGTGGTGATCGAAGTCAGTAGCGGCACGCTGCTGCTCGACTCGCCCGATGACGCGATGCACTCGGGCTATATCATCGAGGTGAACGGCGGCAACTTCAACATAGCGACAGGGGACGACGGGCTACACGCCGACACCCAGTTGACGGTCAACGCGGGCTCGATCGTCGTCACGGAATCCTATGAAGGCCTCGAGGCCACCATCATCAACGTCAATGGCGGCAGCGTGAACGTTGTCTCCTCTGATGATGGCATCAACGTGGCGGGCGGCAACGACGGCTCGGGCGGTGGGCAGGGGCCTGGTTTTGGTGGTGGCGGTGCGCGAGCAGCGGCCGTGACCGCAGAGGGCAATCTGCTGAACATCACCGGTGGTCGTATTGTCGTCGACGCCCAGGGCGATGGCCTGGATGCCAATGGATCAATCACCATGAGCGGCGGCACGGTGTTGGTGAACGGGCCCACTGGCGGCGGCAATGGCGCGCTCGACTACGACGGCAGCTTTGTTATCAGTGGCGGTGTATTGGTGGCCGCTGGCAGTGCTGGCATGGCACAGGCACCCAGCGCTTCGTCCGCGCAGAATTCGCTCAAGCTGGCGCTGTCGGGCATGCAGTCCGCGGGCACGGCGATCAACATTCGCGACGCTTCGAGCAATTCCTTGCTGAGCTTCGCACCGAGCAAATCCTTCGCTTCGTTTGTCTATTCAGCGCCTAGCTTGACGGCGGGCACTGCTTACACCGTCAGCGTCGGTGGCAGCATGAGTGGCGACATTGAGGATGGTTTGCTGAGCAGCGGAAGTTACAGCGGGGGCAGCGATTTCGCGACCTTCACGGCCACTCAAGGCGTGTCGAATGTCCAGTAGTCAGTGATCGGCTGGGGCCTGCGCGGCAGGCGATAGGAGCAGGATCTAGGAGGCTGAAGGGAGCGAGCTAAGAAATTTTCTGGCGAGCGGCCCTTCAGTGGCATAAATCTACCGCAAAGGTAGTTTGCAGGGCGGTGATGAGGGCCGCTGCGGGGCGAGTGTCTTGCAGCAAATCACTTCAGCAGCGGAGATGCTCCGCTGCATAACACCGACAATATTCATGATCACGTCAGTGATTGAATCCGTCTGATTTCAGGGCAGCTGATTTTACAGCTGTGCACACTGCGGCCTGAAGACTAGCAGACAGGAGCCCTTTAACTTCTCGAATAGGTGGGATTTTGGACAGTTGTACAAGTGTTGAGCATTCGGTCGAAGCCGAAACCGAAGACGTTGTGGCGCTAGCGGCAGCTGGCCCGGCGGATTGTGTGGCAGAAATTCAAGCCTACACAGGGCACGGATTGGCAGACCTCAAGAACGCGGCTCTGATGGACAGGGTGGACAGTAAATTTGTGGTGCCGCGCGCGCTGTTGCCTGATCTGCTCGACAGCATGCAGGTGCACTACAGCATGCTCGAAATTGATGGCAAGCGCTGTTGTGATTATATGAATGACTACTATGACACGCGGGATTTTGCTTTCTACGCGGCGCACCACAACGGCCAGGTGAATCGCTACAAAGTGCGTTGCAGAACCTACGTGGACAGTGGTACATCGTATTTGGAGGTCAAATTTAAAAACAACAAAAAGCGCACCAACAAACAACGCATCAAGGTCAGCTCTGCGAGCCGGGCCATCACCCCGACCTCGCTTGCATTTATGCGCGACTGCGGGCTTGAGCAGCCGGACGATCTCGTGAAAGTACAGGCCAGCGGTTATCAACGCATTGCCCTGGCCAATGAAGCGCAGGGTGAGCGCTTGACGATTGACGTGAACCTCGATTTCAGCGACACCCACGGCCGCAACTTGCACTGGAATATTGGCCCGTGGATTGTGGTGGAGCTGAAGCAGGGCAGTCACTGCCGAAAATCACCGTTCTTCCAGTGGGCCAAGCGTCACCGCATTCGTCAATGCTCTTTCAGTAAATATTGCATGGGCGTGTACCACACCGCTGATGCAAATTTGAAACGAAATTTGTTCCACAAAATTGCACGCCCTCTGGCGGCGTGATCCTTCTCCACTTAACTTTAAAAGGGATAGACAGTGATCAGTGAATCGCTTTCCTCAGACTTTATTCTCCGACTTTTAATCAACTTTGTTGTCTTGACTGTTTTGCTGAGGGTCGTGTATTTCCGGCACTTAGCGAGTCGAGATGCTATGTTTGGCTTCTACCTCTTTGGCCACGGCGTCTACATCATCAGCGCGCTGATGCACGACGTGGACATATCGATGGGCTTTGCTTTCGGTTTGTTTGCCGTGCTCTCCATGTTGCGGTACCGCACCGAGGCCATATCCCTGCGGGACATGACCTATTTGTTCATCGTCATTGTCATGTCGCTGATGGCGGCGGTCGGGCCCATCACATTGCTCGAACTCGCGCTGTTGAACGCCTTCTTGTGCCTGATGGTGGCGGGTGCGGAGACCCAGCTGTTCGCGCCGCGGAGTTTCTCTCGGGTGGTGGTATATGACCGGGTCGATAACCTGAAGCAGGAGCACCGAGAGGAGCTGCTGCGAGACCTCAGGTCGCGCGTCGATGCGTCCATCAGTGATGTGGAGGTAGGCAGCATTGATTTGCTCAGAGACTCGGCGCAGCTGCGGGTGACGTCGTTGGCTTAAGTGATTGCCCGCTCGGTGTCTTGGCAGAGACTGACTGAATCCACCTTGGATCTGTCAATGCCAAGACAGCGGAGTCCCCTGGTTTATGGGCTTTGTCCGACTTCTCAGCTTATCGAGCAGCGCCTCGGGCATTGACGTAGACAGAGCGTAAAGTGGTTGTCGCGCAGATAAAAAGGCGGTTCTTTTTGGGGCCGCCAAAGACAAGGTTTGCAACGACTTCATCGAGCAAAATTTTCCCGAGCAGCGCGCCGTCAGGCGCGTAGCAGTGAACCCCATCACCCGCCGAGGTCCAAATGTTTCCCTGAGTGTCTGTGCGGAACCCGTCAAACAGGCCTGCATCACTTTCTATCAGCAGTTGGCCTGGGCCTAAGCGCTCGTTTTCGACCGCGTAGGTCCAGATCGCCGGTGTGCAATTGGGTTCGTGTGTTTTTCCGGTGTCAGCAACATAGAGCAGTCGCTCATCGGCGGAAAAGGCCAGGCCATTAGGTTGCACCAGGTTGTCGACAACGCGAGAAATGCGCCCTGAAGGATCGATGCGGTACACGCTGCAGCTGCCAATTTCCGAAGGGGCTGCATCGCCCTCGTAGTCGCTGTCGATGCCGTAGCTGGGATCGGAAAACCAGATCGAGCCATCCGACTTCACGACCACATCGTTGGGGGAGTTCAGGCGCTTTCCCTCAAAAGCGCTGGCCAAAACAGTGATTGACCCATCGTGTTCAATCCGGCTGACGCATCGACTGCGATGCTCACAGCTGATGAGTCGACCCTCTAGGTCCACTGTATGGCCGTTCTGGTTATTGCAAGCTTGGCTGAACACGGAGACGTGGCCGTCGTTTTCGTCCCACCTCATCACTCGGTCATTGGGAATGTCAGACCAGACCAGATAGCGGCCTGCGGGGAAGTAGGCAGGGCCCTCCAGCCAGCGTCCCCCCTGCCAAAGCACTTCAACCCGAGCGTTGCTGTGGATCAGGCCGGCAAAGCGTGGGTCATGAACTTCATAACAGCTCTCACTCATAACAGCAGTCCCTAGTAGGCGTTGTAATGCAGGGCGCCAAGTTGAGCACCTGCAGCGTAGATCAGTGTGTCGCATCCCTATTTGTTGGTCAATACCCCATGAATACGTGCGTTAAATTCAATTTATGGAGGTATTGACTCTTATTTGTAGGACAAATAGGATAGTAAGCAGTGATACGCAAAAGAGAGAATGTGCGCCCTGGGCAGTGGGCGCGCAGCAAAGAACAATGATCGAGGGTGGCGAGAGATGAGTCGACAGAAGGGCTGTGCAGTTAAAGCTGAGCCTCGCTCCGCTGTGGATGACGTGGTGTTGCAAATGCGTGAACTCATCAGTGACAAGGGTTTGACTGTCGGCGATCAGTTGCCGACCGAGCGCGAGCTGTGTGAGGCCTTCGGTGCATCACGTAACACGGTCCGTGAAGCGATGCGCATTCTCAAAGCCTACGGTGTGGTCGAGGTGCGGCCAAAAGTGGGAGCGACCATTGTCGACAACCGTATGGCGTCGGCGCTGGATATGTTTTCGTTCAATGTGATGGAAATCTCCCGTACGACTTTCTCGGATATTCAGGGCTTTCGTATCTTGTTGGAGGTTTCCTCGGTGGATGAAATATTCGACCGTATCACCGATCAAGACATCGTTGAACTGCGCCAGATAAACGCCGGGTTGAAGGCTGCGGAAGGCAAAGACGAGGCTTCCGAGCAGGACTTTTTGTTTCACACGCGTTTGATCCGCGTACTGAGTAATAAGGCGATTCTGGATGTCTACGGCCTGATGAAACCGGTGATTTTGAACATCATGCTGAAGGGGAAAACACGTCATACCTTCGAAACTGACACATTCAGTGAGCATGAAAGCGTGCTCGATGCACTGCAGACACGTGATCGTCTGGCCTATCAATATCGTATGAAGACCCATCTGGAAATGGGGTACGCGCAATTTAATAAAGTCGAGCGGTTTGAGGAGGGCCCCGACGCACAAGAAGGCGCCAGTGACTGAGTCATAAGGCGTCCGCGGCGAAGCCACATGACTGAGCTGCACCGAACTCCTACACACTAAAAGGAGATACAAATGAAAAATGAAATACGGTTTTTATCTGTAGTTGCGGGCGCACTTATCTTCTCATCGGCAAGTGTTGCGGGGCCTTCGATTGTCGAAGGGCCCGGTGCAAACCCCGGTTGTTTTGCCCCGTGGGACGAGAGCACCAAGTACATGCAATGGGGCGAGCGCGAAGGTCCCTTCCGCATAGCCGTGGTCAATGGCTTTGTGGGCAATACTTGGCGTATTCAAATGATCAAAACGGCCAAGGCCTTCGCCAAAGATCCCAGCATTGCCGATCAGATTTCCGAGTTCAAAGTTGTGTCCACCGGTACTGACGCTCCTGCGCAGCTCGGCGCCATCGAGGATTTTATCAACCAGGGATACGATGCGATCATCACTATTGCGGTGAGCCCGGATGGTTTCGATCGGGTGATTCGATTGGCTGATCGAAATGATGTGGTGTTGGTGCCCTTTGATAATGTGCTGGACACGGACAAGGTCATGCAGGTGAACGAAGATCAGCTCGCCATGGGGCGTGCCTATTCCACGCATGTATTGGCGGAGCTGAAGAAGATCGGAAAAACCTCGGGTAAAGTGCTGGAGGTGCGTGGCCTGGCGGGTAACTCTGTAGACCGTGACCGCTCTATCGGTATCAATGCGGTGCTCGATGAATCCGGTGGCGAGTGGGAGCGTGTGAGTGTCAACGGCATGTGGGATGACGGCACGGCACAGAAGGTCGTGGCAGATGCTATCGCTGTGCACGGAGAGTTTGATGCCATTCTGGCGCAGGGCGGTACCACCGGTGTGGTGCGGGCGATGCTCGACGCCGGTCACCCCATGGTGCCAGTGTCGGGTGAGGCGGAGAACGGCTATCGCAAATTGATGGCCGAACACGCCGATGCGGGGCTCAAGGGTATATCCATCGGTCAGTCGCCTGGTCTTGTTGCTATAGCGATGAAGGCGGCAGTGTCTGCGCTCGAGGGCAATGTTATGCCGCAGTTGATATCTGTCCCGTTGCCCATGGCGACCTACGCGGAGCTCGAAGAGGGCAAGAACTATTGGGCTGACCTGCCCGATAACTTCTTCACCGTCAACGAGTTCCCGCCCTGTGGTGTGAACATCACAGGTCCCGCCATCATGGCACAAGACGAAGCAGACCTCGGTTAATACAAGCTAGTGCTCGAGGCGCACTCATTGCAGTGCGCCTCTCTACTTACTTGAAGAGGCAAATACCCATGTCCAATACTGTTGGATTCGTCCAATTGCGAGGGGTTTCGCGCTATTTTGGCGGAGTCACTGCGCTTAAGGACGTCAATTTCTCCTGCCATCTTGGAGAAGTGCACGGAATACTCGGTGAGAACGGCGCGGGCAAATCGACCCTCATCAAAATTCTGTCGGGCGTGCTCGATCCCTCCGAAGGCAGTCTGCTGGTCAACGGCCAGGCAGTGCAATACGGCTCTCCATCTGAGGCTACAGCCGATGGCATCGTTTGCATCTTTCAGGAGCTTTCACTGATCCCCGACCTGTCGGTTGCGGACAATATATTCATAGACAATCCGCCGCGGCGGTTTGGGCTGATTGACAAAAAGGTTCAGCGCCGCATGGCTGCTGAGGTTTTGCTCAGAATAAACTGCGGCAATGTGGATCCAGACATGCTGGTACGGGACCTGAGCCTGTCACGACGGCAGATGGTGGAGATAGCGAAAGCCATTTCCAAGCGACCGCGTGTATTGATTCTGGACGAAGCGACGTCTGCGCTGACAAGTGGCGACGTGAAAACAGTCTATGCCCTGTTGAACGAGTTGCGTGCTGACGGTGTGGCCTGTCTTTTTATCAGCCATCGCATGCATGAAGTCGAAGCACTGTGTGATCGCTTGTCCGTGTTTCGCAACGGTCAGCATATCCAGACTTTTGGAAAGGGTGAATTGAACGAAGCGGAGATTGTTCGATTGATGATCGGCCGCGATATAGAAGCGCAATACCCGCCAAAGCCCCCGCCAAGAGAGAACAATCAACCGGTATTGAAAGTATCAGATTTGCGCTGGGAGGATCGACTCAAAGGCATCGATCTTGAAGTGGCTGCTGGCCAGATCGTGGGTCTTGGCGGTCTGGACGGGCAAGGCCACAAAGAGCTTCTGCTCGCACTCTTTGGCGTGTTGCGTGGAGTCAAAGGCCGAGTCGAATTTAAAGGGAAAGGCTTTCAACCACGTGACCCTGCACGCTGCAAAGCGAAGGCAATTGCGTTGGTGCCCGAAGACCGTAAAACAGAGGGTCTGATGTTGCCGTTATCGATTGCGGATAACTTACTGTTGCCCAATTACGCGGGCGTTTCGCGCGGGCCGTTGATCGATCGTTCTCTGGCGCGAGATGTAGTCGACAAGGCTATCGAAAAACTGCACATCAAAGCTGAGAGTGCCATGGTTGCTGTAGATACCCTCTCTGGGGGAAATCAGCAAAAGGTCGTGATTGCCAAGTGGTTGATGTCGGACCCCGATGTGATATTGCTCAACGACCCAACACGCGGTATCGACGTCGGTACCAAACAGGAAATATACAGTCTTATGCGCGATCTCGCTGACGCTGGAAAGGCGATTGTTTTCTATTCAACCGACTACGCCGAATTGATCGGTTGCTGCGACAGGGTGTCGATCATCTACGACGGTCGAGTGGTGAGTGAGCTCTCTGGGGACAAACTCACAGAAGAGGCCATTGTGGCAGCTTCACTCAACATTCAAGAGGGGAGCGTGGCGTGATGCGACAGTTTAAGTCCGTGATACTGCGTAACAGGGCCTTTTCGGGGGCTCTGCTGCTGTTCACGGTGTTTTTTATCAGTTACCACATGCTGCATCCGCGCGGTTTCTCCACCGCGGTTTTTGTGCAGAATGCCAACGAAAGTGTGGCCATTGGCTTTGTGGCGATGGCGCAGACAATCCCGGTGTTGGTGGGTGGCCTTGATCTGTCGGTGGGCGCGGTGATGACATTGGCCAACACCGTGGCCTCGCACGTGGTCACGGGCTCACCCGCACAAATGCTACTTGGCATGCTTCTGACGCTGTCCGTCGGGACGGCATTTGGTTTGATGAACGGCTTGATTGTGGTGTACGGACGTATTCAGCCGATCATCGCCACATTGGCGACCGGTGCCATTGCCATGGGTCTGGCACTGCTGATCAGGCCCACTCCTGGGGGCGATATCGACGGCGATTTGAATTGGGCACTGACAAACGCAGTCTTCGATTTCGCCGAGACTTACGGTTTGGCTGACGATGGGCACGCGGCTTGGCTGCAGCCCTTTGCCGGTATTCCTGTGCCCTTGATCATCCTGTTGGTCATAGGCTTTGGTGTCTGGATCCCATTCAAATGCTCGTTGACCGGTCGCACAGTCTACGCGATAGGTTCCGCTGAAGGCGCCGCCTATGCTTCGGGGCTGCCCGTCGCGCGCGCCAAGATAGCGGCCTTTGCGCTGGCTGGTTTTTTCGCATCCTGCGGGGGGCTCTACCTTGCGATACAGACCTCCTCGGGGAACGCCGATGTGGCACAGGCGGGGGCCTATACGCTGAATTCCATCGCTGCAGTTGTGCTCGGAGGGACGTCATTATTGGGGGGCATTGGCGGTGCCATTGGCTCGCTGATAGGTGCGGGTATTCTGCGGTTGATCTCCTTTTATTTCCGTATTGTGTCCATCGACCCTCTGCTGCAACCGTTAATCGAAGGGCTTGTATTACTTGCGGCGGTTAGCCTAGGGGCGCTGCGCACTTTTAGAGTGAAGAATAAACTGGAGCTGTTTCGATGAATGTGTTCAATCGTGTGTCGGCGGAAAATCGGCCCATTGTTATTGCTCTGCTCTTTATCGTTGCGATTGTGCTGGTGGGTACCGCCTACACGCTCACCACACAGGGCACAGCACCGATGTTGTCGCCGGCCTATCTACTGCTGCAACTGCAAATAGGGGCGTTCCTGGGCATCTGTGCCGCGGGCATGATGACGGTGATCTTGCTGGGGCACATTGACTTGTCTGTACCTTGGACACTGACTGCTGCAGCCATGATGGCCACTACCGTGGGAGGGGACTGGGCCATACCAGCGGGATTGGCTGTGGGATTAGTGGTCGGGGTAATCAATGGGCTGGGTGTTTCCTGTCTGCGTATACCGTCAATGATTTTCACACTCGGTGTTGATTCCGTGTTGCGGGGGCTGATGGTTGCCCACACAGGCGGTTTTGCCCCGCAGACGGAAGCATCACCCTTGATGCGCTATCTGGCAGCGGACAGATTATTCGGTCTGCCAGTGGCTATTTTTGTCTGGGCGGGTGTGTCTCTGCTGATCGCCGGCATCCTGACTCGCACTGGGTTTGGTAAATCCATCTACGCCACGGGTGCAAAGGAGCGCGCTGCTTTTCTTTCGGGCATTCGCACCCGCTGGGTGATAGTGGGCGCATTTGTTATCTCATCCCTGTGCGCCTCTACCGCTGGGATACTGCTGGCGGGTTACAGCGCCAAAGCCTATCAGGGCATGGGCAACGCCTTCTTGCTGCCCGCAATAGCGGCCGTGGTACTCGGTGGAACCCACATACTCGGTGGGCGCGGGCGTTACCTTGGCACGCTGGTTGGCGTGGTCTTGATTGTATTGTTAAATTCGGTGTTGTCCATCATGCAAATGCCAGAAGCCTTTCGCCAAATCATCTACGGATCGGTTATCGTCGGCATGCTGTTGGTCTATGGCCGTGAGCAGCAAGGGCGACACTGAGGGTCGGCTCTCGCTCGCGCCTTTAGAATCACTGGTTTCAGGCAGGTTTTTGACGTAGCTTGCCTGAAAAACTGAACGATCAGAGCATGGCGAGGTCGGATATCTGTGTTTTGCCGCGTGGATGACCATGCACAGCTGCAATGGCTTGGATTTCCCCTTTGGTGGCCGGTGACGATGTGTTGCCACTGCCCATTCGCAGTGAAGAAGCGGAGGCGAAATTGCTGTACGCCTCCATGAAGGGCGCGACTGAAAAAGTGCAGGTGATAGGCATGGTAAACACCGGCTACATGCGTTATTTAGTGGCCTAGGGCTGGGTTCATGCTGATTGAGGCGCAGGGGGGAGTTGGCACTGCCGGTTCTTAAACCTGTCGCCACAGTCATTTTCAGCGTGCTAAAATTTCCGTCTGGGTGGCGATCTCAAAAGGCTGCCCCGCAGTTTATTCACCATCAGGAGGCGCTGTGAGAAAATTTTTCGAATCCACTTGCTGTGTCTTCTTGCTGTTGTTTGCGTGGACGAACGTATTGGCGGGAGCGGTGACGGCAGAGGGCAGCAGCCCGGTCGCTTGCCAGAAATGGGCGCTGACTGAACACTCGATGAACCACGCAGAGGATCGTGAGCGGTCCGCTACGCCAGACACCGAAAACCATTGCCAGTCATCCGCTGAGAGTTGCTGTGAAGTGCTCTGCGCTGAAAGCAGCGCGCCGCTCGCTTTGTGTGCGCTTGAACTCGGCGAGTTTCGGTTGTCTGGCGGCTCACTTCAGCAATTTGAGCCACTTGCACACGTATCACCGGTGTATCCCCTCGATAAACCGCCCCAGTAGCATCGCTCGCTACTCTGTTGGCCCTTTATTATTCGTCAGTGATATCTGGCGATACCTGCCCGTTTTTTGAAAGAGAAAACCATGAAATACACAACACCACTGTTTGCTGTTCTAGCGCTGGGTGTCGCGGTCGCCGCGGTCGCCACGACCAACAACAACGCGCCGGCAGCGGCCGAAAAGGTAGCTGCGGAGGTTGTTGTTGCAGAGCAGGCGCAGCTGCCGCAAGTTACCGTCTATAAGAGCGCCAGTTGCGGCTGCTGCAAGCACTGGGTCGCGCACATGCGTGAGGCCGGCTTCCCGATCGAAGCCATTAATGTGGACGATCAAACTCAGTACAAGATCAAGGCGAAACTCGGGCCCGGTCTGGGCTCATGCCACACGGCATTCGTGGACGGTTACGCCATCGAGGGCCATGTGCCCGCCAGTGATATCGAGCGTCTGCTACGCGAGCGCCCCGCGGTGTCGGGCTTGGCTGTGCCGGGCATGGTGACGGGCTCACCGGGCATGGAATCACCCACCAGACCCGCGCAGGCGTACAAGGTGATCAGTTTCACCGACGGCAAGCAGACAGGCGTGTTCAGTGATTACCCTGCGGAACATTGATGTCTGTTATTTCTAACTGCCGCGCCGATGGTGGCGCGGCGTTTTAGCTGCTGGCTTTCTACTGAGAAATACCCATGAATAAACGCATTTTTTTGGCCGCTTTATTGGCTTTTCCACTCTCTGCCTTTGCGCACTCGCCTTTGTTGTCCAGCGAGCCGAGCAATAACGCAAGGCTTGAGCAATCACCCGACAGCTTTCAGCTGAGCTTCAAACGCGAAGTCCGACTGTTGAAGTTAAAGCTCGAAGGGGCGCAAGAGCTGGTGCTCAAACCTGGACCGGATGCAGCACAAAGTAGCCACCATGAACTGCCCCTGCCAACGGCCTTGGCGGCCGGTAAATACATCGCCAGCTGGCGTGCGATGGGCGAGGATGGTCATCTGATGAAGGGTCGCATCAAGTTCAGCATTCGCTAGCGATGTGTTCGGCATGATGGGCCTGGGCGACGAGTATCTCGCTGCGCTGTTGCAGTGGGGGGTCGTGACCGCCACCTGCCTGGCGCTGGGCTCGGCTTTGCTTAGCTGTGTCTACAGTGGCAACCGGCCCTTCTTGTCATTGCTCAAGCAGCAGCTGCGCCTGGCGGCTTGCTGTGCGCTGCTTGGCTTGGTGCTGCAAACCGCTTATACCGCGGCGGAGATGTACGACGAGGGCCTCGAGGGCGCCTTTGAGCCGAATATGTATCACTTTATTTGGCAGAGCTCGCTGGGCACGGCGCTGGCATTGCGTGCCGCGGGGTTGTTGCTGTGTTTGCTTTCAAGCTTCGGGCGACCGGGCCTTGTGCTGCCGCTGTTTGGTGCTCTTCTCAGTGCCAGCTCCTTTGCCGCATCCGGTCACGCGGTTGCGGAGCCAAGGTTGCTGCTCGCCGTGCTGATCACGGTTCATCTGCTGTGTATCAGCTTTTGGTTTGCCGCTGTGCCAGCTTTGATGCGGGGGGCATTCAGTGCGCTGAGATTACCGCAGCTGCGGGATGTTGCAGAGACATTCGGCGGGGTGGCCGCGCTCGCCACGGCCTTGGTGGTGGCATCAGGGGCGCTGTTTATACTGCTGAGATTCGAAGATATATGGGGCTTGCTCAGCAGCGGCTACGGCTTGACCTTGCTCGCCAAACTCACCCTAGTTGTGGTGATATTTGCACTGGCTGCCCTGCATAAATGGCGCTTGGTCCCAGGGCTGCAAAATGATGGTGGCCGCATGACGCGGCGCCTGGGTCAGTCTTTGGCATTGGAGCTGTTGTTGTTCCTCGCTATATTCGTCTGCGTTGCCGCTATGACCCGTTTGTTCACACTGCCGCATGGCTGAAACGAGTTTTAGCCCACTAGCTCAGTATTTCCGACAAGCGCTCGCGGATCAGCTCACTGCCGCCGGTGCTGGTGGTGAGCTGCTTGATCAAGGTGGCGCTGTCGTTGCAGCTGTCGAGGGCTTCGCTCATCACGGCGTCGATGCAGCGGCGCCACTCTTCGAGCTCTGGGGACGTTGATTTTGGGATGAGCGGGCCGCGGTAGAGCCCCAGAGCCTCGTCCGATTGTTGCCGGTGCAGTGCTTGCCATATCTCGATGAAATCTGCCCAGACGGGCGTCTGCAGGCGGTAGGGTCTGGAGCCAATGTTGCCACCCAGCATGCGGCGCAGGTGCGAGAGCTCGGATTTCAGGGTGTGTGCGGAGACGGGGGAATCACCGTAGAGCACCGCGTGAAACTGCTGCAACGTCAAGCCTTCGGGGTTGAGCGCCAGCAGGCAGAGTATCTCCAGCTGTCTCTGTTGTAGGTGCAGTGTCTGGCCCTGATAGACCACGCGGGGCTGGCCCAGCGCGTAGATCTCTAGGTCGGCCTTGGCGACGGGGTCGGGCAGCCCGGCTGCGAGGGAGTGGGCCATGCCGATGACCGCTGCCTGGCCGAGCGGGCTGTGGCGCTGCCACGAGGTGGACATGTCCAGAATGCCGACGCAGTCCTGCGTTTTGGGGTGGATGATCGGCGCGGCGTAACAGACCCAGTCGTGTACCGAGGGCAGGTAGTGCTCGTTGGAGAAAACCGTGACAGCGCGGCGCAGCGCGAGCGCCAAGCCGACGGCGTTGGTGCCGACGGATTCTTCGTCCCAGCGGGCGCCTGCCATGAAGTTCACCGACTCCGCGCGCTGGCGCATGTGGCTGCTGCTCGAGGTCCACAGCAGTTGGCCCGCTGTGTCGGCGATGGCTGCGACCATGTTGCCGTCATTCACCAGCTGTGCCATGTTGCCATGCTCTTGGGCTGCGGCGTTTTTCAGCAGTGAATTTTGCCAGCGGTTGGCCGTGGTGTGGCTGTCTTCGAGCGGGGCGCAGGCTCGGCTCAAATCAATGCAATCGGCACTGCGCTGCCACGATGAGCAGATAGACTCGGGCAGCGCTGTGCGGCGGCTGAACTTTTTGCCGTCAGCAAAGCGAGCCCACTGCCCTTCAGTGGTGTCTCGTCGCTGGCGAAGATCATGAATTGACACGGCGTGGGCTCCCGAAGTGCGCGTTCCCCGTTGAGTGGCCTTTGCTGCGCAGGGCGCTCAAGGCGGTCACAGACCAGCCGGTGTACTGTGCAGTTGGTGTGTCTGTATAAGCTCTATTCTACCGGAGCCTGCACTAAGGTACTAAGCCTTGCGTAGTGCGAAATCGTCAATCGCTGCTCTTTATTTCGAGAAATGCAGCGAGCTCAAGCGACCCTGTTTCAAATTTGATCAACCGTCCCCAAAATGCTTCATTTCTTCGCCTTCCGCGTGTTCGAGTTGGGTTATCGCTGCGTCGAGCTCCGCGCGGATCGCAGCCAGTTTGCGGGCTTGCTGCACAGGTGTGGCCAAGTAATCAGGCTGGTTGACCAGCTGTGAGAGTTGGCGGCCGCAGCGCAGCGAGACATGGCGGGCGTATTCTGCGGAGGCAAGCGGAGTGGGGTCCGCGTGGAATAATTGGCCTAAAGCTGTGAAGTCGGGGGTGTTTGGGTCGGCGTAGCTGAAGCCATTGACGAGGGTGATGCGTTCACCTGCTTCGCGCAGCCCGCGCGCCTGGTGCACCACGTAATTGCCCTGCATCAACACGGCGTAGCCTGGGCCCGGCATCTCAGGCGATACAATCCGCTCGGCGGGGAAGGGCTCACCGCCTTTGTACAGCGCCGCCATTTCTTCTCGAGTGCCTTTAAAATATTGGAACTCGCCGCCTACTACGGCGGTGGGGTCGGTGACAAACAACACCGTGTCCACTTGTAAGGTGTCGTAGTGCCATTTGTCGACGTTCTCACCCAACGTGAGCGGGTTGTAGTTGATGTGCGCTATCTGGTGGCCCATGGCGTGCGGGATCAGTGGCGTTTTCATGATGCCGGATAAGTGCTGCGCCAAGTCCGCGCTGTTGCTGAAGTCCCTCAGAAACCGCGACCGGTACACCCCGCCACGGGTGTTGCGGGCGATGCGCGCGTTGGAGGTGGTGAAGGCTTCGAGCTGCTTGCAGACGTGATACATGGCGGCAACGCCTTCATCGCTCAGTACCCTGAAGCAGGCGGTGGCGGCGACATCACTGGGAGTGGTGCCTGCAATCTCATCGCCGTAACCCAGGTCACTCAAGCTGAGCGTGTCGCTTGGTTGCTCCAGCGCGAGGTGGACGCTGGGGTCAAAGATCGGGTCGTCCGTGATCGCTTCGAAGCCCGGTCCGATGAGCGGGTGCTGGTGCAAGCTGAGATCGAAACTGGGCATGTGCATGTCCTCAGGGAGCTGGCTAAGTTTTCATTGACGTGCACACAAGCTAACGCAATTACTCGCGTTGTTATCGTGCTTTTACAACACTTCTGTGGCGCGGGCGACATACAGTTGAGCGTGGGTGGTATTCATCCGCTTTGCACAGTGTTGGCGTCGGTTAAGAAAACTTGGCCGCAGCGGGATTTGATGGAGCGGTCGCGAGCGCTCATCCCTGTACCTTTGGCGCAGGCTGGGGGATAGTTCATCTCAAGTGCACCTTTTTTTACTTTCTGCGAGAGGCGATCAAATGAACATTGGCTTTATAGGCTTGGGCAACATGGGCGGGCCAATGGCGCGCAATCTCGCGGCTGCTGGCCATCTGGTCTCGGGTTTTGATGTGGCGGGTGTGGCCATCGAAGGGGTGCAGCAAGCCGACAGCGTCGCGGCGGTGGCGGCGGGCGCCGAGCTGGTGATCAGCATGCTGCCGAACGGGCAGATATTGCGCACGGTGTACGACGAGCTGGTGCCGGCGCTGCAGGCAGGGGCCTGTGTGTTGGACTGCTCCACGGTGGACGTGCAGAGCGCGCGTGATGCGCATCAGCTAGCGACGGAGGCTGGCCTGTTGTCGCTGGACGCGCCTGTGTCCGGTGGGGTGGGCGGCGCGGCGGCGGGCACGCTGACCTTCATGGTCGGCGGCGCGGACGCAGCTTTTGCCTTTGCGCTGCCGCTGTTTGAGGTGATGGGGCACAAGGCGGTGCATTGCGGCGCTGCTGGGGCGGGGCAGGCAGCCAAAATCTGCAACAACATGTTGCTGGGTATATCAATGATCGGCAGCTGTGAGGCGATCAATCTGGCGGACAAGCTGGGCTTGGATCGGCAAAAATTGTTTGACGTGGTTTCCACCTCGTCGGGCTCTTGCTGGAGCATGAACAGCTATTGCCCCGCACCGGGTGTGGGGCCAGAAACCCCGGCCGACAACGATTACAAGCCTGGCTTCGCTGCCGCGCTGATGTTAAAAGACCTGGGGCTGAGCCAGCAGGCGGCCGAGCAAGTATCGGCTGCGACACCGCTGGGCGCGCACGCTGCCGAGCTCTATCAGCGCATGGTCGATGAAGGTCAGGGCAGGGATGATTTTTCCGCGATGTTGCTGCGGCTGGCAGCGCAGAGCTGAGCTGGCCGTTTGTTTTGTTTTGTTTTGTCTCTGGGGTTAGGCCGTTTCCTGTGTTGCGCACAGTCGCCGAATAGTTGACGGCGGATCTCAAGCCCGCCCCCAGGTGCCAATACTCAATGATCAGGCATAAACTCGGGGCAGTTTTCGGCCGCAACATCGGCTATCAGGCGGCGCATCCACTGGTGCGCGGGGTTGTGTTGTAACAGCGGGCTCCAGGCCATGTTGAGCTCCATGTCGGGGATCTCAAAGGGCGGTTTACGCACGGTTACTAAGGGGTTGTTGCGTTGCAGGCGGGCGGCGCGCGAGGGCAGGGTGACGATCAAATCGCTCTCCTGCGCCAACAACATGGCCGCCTGGTAGTAGCGTGTGAAAACGCTGATCTCGCGTTTCCTGTCGATGCGGGTGAGGGCCTCGTCCACCCAGCCGAGGCGCTGCACATTGTCCGGGTTCATGCCCACGCCCACGCCCATGCCGGTTTTGCTCACCCACACGTGTTGCGCCGCCAGGTAGGTGTCCAGCGAGAAGCTGTCGGCGATCGGGTTGTCCACGCTGTGGATGCAGGCAAAACTGTCACTCCAGAGGATTTTCTGGTGGAAGGATTGCGGCAGGGAATCAAAGCGGTTGATCACCATGTCCACCTTGCCTTGTTCCACGTCGGGGAAGCTGACGTCGCTGGGCGTCATGATGTCGAGAATGACGTGCGGTGCCTGGGCTCGCAGGCGGCGGATCAGGTGCGGGAACAGCGATGATTCCGCGTAGTCGCTGGCCATGATGCGGAACACGCGGTCAGAGCTGGCGGCGTCAAAACGGGTTTGCGGTTGAACCGCTCTGTCCACGGTCGCCAGCACATCGCGCACGATCGGCTGCAGCGCCAGCGCGCGTTCGGTGGGGGTCATGCCTTCACTGGTTCGAATGAGCAGTGGATCGTCAAATTGCTCGCGCAGCCGCCGCAAACTGTTGCTCATGGCGGGTTGGCTCAGATCCAGCAAATTGGCTGCACTGGTGACGTTGCGCTCGCGCAACAGGGCGTCCAAATTGCGCAACAGATTGAGGTCGAAACGTCCTAAAGCCATGATTATTGTCCAAAAAATAGCGATTTAGCCAGTGGAATTGGCGTGAGCAAGGGTGGGGCCAGGGCCGCGATTTCAGGCCCGAAATCGGCTTAACAAGCAGAAGCACTTGATTTCACGCAATATTTGTTTGGTGAATTATACGCATGTTTGGTATTTATTATGCCAATGCTTTAGCGGCCGCTAGTATTCACGCCATTGCAGCACCGACGAGTGCTTAGCTGATTTCTCTTTGATTAATTTATTGGAGTATTTCGAGTATGTCCCAATACCAACAAGACATAGACGCATTGGCCAAGGTTCGAGCCGCAGCTGGCAGCAGCTGGGACGCGATCAACCCTGAATACGCAGCGCGCATGAAATCGCAGAACCGATTCCAAACAGGCCTCGACATCGCTCGTTACACCGCCTCTATTATGCGCCGTGACATGGATGAGTACGACGCCGACAGCTCTAAATACACCCAGTCGCTGGGTTGCTGGCACGGCTTTATAGGACAGCAAAAGCTGATTTCGATCAAAAAGCACTTCGGCACCACCGACAAGAAATACCTCTACCTCTCCGGTTGGATGGTAGCGGCCTTGCGTTCTGAGTTCGGCCCGCTGCCTGATCAGTCCATGCACGAGAAAACATCTGTCGCGAGCTTGATCGCCGAGCTCTACACCTTCTTGCGCCAGGCCGATGCGCGTGAACTGGGCGGTTTGTTCCGTCAGCTCGACGGTGCCGCTGCTGCAGATAAAGCGGCGGTGCAGGCGCAGATCGACGGTTACCAGACGCACATTGTGCCCATCATCGCCGACATCGACGCGGGTTTTGGCAACGCCGAAGCCACCTACTTGATGGCCAAGCAGATGATCGAGGCGGGCGCCTGCTGTATCCAGATCGAAAATCAGGTCTCCGACGAAAAGCAGTGTGGTCACCAGGACGGTAAAGTAACGGTGCCGCACGAGGATTTCCTCGCCAAGATCCGCGCCGTGCGTTACGCCTTCCTCGAGCTGGGCGTGGACGACGGTGTGATCGTCGCCCGTACCGATTCGCTGGGCGCAGGCCTGACCAAGCAGATTGCAGTGACCAAAGAGCCGGGTGATTTGGGCGACCAGTACAACAGCTTCCTCGACGTGGAAGAGGTGTCGCTTGAGGACATGAACAACGGTGATCTGGTGATCAAACAAGGCGGCAAGCTGGTACGCCCCAAGCGTTTGCCAAGCAACCTGTTCCAGTTCCGCGCCGGCACCGGCGAGGACCGCTGCGTATTGGACAGCATCACGTCTTTGCAGAACGGCGCTGACATGATCTGGATCGAGACCGAGAAGCCCCATGTCTCGCAGATCGGTGGCATGTTGAACCGGGTGCGCGAAGCCGTGCCAAACGCCAAGCTTGTCTACAACAACAGCCCGTCCTTCAACTGGACGCTGAACTTCCGCCAGCAGATTTTCGATGCCTGGTCAGAAGAGGGCAAGGACGTATCAGCTTACGACCGTGCTGACCTGATGAACGAGACTTACGACAGCACGGACTTGTCTGTTACTGCGGATGAGAAGATCCGTACCTTCCAAGCCGATGCGGCTCGCGAAGCCGGTATCTTCCACCACCTGATCACGCTGCCCACTTATCACACAGCGGCCTTGTCCACGGACAACCTGGCCAAGGATTACTTTGGCGATCAGGGCATGCTCGGTTACGTGGCCGGTGTGCAGCGCAAGGAGATCCGTCAGGGCATCGCTTGTGTGAAACACCAGAACATGGCCGGATCCGACATGGGCGACGATCATAAAGAGTACTTCGCCGGTGAAGCCGCACTGAAGGCTTCGGGCAAAGACAACACCATGAACCAGTTCTAACGATCTGATTCAGCGTTGTAGAGCCGAGGGGCGGGGACGAAAGTCCTCGCCCCTTTTTTGTGTCTGTAGCAAAATTCCGCGGCTGCGGGGTCTGTTGTCTGGTATTTGTGGCAGGCATGGGTTCTACCCCATCGCCGTGCACAGAAGTGCGTTCAGAACAGGGCTGGTTATCGCACGAGTGCTTTTTAATTCAAGAGATGAAATAAACTGCTGTGAGGCGCTCGCTGATCCGGTTAAGCTGTGTGGCAGAGAGGCGCTGAGCGCTTTCACGGTGAGAAAAGGGGTTAGAAAAGGTGAGACAAATGAATATTCGGCGGCGGCACTCAGATTCGCCTTTGCCGCGCAGCGCCGTGTCACCTCAGCGGGCGCTCGCTCTCAGCTCCCTGTTATTCACGCTCGCCGCCTGTCCTGTTCTGGCACTAGCCTCCCAGCCAGAAACGCCTCATTTTGATCCGGTCGATGTCTCTTCTCATGTTTACGACGGCCAGTGGGAGCATTTTGTAGGCGGCGGCGTGGCGGCTTTTGACTGCGACGGCGATCAGCTGCCCGAACTCTATGCGGCGGGCGGGGAAAACCCCGCACAGCTGTTCAGAAACACCTCCGCGGATAAACTCAGCTTCAGCGTTGCTACGCCCGCCTCATTGGCGCTGAAGGGGGTGGTGGGCGCCTACCCACTGGACATAGACAGCGACGGCGCGCTCGATCTGGTGGTCTTGCGGGTCGGGCCTGACTTACTGCTGCGCGGCAATGGCCATTGTGGCTTCGCGCCCTTTGAGTCGCTGGGCTTCGCTGCAGGGGACTATTGGAGCACTGCCTTCTCCGCCACCTGGGAGGGAGGCAATGCGCTGCCCACGCTTGCCTTTGGCAGCTACGTTGATAGGTCTGACCCTGCGGGTCCCTTTGAAGTGTGTGACCCTACTCTTGTGTACCGGCCTGAAGGTAATCGCTATCACGAGCCCCAGCTGCTGGAGCCCGGTTATTGCGCGCTGTCGATGTTGTTTTCCGATTGGGGCCGCAGCGGGCGTGCGGACCTGCGGGTGAGCAATGACCGACACTACTACGTGCGCGGCGGGCAGGAACAGCTCTGGGCCATGGGGGCGGAGCCTAGCTTGTATTCAGAGGAGCAGGGTTGGTTGCACTACTCCCTCTGGGGCATGGGCATAGCCTCCAGGGACATCACCGGGGACGGTTACCCCGAGATTTATTTGACCTCCATGGGCGATCAGAAGCTGCAGGTCTTCGACCCCACGGCTACGGGCCCAGTGTGGCGCAACGACACCTACCAGCGCGGCGCCACCGCGCACCGGCCTCACACGGGTGGGGACGGCAGGCCTTCCACCGGTTGGCACGCGCAGTTTGGCGACGTCAACAACGACGGCCTGGATGATCTTTTTGTGGCCAAGGGCAATGTGGAGCAAATGCCCGTGGCGGCGATGGAGGACCCCAATAATTTGTTGTTGCAACAGCCCTCGGGTGCTTTTGTTGAAGCCGCTGCAGAGGCGGGTGTCGCCTCGATGGCGCGCTCACGCGGTGCCGCACTGATGGACTTGAACAACGACGGCTACCTCGATCTGGCGGTGCTCAACCGCCGCGCGGATTTGCAGGTGTACGCCAATCAGCACCGCGCGGGGAACTGGTTGCTGGTCGATCTGATCGCAGATGCACCGAACCGTTCAGCGGTGGGCAGCTTCATCGAGATCAAAACAGTGCAGGGCCTGCAGACGCGCGAAGTGACCGTCGGCGGTGGCCACGCCAGTGGTCAGGCCGGCTTTCAGCACTTTGGGCTGGGAGATGCGGGCGAGGTGGAGCTGCGGGTGATCTGGCCACAGGGAGCGGTCGGTGATTGGCAGACGATGGAAAGCAATCAGACAGTGCAGCTGAGGCGCCCCTAGGTTCGGCGCGTTATCGTGGGCATGCCGCCGGTGCGCCTGCGGCTTAGCGGCCACAAGGGGTGTGCTGTATCAGTGCCTACTGCTCCACCGCCAAACCACTGGGGACTTCGTTCGGTACGCCGAGGCGTTCTGGCGCGTCTTCCAGCGTGCCGAGGAAGGCGATGATCTGCTCGAGCTCCGCCGTGTTGAGTGTCTGGGCTTCAAGCTCGTTGGCCGCTGCGATCGCGTCGATGGCGGCGGGGTCTGCCAATATGCGCTGATCTTGCGCGCCGGGGAAATCCGGCAGCAGGGATAACTCTATGTCATAGCGCCGCAGCGAGGCCACAGGGTCCAGGTGGTGCTGCACCATGTCCCTGAGCTTGGCGAAGGCGCCGTTGTGGCCGTAGGGCGCGGTGAGGGTGACGTTGCGCAGGGAGGGGGTGCGAAATTTGAAGGCGTCATCCGCATCGCCCGTCACCCGCATGCGGCCCTCGTCGCGGGCGTGGGATTCAAAGCGCGCCGCCTTGCCCGGGCCGATCTGCGGCAGTGCGATCGCGTGGAAATCATGATCGCTCTGGAACCAACCCGAATGACAAGTGCTGCACTGCGCCTTGCCGTAGAACAGATCCATGCCCTGTTGTGCTCTGGCGGGCAGTTCGGCTTTGGCGAGCATGACGCGGTCGAACAGGCTGTTGTCCGCGCGCCACTCATGGGCGATGAAATCGGCGATCATATTGGCGACTGCTGCAAAAGTGATTTTTTCGCCCGGTGCAGATTGTTCAAATGCCTGCGCGTAGGCCGGTATATCCAGCACCCGAGCCGCGATCAAGTCCCAGGCGCCGCCGGGTTGACTGAGCATGCCCAATCGCACCGCTCGGCTCACGTCGTTTTCCGAATAGTGGCCAGCCATTTCGTCGGGGGACAACACCGGGAACATCGCTTGGGCCGCCAGCGCCGACTGGAAACCGCGGCTCATGTCTGCGCCCAGCGGCGTGCGGATGCCATTGGCCTGACTGCTGTCAGATTCCAAGCGGCCGTCGTGAAAAAAGGTATCGAACTCGGTGGCGCCTAAATTCCACAGCGCTGGCGAGTTGCGCGGGATGCGCTGTTCGGGCAGGTTGTCGTGGCCGAACTGTCGCTCTCGGCCCAGGCCCTTGCCGCCTTCGCCAATGGCCAGGGACACCGCGTCGGCGGTGCCGAAGTTGGGGTGGTGGCAGGTGGCACAGCTGATGTTCTGATTGCCCGAGAGAATCGGATCATAAAACAGCTGCTGGCCGAGGCGAACGCGGTCAGTATCGCTCGGTGGGAATTCGGGCCGTGGACCGAGATCGAGTGCCATGCTGATGGTAGGCAGAGCACAGAGCAGACCGAGCAAGAGCCGCGCTTTAGCTGTGGTTGGCTTCGCTGCGAGGCTGTGCAGCTGCGGATGCGAACGCCCTGGTAGAGGCGCTGATGTAAGGGTGTTGCTGCGGCTCATGTAACCCCAAAATGCCTGGGATCGCCAGGCTCTGTCTATGGCTCAAGCGTCTTTCGAAGGCTGTCCGAGAGCGGCTTGATGCGGTGTATTTATTTGCATCGTTGTTGATCCTCTCAACAATACCCGATTGCGGGCCTTAAGCAACGCTTTGCGCGGCATGTGTGCGGGCGCTCTGGTCATGCTGACCGTGCCTGCATGTGAGGCCGGGCTGATAGCTTGTTGCACTTGATGGCCTGTTATCAAGTAGCATCATCGCCGTTCGGAGCATTCAATAGGAGCCCAGCTTGTCGCCTCAAACCGCACAGCCCTCAGTGCTGCAAAAACGCGCTTTCCTCATCCGCTTGGGCGGCATGTTGCATCGCTATGGTACGCCTGCGTACCGGCTGGAGGCGCACCTCAACAACGTGGCTGAACACCTGCAGATGGGCGGGCATTTTTTGGTCAACCCGACTTCGCTGATCTTTTGTCTGTGGCCTGTGGAGACTCCCGAACAGCAAGTCTATAACTACTCCATGCGCGTGGCGCCGGGGGAGCTTGATCTGGGGTCGCTGGCCCGCGCCGATGCGCTGGTTGAAAATTTCGTGCTGGGCGGCATGAGCCTAGAGCAAGCGATGCAAGGCTTGGGGGAGATAGAGTCTGCTGGGCCGGTGTACTCCACAGGCGTGACGTTGTTGGCTTTTTCCCTGATACCCGCTGCTTTTGCGTTGCTTATGCGGGCGACTTGGCCGGATGTCTTGTTCTCCCTGGGGCTGGGCGTAGTTGTCTACGGTTTGGTGTGGTTGGCCGAGCGCAGTCCGCGCATTGCGCAGATGTTGGAGCCCCTGGCTGCAACCACGGTTGCCTTCTTGGCTGTGGCTGCCGCCACCGTTGAGCCGCGCATCAACCAGCCCTTGTTGGTGCTCTCCAGTATTGTGGTGTTTGTGCCCGGGTTGTCATTGGCTCTGGGGCTGAGGGATCTGGCCGCCCGCGAGCTGATCTCTGGCACCGCGCGCATCATGGATGCGCTGATGGTGCTGTTCAAGCTGTACTTCGGCACGGTCTTGGGTGCTGCGCTCGGCGTGCAGCTGTGGGGCGTTGTCAGTCCCCTGGATGCCCCTGCGGTGCCCGATGTTCTGGTCTGGCCAGCGGTTCTATTGCTGTCCTGTTGTTTGGCCGTGGTGTTCAAAACACAGTGGCGTGACGCACCCTGGGGGGTGGCTTCGGGGCTTTTGGCGTTTGCGGTGAGTGACTATCTGCGGCCGGAGCTCGGTCTCGCGCTCGCCGCCTTTGCCGGGGCCTTCGCCGTGGGCATCTACGCCAATTTGTTCGCCCGCTGGCGCAATGCGCCGGCGGTACTTGTGACCTTGCAGGGCATCGTCATCCTGGTGCCTGGCAGCAAGGTCTACGTGGGTCTCAACGCGGCCGTCAGCGGTCAGCAGATATTACCGGCCGATCAAATTGGGGTGCAGAGTTTTATGCTGTTTATGTCGCTGATCGCCGGTCTGGTGTTTTCCAGTGCAGTGGTGGAGCCGAGAAAGTCGCTGTAGTACTGAAAAAACAGGGCAGTCGGAGCAGGTGATTCGATATCATCTGTAGCTTAAGATGGCCGAATGTGTCCGGTGCTTGTCTGTATTGGTGTGGCTGTGGCGCGGCCCAAAGCTGAAACTGGAGCTCTACTTTGTTATGAATAGTTTGGAGAGAGCGACATGAGCAACACAGCCCTACTGGTTATCGATGTACAGCAGTCCTTTGAGCAGATGCCATTTTGGACTGAACAAGATCTCGCCGCCTACCAGTCTGCGCAGAACAATTTGATTGCCCACGCCCGCAACCAATCTTGGCCGGTGATCTTTGTCTACCATGTCAGCCGCGGGCCTTTTTCGCTGGCCTCGGGTTTTGTAGAGCCCATGGCGTGGGTAGACAGGTTGCCGGGTGATCCTGTATTTCACAAGCGGGTGCACAATGCACTGTCAGAGTCCGGTCTGGAGCCCTGGTTGGTGCAGCGCGGTATTAGCCGCCTGCTGATCAGCGGCCTGCGCACCGAACAGTGTTGCGAGACCACGGCGCGCGTCGCCAGTGACGCGGGGTATGAAGTGGAGTACGTCATGGACGCCACGCACACTTTCGACATGCAGCTGCCGAACGGCGAGGTGTCGAGCGTGGCGCAGATCAAGGCGCACACGGAGATGGTGCTCGCCGGGCGCTTTGCGGCTGTGGTCTCGGTTGATCATATTCGAGCGCGCGCAACGGACGCGAGCTTGAATTGCCGCTGCCCCCGATCGGGCAAGCCCGTCTCTGCGGATGCGTTGACCGACTACCGTGGATTTCAGGTGGGGTTTTGTAACACCGGCTGCCGTGACGGTTTTGCTGCGGACCCTGCGGCCAGTGCCTTTGATTGTTTGTATTTTGATCGCTTAATCAGCCGCCAGTCCACAAGCCGAGCTTATGCGTCGTCTTGAATCTGTCAGTGGCGGCAGGCTTGAGCACGTTGATTTACTCGTGCTGCCCGAGGTGCATCTGCTGGATCTGGCGGGGCCTGCGCAGGTGTTTGCCAGTGCGCGGCTAGATTTGCAACTGCGGTATATAGGGCCTGCCAAGCAGCTGGTGTCGGCGCAGGGTTTGTCTCTCGCTGAGCTGGAAGCTCTGCCCACCGATATTCCACCGCAGGCGGCGCTGCTGGTAATCGGCAGCAGCCGTATGTCGCACCAGCTGCAAGGTGAGCAGGGGCGGCAGGCGGTGGCCTGGGTGGCGCAGCACGCCTTGCAATATGCGTGTGTGGGAGCGGTGTGTTCCGGCGCGCTGTTGTTGGCTCAGTCGGGCTTGCTCGATGGTAGGAATTGCACCACACACCATGAGTTGCTCACGCAACTGCGTGTCGCAGCCCCAGCCGCCACCGTGAAAGAAAACTGTCTCTACGTCGAAGACGGGCCTTTCACCACCAGTGCGGGTATCTCCACGGGTATCGATTTGAGCCTGCGTTTGGTGGCGCGGTTTTTTGATGCTGGCGTAGCGCAGCAGATCGCGCGCGACCTGGTGGTCTATCAGCGCCGCGACGGCAATGCGCAAACCCTCAGCTTCTGGCTGCAGCACCGCAATCATGTGCAGGGCCACATACACGCCATCCAAGATGACATCATGCAATCACCTGGCGCACGGTGGCGGGTAGAGCAGTTTGCTCAGCAGGCTTGCTTGAGCGAGCGGCAGTTTAGGCGCCGGTTCCAGCTGGCAACCGGCGAATCCATTCAAAACTATCTGCAGTTGGCGCGTTTGGAGCTGAGCAAGCAGCTGTTGGCGCAGACGGTGCTGAGTATCGCGCAGGTGGCGGAGCGCTGCGGTTTTGCGGATGAGCGAAGCCTGCGTCGGCTGTGGCAATCGCAGGCCGCTCAGTCACCCTCACAGTACCGTCGCAGCAGCTCCGCTGTTTTGTGAGCCGCTTCGCATTTTTCTGTCAATTTCCCGGTAGAAGCCCGGTCGCACTGTGGCGCAATTCTCGGTCTCTCCCGTGTTTCTTGCGTCTATAGCATTTTTGATACACAGCGCACGCCCCGATTTTGTCCAGTTGGTTATAAAGTCTCCTCAATGACGTTTTGTTTGATTTGCCCGCGCTTCGCCGCCGGTGCGATCGAACATAAAGGTTCGGCAAAGCCGTGTATTGCCCGCCTATTTTGATGACTAAGAAGAGAGCAAACTATGATGATTCTCAAGCGTTCCCTGGCCGCAGTGACTGTCACGATGGCACTGAGTAGTTTCGCCCACGCAGGCACCAGTGCCGCGTCCCAGCAATCACTTCGCAGTATCATGTCCGTCGATATCCCCAACACCTACTGGGTCAATGCCAATACATGGAGCGGTGTCGGCCAATACACGCAGGGCCTGGCGGGCATTGACGGTGTTCGCAATAGCTTTGCCGGGGATCCCTGGGTCATCGGTGGCGAAAGCGCCGCCTGCGACACCTGGGCAGGTGTGCTCTGCAGCGGCGGTGAAATCGTCAGTTTGGAAATTCCTTTCGCCGAGATGCACGGCAACATGAGCGCGCTGATGGCAGCTCTGGCCCCGGTGAAGAGCAGTGTTCGCTCGCTCAATCTGGTGGGCAATTACAATCTCAGTGGCGAGGCGACAGGGCTGCAGGACTTAGAACGGCTCGAGGGCTTGTTTCTGGACAATACGCGCCTCTCCGGTGAGTTGCCTGATTTGAGTGGACTCACCGAACTCCAGTACGCTGGCCTGAACGACAATTTGTACCTGACAGGTTTGGCAGGCGGCATCGGCGGGTCGTCTTTGCAGGTCTTGAACATCAACAATACTGCGAACTTGAGTGCCGATATTACTCAGGTATTGGAAGTCTCCAAAGATTCGCTGCAGCGATTGAATGCATCGAGCAGCGCCGTGACAGGGCAGATCCCGGACTACAGCAATAACACCCACTTAAATTATTTTGTGGTGGCTGGCAGTGGCCTGGGCGGCACACTTAACTTGCCAAGTGCGGGGCAGATCGCTTCTGCAAATGTCGATACTACAGGCACGGGTATTTCCTCTGGTTCCGGCACGAGTGGGCTGCCAATCTCGCCGGCATTGGCTTCTGTCAGCGGTGTCACTGCGGTGGCCAACGGTGCCAACGCGATGTTGGTCAGCTGGACAGGTGTGCTCGCAGCGGACGGTTATTTTGTCGCCTACTCAGCAGACGACGGGCTTAACTGGACGACAGAAACCATCGAAGGCGGTGATAACAGCAGCGCCAATATCATCAGCCTTGCGGCGGGCAGTTATCGCGTGCAAGTAACGGCCTACCAGAACAGCACCAGCGGTGCTGCTGCAACAATTCAGAGTGGCACAGTTGCGGCGCCGGGCAGTGTCGACGTCAGCAATGCTGTCACGGGGCAGGGCGGAACCACAACTGGTGGCACCACGACCGGTAGCAGCAGTGGTGGCGGCGGTGCAGCACTGTGGTTGGGGCTGCTTCCTCTGATGGGCTTCGCCCGTCGAGCAGGGAAAAGATCTTCTAGATAAAAAGCGCATTTTCGCTATCAACAAAAAACCCAGGTAAATCCTGGGTTTTTTTAGGCCTGCTGAAAGGCCAGGGAGAAACACCCGAGCCGATCTTAGTAAATTCAGTCCGGGTAGAGTGCCTTGTCGCCACTGCCCAGAAAGCAGATAGCCAAGCTTGCCAGCAGGAAGAAAAATTCGGATTCAAGGGCGTGGCCACGTCCAGGTACCATCTCAAACAAAAAATCAAAGCTGATAGCAAAAATAGCCACCAGCAGATAGGCGATGACAAACCCCGCTGCCAGCCTGCTCAGCACACCCAGAATGAGCATCAAGGGCATGAAGATTTCGAACAAGAAAATAATGTAAACGGCTTCTTTGGGCAGGCTGATGCTTGTCATGGCATCCGCAAATTCAACCAATTGATCGGGGTTGAACGCCTTTTGCAGTCCCGCCATCAGGATCAGTAAGCCCACCGCGAGGCGGATCAAAAGCAATCCGTTATTCTCTGCGTTCGAGCGCGCCTTGGGTTTGAATTCCATCAATTGCCTATCTCCGTCAGAGCTGGGTAGCTTGTTAGTAGTGCGGAAGTGTTCATGTCGAACTTAACTCGACGAGATAATCCCTTTCTAGAGAATCCCGCGTTTCATGCAAGAGCAAAGCCTGACCGGATCTGCTCGGAATATTGCTAGAGTAACTGCAAAATACGTGCACGGCGACCGCCACGAATAGACTGCTTCAAGACAGTAATTTGATAGCCCGTGGTTGCTTGTGATCAACTGAGTTCCTCAGGGCTAGAGCGCTGATCATGGCAAGGGCTGGTATAAGGTCTAAAGCAGTGTGTCCGAGAGCGCCCAGTGCTGGTGTTCTCATAGGTAGTCCATGGTCGTTTCAACTGCGCTCGCAGCTGACCGGCGCCGCGCGTATTGGGTAGCGAGCGGGGCGCTTAGCCGCCATAGGGCAGGGCGTTGCTGATCTCGCCAAGGCTTCAACGCCTCTGGCAGTGATCGATGGCATGGCGGTCGAACTCGTCAGCCAATACGCCGATATCGACACTTTGAACGCTGATTTCTCGCGTTTTATCCGGCTGCAAATGTCCTGTTCGGCCCATGTGCGCGTTCTCGCAGCGGTTCAGCTGTTGGCAGCACAGTGGCTCTAGCCTGGCGCTTTGTTCCCAGCGGTGGGTCGAGGCGAAAGGGCTCGAGAGATCGGCGCTCTTTCTGCCACCCAGCGCACCATGTTGTTGATGTCGCGGCGCAGCTACTGTTTCAAAGACAGCTTGGCGAATTTTCCAGACATGGCCGCCTCCGTGGCTGAACGGGGAAAGCACGCGCAGGAGCATTGACAGCTCGTCGCCATTCTCGGCGAAGTTATCAACGACGCTGGGATGTACCGCGAGTCGCGCATGTGCACAATGCAGGGGCTGAAACTGGCCACTGACAGCGAAGACCTAGAAAACTACCAGCTTGGGTTGATGCAATAAGCCGATGCAGTCTCGTATCAGGGCGCGAAGTGCGCTGGCTGGGTCTTGCCGCACAGCATGCGGCAGGCTGTGTCGCAGGGGCGCTCTAAGCTGGACGCGGTCAACAGCCTGTTGGTGCTCACTGCCTTGGCGAGAACGGCGATCATTCAGCGGGACCAGGAAACAGCGATGCGCCATCTCGCTACCGCGCGGGAGAGAATAACCCTCGCTCCGCCCAGCGTGATTGCGATAATCCTCATCGAAGAGGGGCGGTACCACGCCACGTTCGCAAAAATTTCCGTCGCGCTCAGCCATTTGGAGGAGGCGCGCTGGTTGCTGAAAAGTTATCCCGATCTAGTGACGGACACCCAATTCAATTCTGCGCTCAGTGACATGGAAGACGCACTGACGCGCCCTGTGCTTAAGCCGCAAGACATTAGATTTTCGGCGGAAAGGGGGTTTTACGCCAAGAAGTTTTTGCAGTCGTACAAGGCAGTTAGGCAGCCAACTCGTATTAGCGCGCGCGTGCGCTGATTTGTGATAGTCATGCAGCGGGCTTGATCGTGTGGCAGGGGACTATTTCTTCTGCCGGTCGATAATTTTTTTAAAGCAATCCAGTGTCTCTTCGCTGACGTGGTGTTCCACGCCTTCGGCGTCGAGCAGCGCTGTTTCCTCTGATACCCCGATGGCCTTGAGAAAGCGATACACCAGCAAGTGTCGCTCGCGTGAGTGCTCGGCCATGGCCTTGCCCGCGGCAGTCAAGAATATAGACCGATAAGGCTCTGCGGTTAAATAACCCTCGCGCTGCAGACGCTTGACAGTTTTGTTGACGGTGGCGGGGTTGATGCCCATGCGTTCGGCGAGATCGACGGCGCGAGCCTCTCCTTTCTCTGCGATCAGGTCATCCACCAGTTCCACGTAGTCTTCGGCGACTTCGGTCTGATGCGCTTCGCGTACGCGACTGAAGGCCGCGGCCTGTTCGGCTGGGGTGCGCCGATGGTTGTCGTCGTTCATAGGTAGTGCGAGCTCGCGAGGTCCTGTCTGGTGATCGTCGAGGCCATTGTAACGCATGTTCAGGAAATATTGATTGCCTGAAAAGTTAGCCAAGGCTAATATTGTCTACCTAGGCAAATTTAACGGTTCACGTGGAATTCTGATCATGGCTACCCCTGTTATGCGCAATCTGTCTCTTCGTTTTGGCGCAGCGCTCTGTTTGTTGATGCCACTTGCTCCGCTGCAAGCGGCGGATTTTAAAGTGGTCACCACCTTTACAGTGATCGCTGACATGGCGCGGCAGGTGGGCGGGGAAGCGGCTGAGGTGGTCTCGATCACCAAGCCAGGTGCGGAAATTCACAACTACAAACCGACTCCGCGCGATCTGATTCGTGCGCAGAAGGCGGATCTTATTCTTTGGAATGGCCTGCGTCTGGAGCTGTGGTTTGAGCGTTTTTTTGAAGAATTGCGCGGTGTGCCTGAAGCGGTGGTCAGTGATGGCGTTGAGCCGATGGGCATAGGCGAAGGGCCCTACGCGGGCAAACCGAACCCACACGCCTGGATGTCTTTTGACGACGCCTTGATCTACGTGGAAAACATACGGGCAGCGTTTGCCGAGCATGATCCAGACAACGCCGCGGTGTATAACGCCAATGCGGCGCGTTATGCCATTGAAATAAAGGCGCTGAAAGCACCCATCGTGGAGGCCCTAGCGCAGGTGCCGCCGGAGCAGCGCTGGTTGGTGAGCAGCGAAGGGGCTTTCAGTTATCTGGCGCGTGATTTGGATTTGCGGGAGCTGTACCTCTGGCCTATCAACGCCGATGCTACCGGCACCCCCAAGCAGGTGCGCAAGGTTATAGACACCATCAGGCAAGAGGGCATCCAGGTGGTGTTCAGTGAGAGCACTGTCTCCGACAAGCCCGCCAAGCAAGTTGCACGCGAGACGGGCGCTCGTTACGGCGGGGTGTTGTACGTGGATTCTCTGTCCACAGCTGACGGTCCTGTGCCCAGCTACCTCGATCTTTTGCGTGTTACGGCCGACACCATCGCGCAGGGCCTGACCGAGTCAGCGCAGTGAGTGAAACAGCGGCCCTGAGCGCTCAGGGCCTCACGGTGACCTACCGCAATGGCATGACGGCCTTGCGGGACGCCAGTTTCGAGATCCCCAAGGGCACTATCTGTGGTTTGGTGGGGGTGAATGGCGCGGGCAAATCCACGCTTTTCAAAGCGATCATGGGTTTTGCGCCTGTAACCCACGGCGCCGTCTCTGTCTATGGCCAGTCGGTGCGTGACGCGCTGAAGAGCAATCAAATCGCCTACGTGCCGCAGAACGAAGACGTAGACTGGGATTTCCCGGTCTTGGTCGAGGATGTCGTGATGATGGGCCGCTACGGCCACATGGGTATGCTGCGCCGGCCCAAGCCGCGTGACCACGCCGCTGTCGATGAGGCATTGGCCCGCGTCGGCATGGCTGAATACCGCGAGCGGCAGATTGGGGAACTCTCCGGCGGGCAGAAGAAACGGGTGTTCCTGGCCCGTGCACTGGCGCAGGACAGTCAGCTGATTTTGCTCGATGAACCTTTTACCGGCGTCGATGTACAGACCGAGGACCGCATTGTCGCGTTGATGCGGGAGCTGCGTGACGAGGGGCGGGTGATGTTGGTCTCCACGCATAACTTGGGTTCGGTGCCTGACTTTTGCGGCCAGGTGATCTTGGTCAACCGCACCGTGCTGGCAGCGGGCCCCACCGCTGAAGTCTTCACCCGCGCCAATCTCGAGCGCGCCTTTGGCGGCGTATTGCGCCACTTTGTGCTCGGCGGCAGCGATCTGCACGACGACGAAGACGCGCGCAGTGTCACTGTTATCACCGATGACGAGCGCCCAGTGGTGTTTTACGGCGACGGCGAAGAGCAGTCGCCCAAAGGCAAGAGCGACGGTAACAGTGATGGATGAATTGCTGATTCCCTTTCAGTACAGCTACATGGTGAACGCCATGTGGGTGAGCGCACTGGTGGGAGGCGTGTGTGCCTTTTTGTCCGCCTATTTGATGCTCAAGGGCTGGTCGTTGATCGGCGATGCGCTGTCACACTCCGTGGTGCCAGGGGTGGCAGGTGCCTATATTCTGGGGCTGCCCTACTCGGTGGGTGCCTTTTTGTCGGGTGGCTTGGCGGCGGCGGCCATCTTGTTTGTGAGCCAGCGTTCGCGGCTGCGTGAGGACGCGGTGATCGGGTTGATTTTTACCGGTTTTTTTGGCTTTGGTTTGTTCATCGTCTCAATTTCGCCCACGCCCATCGATGTGAAAACCATTATCTACGGCAACATCTTGGCGATCACGCCAGAAGATACGCTGCAGCTCATTATTATATCCAGTGTCTCCCTGTTGGTGCTGATGCTGCGCTGGAAAGATCTGCTGGTGGTGTTTTTTGATGAGAACCACGCCTGGTCGGTGGGGTTGAACCCGCCGCGTTTGAAAATTCTCTTTTTTGCGCTGCTCAGTGCCTGCACAGTGGCGGCGATGATGACAGTCGGGGCCTTTTTGGTGATCACCATGGTGGTGACGCCAGGAGCGACCGCCTATTTACTCACGGATCGTTTTCCGCGTTTGATCGCATTGAGCGTGTTCATCGGTGCCTTCTGCAGTTTTTTTGGTGCCTACATCAGTTATTTCTTGGACGGTGCCACCGGTGGTGTGATCGTCGTTTTGCAGACGCTGGTGTTTGTCTTGGTGTTTTTGTTTGCGCCCAAACACGGGGTGCTCGCGGCAAAACGCCGGTTGCGCG
This sequence comes from Granulosicoccaceae bacterium, assembly GCA_033852095.1. Taxonomy (GTDB): domain Bacteria; phylum Pseudomonadota; class Gammaproteobacteria; order CALCKW01; family CALCKW01; genus CALCKW01. The sequence continues at coordinate 84,102 of JAWSVD010000029.1, read as the reverse complement.
TGTTGGAGGCCAGCCATGATTGATGTGCTGATGGAGCCCTGGCAGTTTAGCTTCATGCGCCAGGCGCTGATGATGGTGGTGTTGATCGCCGTGATGGCGGGTGTGTTGTCGCCCTATCTGGTGCTCAAGGGCTGGAGCCTGATGGGCGACGCGGTGTCGCATGCGGTGCTGCCGGGTGTGGTCTTGGCTTATGTCGTGGGCTTGCCTTTGTCGGTGGGCGCTTTTGCCGCGGGTCTGTTGTGTGCGGTCAGCGCGGGATTTGTCTCCGACAACAGCAGGCTGAAATCCGACACGGTGTTGGGGGTTGTCTTTTCAGGGATGTTTGGTCTGGGGGTGGTGATGTTCAGCCAAATCCACACCGATGTGCACCTGGATCACATCTTGTTGGGCGATATTCTCGGCGTCGATCAAAGCGATATTTTCGAGGCGGCTGTGGCCGTGGTGCTGGTGCTGCTATTGTTCTTTTGTTACTGGCGCGACCTGGTGGTTTTCTCCTTTGACCCCGACCACGCGCGAGTGATCGGGCTGCCGGTGAAGTTCCTGCACTACGGCCTGCTCGTTGTGCTCTCGCTGACCGTTGTCTTGGCCCTGCAGGCAGTGGGGCTGATATTGGGTCTGTCGCTGTTGATCGCGCCAGGCGCTATCGCGCACCTGCTCTGTGATCGTTTTGCCGCCATGCTGGCCACCAGTGTGGCGCTGGCCGTGAGCGCCAGCGTGGGCGGTGTGTGGCTGAGCTATTACTTGGACAGCGCGTCCGGCCCGACCATCGTGATGTTGTTGAGCTTGTTTTTTCTCTTGGCTTTTGTTTTTGCGCCCAAACACGGGCTGCTTTGGCAGCGTGGGCACAAGGCGTGAACCCCGTGCCCTGCAGTGCTTCCGACGTTGTGATCGGCTGTGGTTACGTGGGCACACGGCTGCAGCATCGCTTGTCGGCGCAGGGCGTCAGTTGTATCGGTGTGGCGCGCACGGCGCTGGCTGACAATTCGCGTTTGTCGCTCGACTTGGATCAAGATGATCTGCAGCCTTTGCTGCGCGTATGTGCGGGGGCTCGTTTGTATTATTTCGCACCGCCCAGCAGTGATGTGTTGCACGATGCGCGCAGTCGCCGCCTCATTGATACCTTGCAGCAGGCCGGTGTGCTGCCTGCAAATGTGGTGCTTATCTCCACCACTGGCGTCTACGGTGATTGTGCGGGTGGCTGGGTCGATGAAGCGGCGGCCTTACGGCCCGCGGCGGATCGCGCCAAGCGCCGAGTGGACGCCGAGCAAGCCTGGACACAGTTCAGCGAAGCCGCAGGTGTCGCCCTTGCCGTGCTGCGCGTGGCGGGCATCTACGGCCCGGGCAAGTTGCCACTGCGTCGATTGCACAGTGGCAAGCCGCTGCTGTCGCAGCAACAATCCCCCTGGAGCAACCGGGTGCACGTGGATGATCTGCTCGATACAGTGCAGGCCGTCAGCGGCAGCGCGACGGTGATCAACGTGGCCGATGGCAATCCTTCTAGCATGACCCAGTACTTTCATTGCTTGGCTGACGCGGCGGGCTTGCCGCGGCTGCCCGAGGCCAGTCGAGAGCAGCTGCAGGCGCAGTGGAGCGAGGGCCTGCGCAGCTACATGGACGAATCGCGGCGCATTGATAACAGCCGCATGCGCGAACTGCTCGGCGCTTCGCTGCGCTACCCTGATCTGGCCACAGGTTTAGCCGCTTGTTTTGACGAGGCCTAAGCGCAAGTTGCAGGGTGCCCCGTGCAAATCGTTTCGTGAGGTGATGCCGTCTCGGCATTTGGGCGCGAGCGGTGCGTTTCGCAATCTCAACGGCACCCTACAGTTTTTTGCGTAAAAAGGTGTGGGCTGACTCAGGCGGAGCGGCCCGGAGGGATCACCTCATAACCCGGCTCTTCTGGCTCTTCGTCGCTCATTTCGGCGGGAAAACCCGGTGCTAGACATTCGACACCCGCTGCTTCCTCCAGTCGTTTGATAATGTTCGGTGAGAGTTCCCGTGGGCCGTAGCGTTTTTCCCCGTCGGCAAAGATATCCACCAGCAGCGGTGCTAATTCCAGTGCCAGGCCCGATCTCTCTGCCAGGGCGGCGAACAACCCCACGTCTTTGCTGACCAGATCCATGGTGAAGCTTATGTCGCGGCTGCCGTTGAGGATGATTTGGCTTTCGGTCTCGTGCACAAAGGAATTGCCTGAACTGATCTTGATGGCTTCAAAGGCTGTGCCCAGATCCATGCCCGTGACTTTGGCTGTTACCAGAGCTTCGCAGACGCTGACCAGGTTGGCGGTGGCGAGGTAGTTGGTGATCACCTTGAGCACGGAGGCGGAGCCCAGCTCGCCGGTGTGCAAGACGCGCCGCCCCATGGTTGTCAAAAGCGGTAACATGCGCTCAAAAGTCTCGCGTTCGCAGCCGGCGAATATAGCGATATTGCCAGTGTCGGCACGGTGGCAGCCACCAGAGACGGGGCAGTCGAGTGCCTCGGCACCTGTGGCGCGGACGCGTTCACCCAGGCGTTGCACTTCGCTCTGGTCGGTGGTACTCATCTCCGCCCATATTTTTCCCTTGCCGAGGCCGAGCAACGCACCTGTCTCAGGGTTTTCCAGCACCTCGGCGGAGGCCGCTGGGTTGGGCAGGCAGGTGATCAGTACATCCACAGCGTCCGCCAGCTCGCGTGGGCTGTGGGCCCAATTGGCGCCACTGTCTAACAAGGGCTGCGCCGTGGATTTGTCCAGATCGAGCACGCTGAGATCAACGCCGTTGCGCAGCAAGCTGCCCGAGAGCTTGCCACCGACATTGCCCAGCCCGATAAAACCGACTTTCATTGACATCAAAACACCCTCGAAGCTGTGGAGACAGCCCTATGTTTCCACAGATTTCCGCGGTGGCATAAAGGAAATGCGGCAACTTTGTGGGAGAGAAGCGACAAGCAGGTGATGGTTTATACTGCAGTGCAATCAACGGGTGAAAACAGGAGTAAGTGTCATGAGTTGGACTGTGTATTTATCAGGGGAGATTCACACCGATTGGCGCGAGCAGATCATCGCTGGCTGCGAGGCGGCGGGCCTGGGTCTGGAATTTGTCTCCGCGGTGACAGATCATGATGCCTCTGACGCAGCGGGAGACCATCTCGGCGAGCAGCAGAGCCAGTTCTGGCGGGACCACCAGAGTGCCAAGGTGAACGCCATGCGAACGGCGAACCTATTGCAGCAAGCAGATATCGCGGTGATTCGATTCGGCGATAAATACAAGCAGTGGAACGCGGCTTTTGACGCCGGTTACTGTGCTGCCATGGGCACGCCGTATATAACGCTGCACGATGAGTCGATTGTGCACCCGCTGAAAGAAGTGGACGCGGCGGCCAACGCCTGGGCCACAACACCGGCACAGGTGGTCGAGACCTTGCGCTACGTGATGAAGGGGCTCTGAGTGGCGGCTGAAGGCGAGGCGCTGATGCAGCCCTTCGATGCGCTGCTCGCCGACATGGTGGCGGCGCACGGGGCTGAGCGCGGCACGATGATGGGGCTGCCCTGTCTGCGTGTGGCGGGTGGCTTTTTTGCCTCTGCCGATCGCCAGACAGGAGACTTGATCGTTAAGTTGCCCAAAGATCGCGTGCTGGCTCTGATTGAGGCGGGCACGGGAGAGCCTTTCGCCCCCAATGGCCGGACCTTCAAAGAGTGGCTGAGCATTCCCAACCGGGACGTCGATCAGTGGCGTGCACTGGCGGAAGAGGCTCTGGCCTTTGTCGCTGAGAGCGGCAAGGGCTGAGGCCCGCAGTGGGGATTTAAGTGTTGGGTGCGCCAGGCCACCAGCGGGCATCGGCGGCATTGATCTCGGCGGCGTGAAAACGCGCTCTCTTGCCGCTGGGCGGCAGCGCTTCGTCGTAGAAAAAACTCGGCAGCTCGTCGTCCTGATCGGTGAAGCCCGCGGCCTTGTTAAAAGCCTGCTCTAGGATCAGTGTGTCTCTGCCCAGCGCGCGGTAGAAATCGTGATCCAGGGTTACACCGTAAGCATCGCCCAAGGTTTGGGTCATGAAATCGAGCTTCTCGTGGGTGACGCTGCGACCAAAAACACAAAGCCCCAGTGAATCCGCCGCGGCGCAGAGAATCTGCATGTCCAGGCTGGCGGCCATGAGCTCATCCAGGCTCTTGCCCGCGCACTCGTATGAGGGTGCGTTGCCCGCGGTGTGGTCCGCGCCCTGGGCTGTGGTCATCATTGACAAGGCCGTCACCTCTATCACGCGGGGGTCGTAGGCGCTGATCGCCTGGTTCTTGATCACCGGGACGCGCTCTACCTTGTAGTGTCTGCCCACAGCCCCGGCGCCCTGTGCCCATATTTTCCCCAGTGCAGTGCCCTGGCGGATATGCACATCCAGTGCCTCGATCATGAATGCGACATCGCCAAAAGGCGCGAGCCCGGCTTCCATCAACACGGCAAGTGTGGCGCCGGCCTCAATGGTGTCGATGCCGAGGTCGTTGGCGAGGGCGTTCACCCGCGCCAAATCATCGGGGTCACGCAGGCCGCAGTTGGTGCCCATCAACCCCAGGGTTTCGTATTCGACCGGCGAGACCATCTCTTTGCCGTCCGCGCCGAAATAGACGTTAGAGCATTTGATTTGGCAGCCTGGCATGCAGGCGTGCGAGGTGTTGCCGCCGCGGCTCAGGTTGAGTTCGCGGATGTGGGCGCCGCCTAAATGGAAGCCGTCGCTGTCGGGCTCTTGGCGGCCAGCGCTGAAGTTGTTCGTGGGCAGCCCGCCCACCTCGTTGGTGTAATCACCCACGCTTGCCGTGCCCAGCTCTTTGAGGGTCTGGATGGCGGGGGTCTCGTCCAGCCAGCGGTTGTATTGTTTCACGCTGCCCATCAGCTTTTTGCGGTCGCTGAAGGGTGGCATGCGGTTGCTGTCGACCACGATCGCCTTGACGCGCTTGCTGCCCATCACAGCGCCCACGCCACCGCGAGCGGCAAAGCGGGTGGGGCGTTGGTCTGTGTCTGAGAAGGCAATGCCGGCCATCAGCCCACCGTATTCACCCACCTGGCTGCAGAGCGCCAGGCTGGCCTTTTTGCCATATTGTTCGTGCAGTTCGGTAGCTAGCTCGGTGTTGGGCCGGCCGACCAGATGGGCGCCGTCGTGGAAGCTGAGCTCGCCCTCCTTATTGATATAGAGCAGGCTCCAATCCTTGCAGGCGCCGTGCAGAGTAAAGCCGGACAGCGACAGTTGGCCCAAGTTGAAGGCCATGGTGCCGCCGGCGTTGGCCTCTTTGATGCCGCCGGTGAGCGGGCTGCGACAGCCCACACTGATGCGGTTGGCGTTGGAGAAATTGGTGCCTGCCAGCGGGCCCGCGGAGAAGATCAAAGGATTGTCAGCCGAGAGAGCGTCGACCGTGGCGACGCCGCCATCGAGCAATGTTTTGGCAATCAGGTGGCGGCCGCGGCCGATGAGTTCATCGCCGCTGATCGCGCGGCGCTCGAGGCGCTGCTCGCCGAGGTGAATCTCGAAATGGGTGCGTAACGGTGAATCTTCCACGGGCGGTATACCAATGTTGACTTCAATGGGGGCACTATAGCATTGCAGTCGCGCTGTCCTGCGAGCCGCCGCAGTTGTGTCGCTGGGGCGGTCATGTCTTGGCCAATTTCACCGTGGTGTTTGTGCGATCACGGTGCGTTTCGCGGGCTCAACGGCACCCTACATTTTTTTGTGGGTGTCTGCGTGTGGGCTTGGCCATTCGCCGCAGGGTGCACCGAGCGGAGCGAACCGCACCGTGGATAGCGATGCCATCTCGGTGTTTGGGCATGGGCTGTGTGTTTCGCAGGTTCAACGGCCCCCGGCGAATTGAGCGGTTGTGCTCGGCCGCACTGCAAAAGGCAACGCGGGCTCGTGCTGGCTCTGGGTCGCCTGTTTAGCTGGACAATTTCTGCAGCTGCAACGTACCGCTGCAGGGCGCATATCCGTAGTTGATGCAGAGCTTTTTGGTGGCCAGATCAATGCCTTGGTCTGGGTGCCAGCTGGCGTCCTCCACTTCGATGGGCGCGCTTGCAGTGACTTTGACAGATGCGGGGCCGACAGTGATGAGCACGGTGTTGTCGTCCTGTTTTTCGATGACGGCGTCGGGGTGAAGCAGCAACACAGCCTGCGCTGTCTGCCCTGATCCGCCATGAATCCGATCTTCGATTTTGATCTCGGTACTGCTCACGTCGAAGCGGCGTTGGTGCACTGGCTTGCCCGTGAGGCGAGTGTAGCCGTCGTGCGCGCCACTCAGCTGAAAGCCGTCTGCGCTTGCACTGTAGTCGCAAGCCGTGATGTGGGCGCGTCGGCCGACGCGGAAGGCCTTCCAGAATTCGCTCTGGTCTTCGCCGCCTAAATTGACCGTGTTGTGTGCACTGGTGGCGCGCGAGTAGGCGCGTTTTGGCCCAGGGTTGTATTCGAATACACCTGCATCCACGAACACCCGTTGACCGGCAACGCTCCACTCAAAGGCGAGCGCGTCGCCGTGGCCGTGGGCGGGCAGGTAGGTCGGTGCGAGCTCGGCGCAGTCGATCAGCAGCAGGTCATCGTCGCTGCGCAGGCCGTAATATCCTGAGCTTGGCAACGCAATGTGTTGCTGTGGTGCAGGGGCTGCTTCGCGCAGTTTGCCGTAGGCTGCCAAGCAGGCGTCTGGACCGTAGGCGAAGTACAAGCCGCAATCGTTGAACAGGCTGACACCGCCGTCCGGGTGGCGGAAATCCGCGACCAGCTGCACCATCTGGTCCAGTGTTTTACCGAGGCCGTCACGCGCTGCGTCGGCGGGCAGGGCGGTGTAGCAGTCCAGCAGGTCGGCGAATACTTGGTTGTGGTAGGTGGGGCTGAGCTCGTAGTGCATGCCGTCGGCGAGTATCTGCTCGTTGACTTCACGTGCCAGCAATCGCTGCCCCTCCACGCCCCAGCGCGCGGCTTCTTCGCCCTCGAAGTAGGCGGCGGCCCAGAGCAGTGCCTTGATGTTTTTGATCAGGTGATTGCCGCAGATATCGAGCTCGAGGTTCTTGCGCAAAAAACGCATCTGCGCGATCAACGAGCCTTGAATCCTTGCTTGTTCTGACTCGTTCAATCCCAGATCGCGTGATGCCAGCTGTTGCATCCACACAACCACACGAATCGACATGCTGTAGCTGTTCCAATTGTCGAGCCAGTAACCGGGGTCAAAAGGTTTGACCTGCTCGACCCAGTCGAGCATGACGCGCCCAGCTTCATCCGCGGGCAGTCCCTCTAAGAATTCGGTGTAATGCAAGTTGAGCAGCCACAGGCGTGTGCCTGTTTTCAGTTCTTCGGGGCGCCAATCGATGCGGCCTTTCTCGTCACGCAGCGGGCGCACGCGGTTGAGGAAGTTCAGCTCTATGCCCTTGTCCAGGCTCTTGACCAAGTAGCCGCGCGGCGCGAGCGGCGCCAGCGGTGGCTGGTCGGCGAGTGCGAGCGCGCGGTGATCGGCCATCGCGGTTTTAGCGATGAAGTCGGGCTTGGCAATGCGCACCAGAGTTTTGCGTTTGACTTGCAGTGCCAGACGATTGAGCAGCTGATGGGGCCTTGTGTAACGTACCGAGTAATAGAGCAGTTGCAGTTTTTTCAGGTTCATCGGGGCTGCTTGTTGAGTTTGAGGGCGAGCAATTCTGAGAGCGCTTGGCCGAGTGGATAACACTGCCGGCCCGCTGTTTTACCCTCGTTGTTTTGCGTGCTGATATCCGCCGGTGACTGGATTTTCTTGAGAGTGTCGGTCAAAGCGCACACGCCCGTGGCTACCGCCTTGGCGCGAAGGGTGTCGATGTTGTCATTGGCCGCAAGGGGCACGGCGGTTTCGGAGATGAGCCGGCCGGTGTCGATGCCCGTGTCGATCAGGTGCACCGTCACAGTTTGGCGTTCACCCAGCAGGGTTGCCCATTCGATGGCATTCATGCCACGCACCTCGGGCAGTGGGCCCGCGTGGGGATTGATGACGTTGCCGTCAACCGCGTTGATGATGGGGGCGCGCAGGATGCCGCCGCCGCCGTAGACCAGCATCTGCGCACCGCTTTGTGCGACGGCAGCGACCGCATCACGATCGTTGATGGCCTTGACCACCTGGTAGTGGACCGCGTGTTCTGCACACCAGCTTTTCAGGGAACTGGTCTTGAGCTGCTGCTCGGCTTTGAGAGTCTGCAGTGGGCTGGGGCCAGCGTTGCTGTTCTCCACGCCGCGCAGCATTTTGCTGAGCGCTTTTTTGACTCCAGCGACACCGCGTGACAGCAGCATCTGCCGCACGCGTTTGATGCTGTAGGGGGACACCACCACGACAGCACTGACTTGGTGGCCGTCAGCGCGCAGGCGTTCAGCCATGAGCAGGGCGGGCAGGGATTTATCGAATCCGGCCGTGAGGGCTATTTTCATGCTGCGGCAGAGTCTTGTGCTTTTTGTTCTGCGGCAATGCGGGCCTGCATCATCAGCAGCGCGTCGCAGAAATATTTGGCGGCCCAGTTGGGGTAGCGACCGACCATGTACTTGCCCCACAGGGGGTAGGAGCCGGCGACAGCGCCGTTGACGCCCGCGATGGGGGTGTTCTGGCGTTGCACGCGGGCGACGAAATCCACCAGTTTGCCGGCGCTGTTCACCAGTCGCAGGTCGGGCTTGTGCGCTTCCATCAGCAGCAGACAGATAGCCAGCTGGGCGTTGCCCGTGAGGCAGACGTAGTCACCAGTAGCGTGCCATTTTTCGTCAAAGGAGCCGGCCAGGCGTCCGTTGCTGAGTTCGCTCTTGCGGTACACCACTTCCAGTGCCGGCTCCATGGGAGCGGCGTAGCGCTCGTAGTCACCGATCAGGCGGGAGCATTCTTGAAAACCGCGGATGGTGTAGGCGATGGTATGGGTAAAGGCGGGGCCAGCGTCCTTGAAACCCCAGTGCGAGACCACGCCGTTCTCTTGCACGCGCGTGAGCATCTTGTCGAGGTAGCGCTCCGCTGCCTGGCGCACATTTGATTCGTCACTCAGGGACCACATCTCCAGCATTGGCCAGGCGACGTGGGTGTAGTAGGAGGGAGTTTGACTCGCCTTGTAATCGCCGCTGGGCCAGAGTCCATCGCTGCCAACACCGTTCGCCAGCCACTGCGCGCCACGGTTGCCCGCCTCGAGCCAGCGCTGGTCATCGCTTTCGCGGTAGAGCGCCGCCATGCCCTTGAGGATTTGGCCGGTGTTGAACACTGAGCCGCCAGTCTTTTTGGCCGGGTGTAATCCGCCGTGCCAAGAGCCGTCTTCTCGCTGGATGTCCAGCAGCCATTGGCCCAGTGCAAACGCCGTCTCGCGGTAGCTGGCATCGCCGAAATGGTGGTGCAGTTTGAGCAGCGTAGGGATCAGGTAGCCGGTGGTCTCTGGATAGGGATTAGACCAACCCAGCAGGGGGCTGAAATGCGCGCTGGAGCCGCCTTTGCCTTTCGTTGCGCTGCGCTGGCACCACCGTCCGGTGATGTCTAAGTGTTGTTGGTAGCGCTCAATACTGGGCAGTTGGGGCTCTGACACCGGCTGCTCTCCTAGGTCTGGTGTGGAACAAAATTAGCGGGCCGGAGGTGTTCCCTGGGCAGCCCGAATCAACAGAAAATTTTACCACAGGCGTCTTCAAGCGCAGTGACTGAATGGCAAGGCGTGCGATTTTTCAATACAAGCGCCTAAACCCACTCCTGATGGACCAGGAACTGCTCGTAGAGCCTTGCTTCGGGTGAGCCGGGTACCGGCTGCCATTGGTAGCGCCAGCGAACTTCCGGTGGCATGGACATGAGGATGGACTCCGTGCGTCCGCCCGACTGCAGGCCAAACAGCGTGCCGCGGTCGTAGACCAGGTTGAATTCGACGTAACGGCCGCGGCGATAGAGCTGGAAATCCCGCTCTCGCTCGCCGAATGCCATGTCGGCGCGTCGCTCGACGATGGGTTGGTAGGCGGGGACAAAGCTGTCGCCCACTGCCTGCATCAAGGCAAAAGCGTTCTCGTAACCGCCTGTGTTGTAGTCGTCGAAAAACAAGCCGCCAATGCCGCGCGGCTCCTGCCGGTGTTTGATGTAAAAGTACTCATCGCACCACTGCTTGAAACGCGGGTAGGTCTCGGGCCCAAAGGGCGCGCAGGCATCTTTGGCCGTCTGGTGCCAATGCATGCAGTCTTCTTTGAATCCGTAATAGGGTGTGAGGTCATAACCGCCGCCAAACCACCAGACCGGGTCTTGGCCGGCTTTGTGGGCGATGAAGAAGCGCACGTTCGCGTGCGTGGTGGGCACGTAGGGGTTTTTGGGGTGCAGTACCAGCGACACGCCCATGGCCTCGAAGCTAGCGCCGGCCAACTCGGGGCGTGCAGCCGTGGCGGAGGGGGGAAGGTTTTCGCCGTGCACGTGTGAAAAATTGATGCCGCCCTGTTCGAAAATCGCGCCGTCGCTCATCACCCGTGATCTGCCGCCCCCGCCGCCCGGGCGGGTCCAGCTGTCCTCGATAAATTGCGCTCGCCCGTCCAATGCCTCCACAGCCTTGCAAATGCTGTCCTGGAGGCCGGTCAGGTAAAAGGTGACTTCTTCTGTGTTTGCTGCTTTTTCCATGCGCCCACTGTACTGGGGCGGGGCGGATTTTTAAAGGGAGGCGGGCGTTATTGCCGCGCAGCTGCTGGCTTAGCGCGGCACCGATGAGTCGGTGCCAGCGTGGCTGTTGTCTGGGGCAGCGGCCGTTCCGCGCAGACGCTAGCTGGCTTCTGTCTGAGCGTGTTTTGAAGCCACCGCGGCGGCAGCGTCGTCTGTGGAGGTGACGCCGAGGATGTCGCGGTAAGCCGCGGCGGTCTGCGTGGCCACCACCTTGCCGCTGAAGCGTTCTCTGGCGATCGCCACTGAAGCCTTTGCTGCCGTTGCCAAATCGAGTTGCAGGGTTTTGACCAGGCCAGCTGCGATGTCGTCGCTGTCCAGTGGGTCGACCAGCGCGCCGGTCACGCCGTCTTCAATCATGTAGGGCATGCCACAGATGTTCGACGAGACCACCGGTACGCCGGCCGCCATGGCTTCTTCAATGCTCAGCGGCGCGGTCTCTTGCAAGGACGCCAGGGCCATGATGTGCGTTGTACAGAGCTGCTCTTTCATTTGATCGACGCTCAGGCTGCCGAGGAATTCGACGTTGCCCTGCAAGCCGAGGCGCGTCACTTCTGCCTGGCAAAAGTCAGCGTAGGCCTTGTCGGTGAGGCCGCCGGCAATGTTGAGTTTTGCGTTGGGGATGGCCTGTTTAACCTTTTCCATGGCCTGTATTAAGCCGGCGACATTTTTGCGTGACGTAACGACGCCCGCGAACAAAATAGTGTGCAATTCAGGGTGGCGAGCCACGTTGAAAAAATCCTCACGCACGGGATTCTCGATATCCCAGCTGCGACCTTTCAGCGCGTTTCCGATGGCGGTGCGCACGTAGGGGCTGATCACGATGAGGTTGTCGATGGTGCGGCGTTTGCGCTGCTCAGACAGGCGCATCAGCGGCCAGATAAGCTTGCGTTTCAGGGCGTTGCCGCCGCGAAAGAGCATGTCTTCTTCATTGATGCCGTGGATGGTCGTGATCACCGGCTGTTTGATGTAGGTCGACCACTCGGGTGCGGCCTGGATGTGCACCAGGTCGTACTTGCCCTGGTCCGCAAATTCGCCGATGGCCTGTGCCGCGCTGGGAGCGATCACGCGGGCGATGGCGTTTTGCTTGATCTCGGGCAGAAAAGTCACCGAGATGCCGGATATCGTGCGCGTCTCTTGCTGCTCACAGGCGCTGTCCGGCACCAGCACATCGACCGCGATGTCCGGGATCTGCGCCAAGTGCTTGCACAGATAATAAGCGACACCGGCGACACCGCCTACAACTTGATCCTCCACCTCCGGGAATGGGGTGACCATCAATACGCGGACCAATTTGCTTGCTTTCATAGTTGCCACTCGCCTGTGCTGCCGGCACCGCAAGGCCTTTGATCGATTGCCGCTGCTTCGCTGACAAGGGCGTTGAAGCGCGTGTTCAAGGGGCTTTGGGTGCACATTTGTTGTTTAACGAATTAAATGTGTTGCAGGCAGCTAGCGGCGTGAATGGCCAATTTATTAGCCTAAAAAGGGAGGGTGGAGCTCTCCGTGCGCCGTGTGCGGAAAAAGCGGGCTGGGCGGGTGCTTGTTTGAGGGCGAATCAAGCAAAATCAGGCTTTGTCTGCTGGCCCTCAGCTGCGCAGTGTTGCGCCGCTTGCAAGATCGAATATAGGCGTGGCCCTCTGCAGGCCGCCGGTGGGGCCTTCGAGGTAGGCGTCCACGCCGCTGAGTTGATCCAGCTGACTCGCCTCGCGGGCGGGGGGCTGGCCGCTTAAATTGGCGCTGGTGGACACCAATGCCGTGCCTGCTGCTAGGCAGAGTGCTGCGACGGGCGGGTGAGCCGATACACGAGCGGCCAAGGTGGGGCGGCCGCCGGTGAGCTGTGCGGGGGTGTTGTGCTGAGCGGGCACAACCCAAGTCACTGGGCCGGGCCAGCTGTCGCCGATGGCGTTTAGCTGTTCGGCGCTCAGCGGGGCAATCCAGGGTGAAAGCTGCTCAATACGGGCGGCGATCAGGATCAGGCCCTTGTTGATGTCGCGGGATTTGATCGCCAGCAAGCGCTGCACAGCGTGTGCATTGCCCGGGTCACAGCCAATGCCGTAAACGCCTTCCGTCGGGTAGGCCAGGATGCCGCCGCGCGCAATCAGCTGCGCGGCGGCATCCACAGCAAGGCAGGCGAGCTTAGTCGTCTTTCTTGGCACTGGCCTTCTTGGCACTGGCTTTTTTCTTCGCGCTCGCCTTCTTTTTGCTGCTGGCTTTCTTCTTGGAAGTCGCCTTTTTCTTTGCTGCTGGCTTCTTCTTGGCGGCGGGTTTTTTCGCCGTGGCCTTCTTCTTGGCCGCTAGTTTCTTGCCGCGGCCACGTCGCTCGGGCGCTTCTTCGATGTACTTTTCGGCCGTGGGCAGGTCCATCGCCTTCAGTGCTTCCAGGTCTTCTTTGAGCTCTTTGGGCAATTTGGCGTTCTTGATGCCGTCGCTCAGATAGGGGCCCCAGCGGCCGTTCAGCAGCTGGATGTCACTGCCTTCGAAGTTCTTGATGATGCGGTTGCGGTCGGTCTCTTGTTTTTCGGCCACCAGCACCCGCGCCCGCTCTTCGGACATGGTGTAGGGATCGTCCTCTTTGATCGAGGCGTATTTGAGCTTGTCTTCGTCCGAGCAATGGAACTTGACGTAGGGGCCAAAGCGGCCGATCGCAACGGATATCTTGTCCTTGTCCTCGCCAAAGTGGCGCGGCAGCTGGAACAAGACCATCGCCTGCTCGTAGCTGATGGTGTCCATTTTTTGGCCTGGCTGCAGGCCGGCAAACTTGGGTTTTTCTTCGTCTTCTTTGGTGCCGATCTGCACGTAGGCACCGTAGGCACCGTAACGCACGGAGACGGGTTTACCGCTCTCTGGGTCGAGGCCCAGCTCGCGGGCCTGCACAGCTTCTTCGCGGCTGACGTTCTCCTCGGTGTCTTTGATGCTTTCGATGAAAGGACCCCAGAAGTCCCGCAACAGTGGCACCCACTCTTTTTCACCGCGCGACACCGCATCCAGCTCGTCTTCCAAACGGGCGGTGAAATCGTAATCGACGTAGCGGGCGAAGTGATTCGACAGGAATCGGTTCACCACCATGCCGCCGTCGGTCGGTGTGAAGCGACGCTGATCCATGTCCACGTAGTTGCGGTTTTGCAGGGTCGAGATGATCGCGGCGTAGGTCGAGGGTCGGCCGATGCCGTGCTCCTCCAGCGTTTTCACTATGCTCGCTTCAGTGAAGCGCGGTGGTGGCTCGGTGAAGTGTTGGCCCAGAACGATGTCGTCGAGCTTGATCACTTCGCCTTCTTCGAGCGCGGGCAGGCGTTTCTCGTCGTCTTTCTTGGATTTGGTGGCGTCCGCACCGCCTTCGCTCTCGTCCTTGTCTTCCATGTAGACAGCCATGAAACCCAGGTGGCGAACGGTGGAGCCACTGGCTCTGAAACTGTTGCCGGCGCCACAGGCCAAATCGACCGATACTTGATCGAGTGTGGCGTGGATCATCTGAGATGCCACGGTGCGGCGCCAGATCATGGTGTAGAGCTTGAGCTGATCGGGCTGCAAAAAGCTTTTCATCGACTCGGGGCTACGCACCACGTCGGTAGGGCGAATAGCCTCGTGCGCCTCTTGCGCGTTTTTGCTTTTGGTTTTGTACTGGTTGGGCGTCTCGGGCACGTTCTCCGGGCCATAGCGCTCGCCAATGTACTCACGTATCTGGGTCACGGCTTCCTGGGCGAGGTTCACCGAATCGGTACGCATGTAGGTGATCAAACCGGTGGTCTCGCCGCCGATGGCGATTCCTTCATACAACTGCTGCGCGACGCGCATGGCACGGCTGGCGGAGAAGCCGAGCTTGCGCACCGCTTCCTGTTGCAATGTTGAGGTGGTGAAGGGCGCGGTCGGGTTGCGTTTGCGCTGTTTCTTCTCGACCTTGGCGACGGTCAGGGTGCCGCCGGCCGCCTCGGTCAGTTGTTTGTGCACCGCCTCGGCGTGGCCTGCTTCACTGACAGTGAACTGCTGCACGCGTTCGTTGTCGAGCTTGTAGAGCCGGGCGCTGAAGGCTGTGCTGTCCTTTTCGACCTGGGCTTCGATGCTCCAGTACTCGCGCGGAATAAAGCGCGAGATTTCATCCTCGCGCTCGCAGATCAAGCGCAGCGCGGGGCTCTGCACCCGGCCGGCCGAGAGGCCGCGGGAGATCTTCTTCCACAACAGCGGTGAGAGGTTGAAGCCGACCAGGTAATCCAGGGCGCGGCGCGCCTGTTGCGCGTTGACCATGTCATAGGAGATCTCGCGGGGGTTATCCACCGCATCCTTGACTGCGCTCTTGGTGATCTCATGAAAAACCACGCGTTTGGGGGCGCTGATGCCCTCCAGCAGGTTTCTCTCTTTAAGTTCTTCCACAAGGTGCCAGCTGATAGCCTCACCCTCGCGATCCGGGTCAGTTGCGAGCAGTAGGTGATCTACCTTCTTCAGGGCCTTGGCGATCGCCTGTATGTGCTTCTCTTTGTCTTCGATGGTCCTGTATTTCATCGCAAAGTCGGCGTCGGTGTCCACGGCGCCCTCTTTGGGCACCAGGTCTCGCACGTGTCCGTAGGAAGCTAATACCTCGTAATCGGGTCCGAGGTATTTCTTTATGGTTTTTCCTTTCGCCGGGGATTCGACGATTACCAGGCTCTTAGTCATGATTTACCAGTGATCTCGGGAGCCTGTTTGTGGGCTCCGGGTGTGTTCTTATTAAATAAGCGCTTAGGCTCATTTAGCAGTCTGATGCGCAAGTGTCAATAAAACAGGCGATTTTTCTGGGCGCCTTAAATTGGTATCTAATTGCAATAATATGCTGAAAATTCAAACAAAATAATCAATACGCGGGCAGTGAAAGGGCGCCAAAGTGCGCCGAATTCAAGACTTGCAGGTGCTGAGGCAAGGCCGCTAAATCGAAATGAAGCATACGAGCGCCAGCAGCTGGCGTCTACCTTTCTATTGAGGTGTTGTGCATATGAGCCTTGTTGTAATCTGTTTTGACGTGCGCTTTAAGGGGGCGAATGTTTATTGCTCTGTTTGACGGTTTGGCTTTTACTCGAGCTGCATTTCACCCCATTTTCAGTTGCGGCTTCAGGCTGTGGGCGGTGAGTTGCTCGCATTGAGTGCGTAGCGTCCGCCGCTGGCTTTGTGCACCCTGCCGGTCAGCTCCAGCATCAACAGCATCGACGAGAGGGCGGCGGACGACAGGCCAGTGCGTTCGATCAAGGCGTCCACGGACACCGCGTCATGGCCCAGGCATTGGATCAAATGTGCATAGTCCTCGTCTTCTTCCGCGTCTTCAGCTGCGGTGCTTTGATCGTCGACCGGCGTGGTTGTGGGGCCGTCTCGGGTACTCAACAGGGCGCGGGTGTCGATCTGGCTGGCCAGTTCTTCGAGCACGTCGTCGGCTGTTTCGACCAACTTGGCGCCCTGGCGAATCAGCGCGTGGCAGCCGCGTGCCATGGGGTTGTGGATGGAGCCGGGCACCGCCAGCACCTCGCGGCCCTGTTCGCTGGCCAGCCGCGCGGTGATCAAGGAGCCGCTGCGCACCGTTGCCTCGATGACGAGCACGCCGCTGCTCAGGGCGCTGATCAGCCGGTTGCGGCGTGGGAAATTCTGCGAGCGAGGCGGCGTGCCGACCGGGAACTCGGACACCAGCGCCCCCTGGTCGGCGAGCTGATGGGCGAGCTCCCGGTTGGCGGCGGGGTAGACGCGGTCGAGGCCAGTACCGGTGACCGCGATGCTCAGGCCATCCACGGACAGGGCGCCTCGGTGTGAGGCAGCGTCAATGCCGCTGGCCAGGCCGCTGGTGATGCACAGGCCGCGCCCGGCGAGCTCGGCGGCGAATCGCTCGGCGTTCTCTATGCCACCCGCACTGGGGTTGCGGCTGCCGATCAGCGCTATTTGCGGGGCCTTGAGCACCTCGGGGTCACCGGTGACAAACAGCAACGGCGGGGCGTCACTGAGCTCCAGCAGTTGCGCCGGGTAGGCGGGGCTGTCGCAGGGGATGAGGTGGTTGTTGGGGCTTTGGGCCCATTCGAGGTCGGCGGCTATGTCGTGCTCGCCGATCTGGCGAAAGGCCGAGAGCTGTTTGTCCTGCAGACCGGCTGTGCGCAGTTCGCTGTCTTTGGCGTTGACGATGGCGAGGCAATTGCCGAAGGTGGCGAGCAGGCGTTGAGCGGCGGCGGGGCCGAGCCCTGGCGTGTGCAGGAGCAGAAGTGCGGCGTGAGTTGAATTCATGCGCCCAGTATAGCGGCGGGTGCTGCCCGCGCCACTGGGCATTGGCAAAGAGCGCCGGCGAGTCCGGCGTCTTTGGCTGCAGTGCTCGGTTTTAGAAACCGCGCAGGGTGTCGCCGGTTTGAACCGGTAACGTTGTCTCCAGAATCAGCGCGTAGCTGACGTTCTGGAAGGAGCGGAAGACAATGGCGTTGCCCTTGACGCGCTCTGGCAGTTCCACGTATTCGCCGTCACCGTCATTGGCGAGCTTATCGAACACGGCCTTTGAGCCCGAAGCGATCTCCAGCATGGAGCCGGCCTGCATGCCCTGGTTGATGCCTTTGTTAAGCACCACGACCTGGTGTTGCGCGGCGCGTGACATTGAATCGTAGAGCGAGATCACTTTGGCGCTGGTCGAGGCGTCGACCGCCAAGGGCACGACGCGGTCGAAATGCGCATCGTGTTTGGGCACGAGGCGGTCGCCAGCGAGGCTCTCTTGGGCGCTGTTGAACAGCCGTAGAGTGGCCGGGTCGCCGCCGCGTATCAAGCGTGCATCGGCGACGCGTTTTGCTTCGTAGCCCAGTATTTCACCAGTCTCGGGGTCGATCAGTGCTTCGCTGGGGCGGAAGACCTTGTAGGTGTCTGCGAGCGCGCCCTTGAAGCCGCGCGCATAGATTTCGTCGCCGTTGGCGCTGGCGAGTCGCTCGTCGGTGGCGCCGAGAATGTAGGCCGAGTCCTGCAGTTCGTCAGTGGCCATCACGTGCGGTGATTTGGTGAAATCGCGAATCGCTTCCGCGGCCTCGGAAGAGACGCTGCGGATCAGCTCTTCCTCGTGCACCTGCGGGCTCAGCACTTCGCGGCCATTGCGCATGCGCTTGCTCGTCTCTGTTTTGCCGCCGGCGATCGAGCTGTAGCCGCCCTGTCCGTTGGGCCGCAGCACGTCGATGACAGCCCGTCCATCTACCACGCTGAGGCGTACTAAGTCGCCGGGGTAGATCAAATGCGGGTTCTTTATCTGGGGGTTCTGCTTCCAGACATTGGGCCACTGGTAGGGGTCGTGCAGGAATTTTCCCGCGATGTCCCACAGAGTGTCGCCTTTGACCACCTGGTATTCGGTCGGTCGATCGGCGCGCACCTCGATGGCCGCACTGTCCGAGCGGTGCTCGCTGATGACCACTTCAGCGGCCGCAGCCGGCGCTGCAGGGGCCACGGCCTCCGATGCGGGCGGCGAATAGGGCTTGACGTGTTTGTCGGTATTCGCGCATCCACTGACAGCTACGGCGACCAGCAAGGCAACCGTTAAGGGTTGCAAGGCTTTCGGAAAGCGGGTTGACCGCTGCGTGTTTCGCAGATCTGGCTGCTGAATATTGCCCATGGCTTTGTTCCAATCCTAGTTATCAGTTAACGCGAAGCTAAGTGCACGCGATACAATGTCTTCTTTTATAGACGTGGCTTCGTCTGGCTTGCTTTACGCTTGTCCGTTGAAGCGTTCAAATTACTTAAAACTTTAACGGTAGGTTCATGGCACTACTGGATATTCTTATCTTTCCCGACAAGCGACTGCGCACGGTTGCCACCCCTGTGGAGCAGTTTGACGATACGCTGCAGCAGCTTGTCGACAACATGTTCGAAACAATGTACGACGCCCCCGGTATCGGTTTGGCCGCCACACAGATCAATGTGCACCAACAAGTGGTGGTCATGGATCTGTCTGAGGCAAAGAACGAGCCGCAAGTCTTCATCAATCCCGTCATTCTTAAAGAGGACGGTACGGAAGAGATGCAAGAAGGCTGCCTGTCTATCCCCGGCGTGTACGAAAACATCGAGCGTAGCGAAACTGTCACAGTTGAAGCCTTTGACCGTTACGGCAAAAAATACACCCTGGACGCCAGTGATTTGCTGGCCGTGTGCATTCAGCACGAGGTGGATCATTTGCAGGGCAAGATGTTTGTGGACTACCTCAGCCCGCTGAAGAAAAACCGCATCCGCAAGAAAATGGAAAAGTTCGTCCGCGAACAAGCGCAATAGGACCTTTTAGTGGCGAAAATTATCTTTGCCGGTACGCCGGATTTTTCCGTGGGCTGCCTGCAGGCACTGTTGCAGTCTGAACACGAAGTAGTAGCGGTATATACGCAGCCCGACCGCCGCGCCGGTCGCGGCCGCCAGCCGCAACCCAGCCCAGTCAAACTCGCCGCGCTCGAAGCGGGCGTGCCTGTTTGTCAGCCGGTTTCCCTGCGTGATGAAGAGGCGCTGGTGGCGCTGCGCGATTGGCAGGCCGATTTAATGGTGGTGGTGGCCTATGGCTTATTGCTGCCCAAGGCGGCGCTCGAGGCACCGCGTTTGGGCTGCATCAATGTGCACGCCTCCCTGCTGCCGCGCTGGCGCGGCGCGGCGCCGATCCAGCGCGCGATTGAGGCAGGGGATACAGAGACGGGCGTGTGCATCATGCAGATGGACGTGGGCCTGGACACCGGGCCAGTCTGGCACAGGGTATCGCAGGCCATCACCGCAGCCACCACGGGGCAGCTATTGCACGATCAGCTTGCGATCAGTGGTGCGGCTGCCTTGATCACGGCACTGCCCGATGTGCTGGCGCAGCAGCGCCTGCCCGAGCCCCAGCCGGACACGGGCGCTTGTTACGCGCGCAAGCTGCACAAACAAGAGTCCTGGCTCGATTGGTCCGAGTCGGCACAAGCCCTGGATTGCCGGGTGCGCGCCTTTAACCCGGTGCCGGTGGCACAAGGGCAGGTGGACGGTGAAACGTTTCGCATCTGGGCAGCTGAGCTGGGTTCGGGTACGCAAGATGCGCCGCTTGGTACCGTGTTGGCGGAGTCGGCGGCGGGCATGGATGTACAGACGGGCGACGGCGTATTGCGGCTCTTAAAGCTGCAACCGGCGGGCAAAAAACCGATGGCAGTGGCTGATTTTATCAACGGTCGCTCGTTGTTGGGCAAGTGTTTTGAGGACAAGTCGTGAGCATTGATCGTGCAAGAGTGGCGGCGGTGCAAGCGCACGCCGAAGTGCTGCAGGGGCGCTCGGTGGATGACGCCCTGGCCGGTACCACAGCTGATCTCTCCGGGCCGCAGCGGGCCAGGTGCCGGGCTGTCACCTACGAGGCCTGCCGTTGGCATGGCCGCTGGGAGGCGGCGCTGCAGTTGTTATTGAGCAAGAAGCTCAAGCCGCGAGATCAAATCATTGGCTCCGTGGTGATCTGCGCGCTGGTGGAGATCGAGTGCATGGACACGCCCACGCACGCGGCGGTCGACAGTTACGTCAACCTCAGCAAGGCACTGGAGCTGGGCCATGCGCGGGGGCTGATCAACGCCGTGTTGCGGCGTTTCCTGCGCGAGCGCGACGCCATCATCAAAAAAATCGACAAACAACCCGCTGCTCAATTTGCACATCCACCGTGGATGTTGAGCTTGCTGCGCGAGGATTGGGGTGAACAGCGCAACGCGGTGCTGGAAGCGGGTAATGGCCGTGGCCCCATGACGCTGCGGGTGAACCGCCGCGCGGGCAGTCGCGAAGACTATCTGGCCGCGCTTGCGCTGGCGGGCATAGCCGCGACTGCTGGCATCGGTGCCTGGGATGTGGTGCTCGCCGAGCCCCAGCCTGTGGAATTGCTACCGGGCTTTAGCGAAGGCAAGGCGTCGGTGCAGGACAGCGCCGCGCAGCTGGCGGCCGCCCTGTTGGATCCACAGTCGGGGCAGCGGGTATTGGATGCCTGCGCGGCGCCGGGTGGCAAAACAGCGCATCTCTTGGAGTGGGCCGACAATGACCTGCAGTTGACGGCGCTGGATGTCAGCGGCAGCCGCTTGACGCGGGTGACGGAGAACCTCGACCGCATGGGCTTAAAGGCGCAATTGCAGTGCGCCGACGCTGCTCAGGTTGGGGATTGGTGGGATGGGCAGCTGTTCGATCGCATTCTCTTGGATGCGCCTTGTACTGGTTCTGGCGTGATCAGGCGTCACCCGGACATCAAATTGCTGCGTCGCCGCGAGGACGTGCGTCAGTTGGTGATTGTGCAGGCCGGTCTGCTGGATGCACTGTGGACCGCACTGGCGCCCGGTGGGCGCTTGCTCTACGCCACTTGTTCTGTGTTTCGCGATGAAAATGACCGCCAGATTGAAGCTTTTTTACAGCGTTGCGAAGGCGCGCGTCTGCTGGACACGCAGCTGCCGGTGGGGCAGATGGGAGAGCACGGTGCGCAAATACTGCCCGGCCAGGGCGGGGCGGACGGTTTTTTCTACGCCCTGCTGGAAAAACACTAGCCCGGGACCGGGCGGCATAAGCTGTCTGGGCCGCTCTGCATTGACAGAGCTGTTTGTGGCCGCTGTGTCAATGGTGAATCACGGCGCTATGCAGAGTAAGATGCCTACTCTGCAGGAGTATTGATGGGGACAAGGACGCGTGGGTGAGCAGTGACCGTCGGCTGTCGGTGTCGGCGCTTGCAAAGCGCTTGTTTTTGCTGTGGCTTTTATTGGCCACGGTGCTCGTACCGCTGCGTGCTGAAGAAGGCAAAGTCGACTTCAATTCACTGGTCTCCTACGTGGTTGATTCCCGTGTCTATCTGAGCACTGATGTCTCGCTGCAACTGTCCGGCTTGGCCCGCTCGGCATTGGAGAGCGGGGTTGCGCTGGAGTTCGATATCGACATCGAAATCTGGCGCCAATACAGTTTCTGGCCCGACGAAACCTTGAAGCGCTATCAAATCTCACACCGATTAAGTTACCAGGGCCTGACCCGCAGCTACCGCCTCGAGCGCTTGCTGACAGGCGACCGCGTCTCCTTTAAAAAGCTGGAAGATGCGCTGCACTCGATGGCGAGCTTGCGGGATTTGGTACTGCTGCCTGAAAGTTTGCTGAAACCTGGGCGGCGCCATTTTGGCCGCATGGAAGTCAGCCTGGACATCGACGCCTTGCCCTCGCCGCTGCGCACCCAAGCCTATTTTTCACGCGCCTGGAAATTGCAGGGGGGCGTGCAGCAATGGCGCATACGCTAAACAACCCCAGATCCAACCGTGGCACGCTGGGCCTGGTGCTGATGCTGGCGGTGTTTGTCTCGCTGTTGTCGTCGCTTTATTTCCTCGGCAACAGCGCCGAGAGCCTCGAGCGCTTTGGCCGCGCCAACGACTTGTTGCTGGTGATCAATGGCCTGATGTCGGTGATCATTTTCGTGTTGGTGACCATGAACGCCGCGCGGTTGGTGCGCGAGCTGCGGCAGGGTTTGGCCGGCTCCAAATTCACCCTGCGCCTGGTGCTGATGCTGGTGGTGATGTCGCTGCTGCCGGCGATCATTGTCTACACCTTTTCGGTGCGCTTTCTGCGCTCTGGCATCGACAGCTGGTTCAACGTGCAGATCGAGCAGTCACTGAGCAGCGCGCTGGACATCAGCCGCGATTCACTCGCCGAGGAGCAGCGTGAATTCCTGCGCCGCAGCGAGAAGATCCGCGTCACCTTGAGAACCCTCGAGGCCCCCTATCTGGTGCCCGCCATGAGCGACGCGCTGAGCATTCACGGGGCGCGGGAAGTGATCCTGCGCGATCAGCGCGGGCTGGTCATCGCGTCCGCGAGCATGAACCTCTATCTGCCGCAGATGCGCGTCGATCAATCCCTGTCCGAGCAGGTCTTGGACGGGCAACCAGTGGTGGGCGTTGTCGAGCGCCAAGACGGCAACCTGGATGTGCAGGTCGGGCTGCCTTTCAATGACGCGGTCACGGAGCGCAAAGCGCGCATACTGGAAGTGATCTACCCCATCGACGCCAGGCGTCAGGTGCTGGGGCAGGACGTGCAGGACACCTACCAGCACTACCAGCAGCTCACCTTCATGCGCGAGCCGCTGAAGAGCAGCTTTGTCTTTACCTTGTCACTGGTGCTCGCCCTGTCTGCGCTTGCGGCTATTTGGATTGCCTTTAGGCTGGCGCGGCTGTTGATGCGTCCCGTGCAGGCGCTCGCTGCCGGCACCCGCGCGGTGGCGGAGGGTGACCTGACACAGCAGTTGCCACCCGGCGGCAAAGATGAATTTGGCTACCTGCTCAACTCCTTTAATCAGATGGTGCGGCAGTTGCAAAGTGCGCGCGATCGGGCCACCTTGAGCCAGGGTGAGGTGGAGCAGCAGCGGGCCTATTTGCAAGCCGTGGTCGGCAGTATCTCCACCGGCGTCATGACCTTGGATCAAACTGGGCGACCGAGCACCATCAACAACGCGGCTGTCGAGATGCTCGGCGTGGACAGGGCGGAGGTGCTGGGCATCAGCTTGGACGAGGCGCGCGAGCGCACCGGCGCCTACGCGGCGCTGGCGGAAGCGGTGGCTCCGCACTTGGACGCGGACGCAAATACCTGGCAGGAAGAGCTGCACCTGAACGGCGCGCGCGGCCGCCGCACCTTTGTCTGCAGAGGTTCGCGCCTGGGCGAAGTGGGCACCGGCCATGTGTTGGTCTTTGACGATATATCGCCCATCATTCGTGCCCAGCGCGACGCCGCGTGGAGCGAAGTGGCACGGCGCCTGGCGCACGAAATCAAAAACCCCTTGACCCCCATTCAGCTGTCGGCTGAGCGTATTCGCCACCGCTACATGGACAAGCTCGGCGACGACGGCGAGCTGATGGACCGAGCCACGCGGACGATCGTGCAACAGGTGGAGAGCATGAAGGCGATGGTCAACGCCTTTGCCGAATACGCCAATACACCGGATTTGGCGTTTAGCGACCTGAGTTTGGCCGATTTGCTGAGTGACGTGGTTGAGCTCTACCGCGGGCTGCCCGCCGGCGGTTGCATTGGCCTGCAATTGGCGCCGGATGTTCCGCTGGTGCGCGCTGACTCCGGGCGCATTCGGCAGCTGCTGCACAATGTATTGAAAAACGCACTGGAGGCTCAGGATGATAATTTGCAAGCCCGTGTGGATGTCCGTCTGCAGTGTGTTGAGCGGGGCGGAAACTCTCGAATAAAACTGCAGGTAAGGGATTACGGACCAGGTTTCCCCGAGGACACCTTGGACCGGGTGTTCGAACCTTATGTAACTTCCAAAAGGCGCGGGACCGGCCTGGGCTTGGCCATCGTCAAGCAGGTGGTGGAAGAGCACGAAGGCGAAATCGAGTTGAGCAACGCCGATGATGGCGGTGCTTGTATCACAATCTATTTACCGCATACGGCGAGCTGAGATGTTCGCTGGGAGAAGCTGATGGCTGCCAAGTCAATATTAGTCGTGGACGATGAGCCCGATATTCGCACCACTGTGCAAGAGATCCTGCTCGACGAGGGTTACGACGTCAGCACCGCTGAAAACGCGGAGACTGCGCGGGCACGGCGTGAGACTTTCAAGCCCGACCTGGTGTTGCTGGATATCTGGATGCCCGACGAAGACGGCATCACCGTGCTCAAGGGCTGGCGTGACGCCGGTGAGCTGGAGTTCCCCGTCGTGATGATGTCGGGCCACGGCACCGTTGAAACTGCGGTGGAGGCGACGCGCATGGGCGCTGTGGATTTCATCGAAAAACCCCTGTCACTGCAGAAACTGCTGATGACGGTAGACCGCTCGCTGAAAAACTGGCAGCAAAGCAACGCTGCCGGGGAGGGCAAAGCCGCTGAGCGACTAGCGCCCATGGAGCTGGTGGGGCAGAGCAGCTATATGCGCGGGCTGCGCGAGCAGGTGGAGCGCTTGGCGGGTGCCGATGCTTCGGTGATGTTGACGGGGCCGGCGGGCTCGCTGAAACACGAGCTGGCACAGCACATCCACCTCAGTGCCTCGCCCGATGCGCCCTTTGTGGTTGTCGGTGGCGACACCTTGGACGAGCGAACCGCGGCGGCGGAGCTCTACGGCAGCGAACACGACGGGCAGCGCCAGATTGGATTGCTGGAGCAAGCCAACGGCGGCACCTTGTTCCTGCAGGATTTTACCGAATTGCCTCTAGTGGCGCAGAAGCTGCTGAACACGGCGCTGGAGCGCGGAGAATTTCAGGCGCTCGGTGCACCGCAGCTGCGCCCACTCTCGGTGCGGGTGATCGCCAGCAGCAACGATGACCCGCGCCAGGCGGTCAGTGCAGGGCGGCTCTTGGAGGAACTCTTCTACAGGCTAAACGTGGTGCCGATTCAAACCCTGGGCCTGAACGAACACCGTGAAGACATACCGCTGCTGGTCGAGTCACTGGCCAATGTGCTGTCCGAGAGCGAGGGTTTGTCCTACAGGCACTTCAATGTGGCGGCGCAGAACAAGCTGCGCAACCACGACTGGCGCGGCAATGTGCTGGAGCTGCGCAACTTGGTTAAACGCTTGCTGATCCTCGGCGAGGACAGCGAGGTGGCGAGCGATGAGATAGAGGCGGCGCTGGTGGTGCCCGAGGGTGCCGAGCGTGTGCTCAGTGACGATGTCATGCGCCTTCCCTTGCATCTGCCACTGCGCGAGGCGCGCGCGGAATTTGAGCGCGCCTACCTGAGCCGCCAATTGGCAGAGGTTGGTGGCCGCATGGGCGACCTGGCCACGAGAATAGGTATGGAACGCACCCATCTTTACCGTAAGATGCGGAGTTTGGGCATCGACACGCGCCGAGCGCGCGAGTGATCAGGTTGATTCGATCGTGAAAATTATTATTTTGGGTGCGGGGCAGGTTGGCACCGCGGTGGCGAGAAACCTCGCCGACGAAGGCAATGACGTCACTGTCATTGATACCAACGCGAGTGTGCTGGCCGAGATGCAGTCCAGGCTCGATCTGCGCGCCGTGGTGGGGGTGGCCTCACACCCGGCGGTGCTGCGCGAGGCGGGGGCAGATGACGCCGACATGCTGATCGCGACCACCAGCAGTGACGAGGTCAATATGTTGGCCTGTCAGGTGGCCTACACGATTTTTGGTACGCCCACCAAAATCGCCCGGGTGCGCAGCAATGCCTACCAAGAGGTGACCGAGCTCTTCGACAACGACCACATCCCGGTCGATTTCTTGATCAGCCCCGAGCAGCTGGTGACGCGCCACATGCACCGCTTGATCGAGTTACCTGGGGCCCTGCAGGTGGTCGATTTCGCCAGTGGGCGGCTGCGCTTGATCGGCGTCACCGCCGAGGCCAAGGGCGCCTTGGTTGGGCTGCCATTGCGCGCGCTGCGAGAGCACCTGCCCGATGTGGACTGCCGTGTGGCGGCCATCTACCGCAATGACCACGCGATTATCCCCAACGGCGATACGATCATCGAAGACGGCGATGACGTCTTTTTTCTGGCGACGCGGCCCGACGCCACCGTGGTGATGCGCGAGATGCGCGCGGCCCGCAGCCCCAACAAACACGTGATGATCGCCGGCGGCGGCAACATCGGTTTTGAGCTCGCCAAGCGCCTGGAGAAACAGCACTACAACGTCAAGCTTATCGAGCGCTACCACGACCGCTGTGTGCTCTTGTCGACCCAGCTGACGCGGGCCATGGTGTTCGAGGGTGACGCCGCGGATCACGAGTTGTTGCTGGAAGAAAACATCGAAGAGATGGACGTATTTTGCGCGCTGACCAACGACGACGAGGCGAATATTCTCTCGGCCATCATGGCCAAGCGCCTGGGCGCGGGCACGGTGATGTCGCTGGTGAATCGCACGGCCTACGCCGATCTGATCCCCAGCAACATGATCGACATCGCGATTTCCCCGCACCAGGTCACGATCGGTGAGCTGCTCACGCATATCCGCCGCGGCGCTATAGCCGCCGTGCATTCGCTGCGACGCGGTGGCGCGGAAGTGATAGAGGCGGTCGCCAAAGGGGACAAGAGTAACTCGAAATTGGTGGGGCGGCGCATCGAGGAAATTCGGCTGCCGCACAATACCAACATCGGTGCGGTGGTGCGCGGCAGTGCCGTGTTGATGGGCCACCGGGATGTGGTTATCGAGCCAGAAGATCATCTCATTTTCTTTCTGACCGACAAAAAACGCATCCCCGAGGTGGAGCGCTTGTGTCAGGTTTCAGCGACCTTCATATGATGCCGCTGATCAATAGCGCCTTCAGCACTAGGGGCGGTCGTGCAGCCTAAAGTTGTTCAACGCATACTTGGCTTGTTGCTGTGTATCTTCAGCGTGACCATGCTGCCGCCCGCGGTGATCGGTTATGTCTACCAAGACGGGGGCATGCGCACCTTCACTCTGTCATTCTTTATTTTGCTGATCGCCGGCGGATTGATGGTGTGGCGGGTGGATCACCACCAGGCGCAGCTGAAACTGCGCGACGGCTATCTGATTGTGGTGCTGTTCTGGACCGTGCTTGGCTTGGCGGGAGCGGTGCCCTTGATGGTGTCCGAATACCCCGAATTGACCGTGTTTCAAGCGGTGTTCGAATCCATGTCGGCACTGACCACCACTGGCGCGACGGTGATCGTGGGCTTGGATTATCTGCCCAAGTCAATCCTCTTTTACCGCCAAGAGCTGCAGTGGCTGGGCGGCATGGGAATCGTTGTGCTGGCGATCGCCATCTTGCCGGCGCTGGGAATCGGCGGCATGCAGCTGTTCAGGGCCGAGACCTCGGGCGCGCAGAAAGACAGCAAGCTGACACCGCGAATCGCCGGCACGGCCAAGGCACTGTGGATGATCTACTTGTCCCTGACCATCGCCTGTGCGCTGGCTTATTACTGGGCGGGCATGAGCGTTTTTGATGCGGTGGGGCACGCCTTTTCCACAGTGGCCATTGGCGGCTTTTCCACCCACGATGCCAGCATTGGCTTTTTTGATAGCCGCCTGGTCGAGGGTGTCGCCATTGTTTTTATGTTCCTGTCCGGTGTCAATTTTGGCCTGCATTTTTTGGCCTGGCGCAGCAGGGGTCTGTCGGTCTATCGCGAAGACGCGGAGTTTAGGAACTACGCGGCCTTTTTATTGGTGGTTTCGATATTGGTGGTGGTAGGGCTGTTGCTGACCTCAGAATATGGCTTCAGCGATTCCGTGATCACCGGTATATTTCACACGGTGTCTCTGGCGACTACCACCGGCTTCACCACCACTGAATATTACAACTGGGCCGGCTCATTGCCCTTTATTCTGCTTTGTTCCAGTTTTGTGGGCGGCTGTGCGGGCTCCACTGGCGGTGGTTTGAAGGTGGTGCGGGTGATGATGCTGATGCGCCAAGGAGCCAGAGAGCTCACAAGAATGGTGCACCCGCACGCGATGGTGGTGGTCAAGCTTGGCAACAAGCGGGTATCCGATCGGCAGATCGAAGTGGTCTGGGGTTTCTTTTCCGCCTACGTCGCGATCTTTGTCTTTTTTATGATCGTGCTCATGACCATGGGCGTGGATCAAGTGACCGCCTTCTCATCCCTGGTCGCCTGCATGAACAACCTCGGGCCCGGCCTGGGTGAGGTGGCGGCCAATTACGCCACCGTTGACGACGGTGCTCTGGTGGTGCTCTGCCTCGCTATGTTGATGGGGCGGCTTGAGATCTTCACCTTGTTGGTCTTGTTCACCCCTGCGTTTTGGCGCAAATAACATGACGGGCGGGGTGGGTCAGAAGTGGGACGCTATCTACCGTGCGCGAAACACCGCTGGGCGGCCAGCTGCCGCCGCTGTGTTGCAGCGGCAACGTCACTTGCTGCCGTCGCAGGGGCGCGCTCTGGATTACGCCTGCGGTCTGGGCGGCAATGCACTGCTGTTCAGCGAGGCGGGGCTGGAGAGCCACGCCTGGGATGTCTCCTGCGTGGCCATACAGGCGCTGGGCGAGCGAGGCAGCTCGATCAATACAGAGGTGCGGGATCTGGCCACGGCGCCACTGCCGTCAGCCAGTTTCGATGTGATCGCCGTCAGCTACTATCTCGACCGCGCTCAGCTGCCGACGCTGTGTCATGCGCTGCGGCCGGGTGGGTTGCTGTTCTACGAGACCTATAACCGCGACCGTGCCGCGGGCACCGGGCCGAGCAACCCCGACTTCCTGTTGCAACAGGGCGAACTGCTGCACTGCTTCCAGAGCCTGCAGGTGCTGTTCTACGAGGAGCTGTGGGGGGTTGCGGCGGCGGACGGTGAGTCGGGTCTGAGCCGGATTGTCGCACGCCAAGCAGGGCTTTAGCGGCGATGCAGCAGCAGCTTCCTCCGCGTGATTTCACCGCCCGATCGCACCGGGGGCCGCGAGACGGCGCGGCTGCCCATCACTTCAGTGTTGCCCTGCTGCACCCGCGGTTGTGGCCGCAGTGGCTGGGCCTGGGCGTGCTGAGCCTGATGTGGTTGCTGTTGCCGGGCCGCTGGCGGGATGGCCTGGGCATGCTGATCGGCAGCCGCCTGGCCAAGGGCCGCTGGCCACGGCGTATCCCGCTGAATCTGGCGCGCTGTTTTCCACAGATGAGCGCGGCTGAGCAGCAGCGTGTGGTGCGAGAGCATGCGCAGGCGCAGGTCTGTGTGCTGTTGGATCTGCCGGCGCTGTGGCTGGGCCGTTCGGATCGGCTGCGGGCGCGCGTGCGGGTGCAAGGCGCTGAGCACCTGGAGCGGGCCTTCGAGGCGGGACGACCCGTGTGTATGTTGGTCAGTCATTCCCTGGGGCTTGAGCACGCGGCGCAAGCGCTCAAGTCGTCCTACCCGATGCTCGGCTATTACAAGCCCTTTGGGGCGCCTGTGGTGGACTGGTTGTTCTACCGCTCGCGCTGCCGCAACGGCGGTTATTTGCTGCAGCGGGGCGATTCCTTTCGCAGCCTGGTGCGGGATGTGCGCGAGGGCTGGTCCCTGTACATGATGATCGACGAGGACATGGGCGAGCAGCAGGGGCATTGGGCGCCCTTCTTTGCGACGCAGAAGTGTGGCATCAAGGCGCCGGCAAAACTGACGGCGCTCACCGGCGCCCTCGCGGTGCCAATCTACAGCTGGTACAACCTGCGTGAGCACCGCTATGAAATCCGTGTGTCGGAACCGCTGGCGGATTTTCCCAGCGGGGATTCCAGTGCGGACGTGGCGCGCATGCTGGCTGCACTGCAACAGATGATCGAGCAGCACCCGGCGCAGTACGGCTGGCGGCAGCAGCTTTTTCGTTCGGGGTCTTAAGGCGGGCAATCAAAGCAGGGATTTTGGGGCGGCTGTTGTTTGTCTTCGCGGCTTGCGCTAGAGGTGCCCGGCGAGGCGCTGATGATCCAGCAGGGCATTGCTCGGGATGAGCCGGGTGGTCTCTTAACAAACTGTATCAGGTCGTTCTAGACACTTGGTGGCAATGGCGCGCTCTGCCGGCGAGCGCGCCAAGGCTCATCAGTTTTTCTGTTCTACAAATGCGCGTTCGATGACGTAGTGGCCCTGCACACTGCGCGTGGCGTTGCTGTAGCCGCGCTCATCCAGCGTGACGCAGAGATCCTTGAGCATGGCGGGGCTGCCGCACAACATGAAGCGATCTTCTTCGATGTTGGGCTCTGGCAGACCGAGGTCAGAGAACAACTTCCCGGATTCGATCAGCTGGGTGATGCGGCCGGTGTTGCGATATTCCTCACGGGTCACCGTGGGGTAGTAGCGCAGTTTTGCTTTCACTTCGTCACCAAAAAATTCATTCTGTGGCAGCTGATTTTCGATGAGGTCCTGATAGGCCAATTCGGAGACCGTTCGCGTGCCGTGCACCAGAATGACCTGCTCGAATTGCTCGTAGACTTCTGGGTCTTGAATGATGCTGATAAACGGCGCCAATCCCGTGCCTGTGCTGAGCAGGTAGAGGCGTTTACCCGGCAGCAAATTGCCTGCGATCAAGGTGCCGGTTGGCTTGGTGCGCAGCAAAATCTTGTCACCTTCGCGAATGTGCTGCAGCCGTGATGTCAGCGCGCCGTCTGGCACCTTGATGCTGAAGAACTCGAGCTCATCGGCGTAGTTTGCACTGGCGATGGAGTAGGCGCGCATCAGTGGTTTGCCCTCGACTTCCAGGCCAATCATCACGAAGTGGCCGTTTTCGAAACGCAGCCCTTGCTGGCGACTGACACGAAAACTGAACAGTGTGTCGTTCCAGTGGTGGACGTGCGTAACTTTCTCTGAGATCAAGGAATCCATGATTTACCGTGCAAAAATATAGAGTTGTAAAGCACAGTATCGCCTTTCTCAGCGGCTCGTGAAATAGACGCAGACCATATTGTTAACGAAAAGTGATAGAGGCGGGAATCGGGCGGGGATTCGGCAGTATTAGTGTTTGAAGCTGTCAAAAAGGCCGCTGGGGATGGCATTAAAGTGCAGCGCGGCCCAGCCGGCGGCGACGGCGAGCACCGCCAAAAACAACAAAGTGTAGACCCAGCCGCGTCGGCTGCTGCGACGCGCGTAGCTGCGAATGATCTTTTCGCTCTTGACCACGGGTTCGGCAGCGTTGTATTGGGTGTTGACCGCACGGATCATCCCGCTGGGCGGGAGCAGCATGTCATCGTCATGACTGACAAAGCTGTCAGCTGTGCGGTTGAAGGCGTTGAAACTGGGTCCCTGCAGCGCGGGGCCACGCCAGTTTCTGGTCTCGGCGGGCAGCAGCACATCCACATCATCTGCAGTGATTAGCGCGCGCGCGGGCAGTTCCACTGTGCCTTCAAGTGCACTTTCAGTTGTGTTTTCTGAAATGATAAATTGGCTTTCCATTGCAACCGTATCAATTAAAAATGTCGAGGAGACGTCCTGCTCCCAACTGTACATCTTAGTTGATCTTTGCAGGTACGATTATTTTAATCGATAGCGCTCAGAAAACAATCAAATATTGCAATTAAAACAAGGGCGGTCGCTGTAAATCACCGGCGGCGTGCTGCAGTACAGCAAGCGCGGTGGCGGTGGCGGTTTCGGTGCGCAGAATGCGTGGCCCCAACGAGCTCGGCTGCCAGCCCGCGGCGAGTGATTGTGCGAGCTCTTTGTCGCTGATGCCGGACTCCGGACCGATCAGCACTGATAGCTTTCCTTGCGCTTGTGCGGCGGCCGTGGCGAGATTTGGGTGATCGCCAAAAGCGAGCACCAAGCCCAGGCCTATTAGCGGGTTGGCGATATAGTTTGCGAGGGTCTGAGGGGGCAGTATCTCCGGAATATCACTGCGGCCGCATTGCTCGCAGGCGCTGATTGCCACCGACTTCCAGTGTTGCACTTTCTTTTGTTGCCGCTCTTCGTCGAGCCGCATTTTGCTTTTTTCGCTGAAGACAGGCTGAATACAGTGCACCCCCAGCTCGGCCGCTTTTTGAATGCTGAAATCCATGCGATCACCGCGGGACACGCCTTGCACCAATGTAATGGCGAGCGGCGAAGGGGGGATGCTGTTTTCTCGGGCTTGTATATGCAAACTTGCGCGTTTGTTGTCACCCTGTAAATGCGCGTTGTAGTTATAACCATCGCCGTTAAATAGCTGCACAGCGGCGCCCACTTTTAGGCGCAGCACTTTAAGCAAGTGAGTGCTCTGCGCTTTTGGCAATGCCACGGTTTCCCCGGGCTGCAGTGATTTGTCGGTGTATATTCTCGGGGGCATTTTTAGTTCTTACTTCGCATCAGCAATTGCACATACAGTTTTTTATCGTCGTCAGTTAACTCGCCGAGCGAGCGGCCGTAGAGTAATTGTTCGGCCTGGGTGGCGGCTGCTTCTCGACGCAGCTGGTTGAGGCTATCAGCGAGCAGGGCTTTGGCGTCGTCCTGCTCTATTTCATTGTCGTCGGGCAAGCTGTAGGCAGCCAGCGCAGCCAGCGCGTCGGCGTATTTTTCACCGCGAAACTGCTCTAACAATGAAGGTGTTGAAATGCTGGGCTTCGCGGTGATTAAAGCGACCAATTTATAAAATACCGGTGCGGCGCTGTCCGCCGCGGGGCATTCAATCTGCTCGGGGTCGTGTTCGGCCAGCAGCGAGGGAAATTGCAGCATCATCGACAGCGCCGTGCGCATGGTACTCATGCGGCCGCTGCCACTTTTGCTCTTGCGCTTCAATGCCCGCTGGGGCTGTGGTGGCGGAGGTGGCGGGTCCAGTTTGACGGGGGTGCCCACCAGCTCGCTGAGTCGCTGTCCCATCAGATCGCGGTAGATGCCCGAGGGCAGGGTGTTGATCAGCGGTCGCGCGTCCTCCGCTACTTTGGCGCGGTCGCCGATGCTCTCTAGATCGCGATCTGCCGTCAGGTGATCGAATAAAAACTGGCTCAGCGGCGTGGCCGAGGCCACCAGTGCATCAAAAGCCGCTTTGCCCTGCGCACGCACGTAGCTGTCTGGATCTTCGCCGTCGGCGAGCAGTAGGAAACGCGCCTCGCAGCCGTCGCGCATGGCGGGCAAGGCGTTCTCCAGGGCACGCCAGGCGGCGGCGCGGCCGGCGCGGTCACCGTCAAAACAAAACACCAAATCTTTGGTGGTGCGGAACAGCAGGTCGATGTGCGCCGTGGTGGTGGCGGTGCCCAAGGTGGCCACCGTGTTGCGCACCTCAAATTGCGCCAGCGAGACCACGTCCATGTAGCCCTCGACGACAATGATCTGCTCCGGGTGACGCAGCGCCTGGTGCAGCTCGTAGAGGCCGTACAAGGAGTTGCCTTTGTGGAATAGAGGCGTCTCCGGGGAGTTGAGGTACTTGGGTTCGCCGTCGCCCATGATGCGCCCGCCGAAGGCGATGGTACGGCCGCGGCGGTCGCGGATGGGGAACATCACGCGCTCGCGGAAGCGGTCGTAACGGCGTCCGCTGTCACCGTGCGCGAGCATGCCAGCCTTGTCCAATGGGCTTTGCTGCATGCCTTCCGAGGCCAGCGTGTCCCAGCCACCCGGGGCGTAGCCGAGGCCAAAGGCTTTAGCGGTCTCGCCGTCCAGGCCGCGTTGTTTCAGGTATTCCACCGCGTCTGGGTTGTCGCGCAGCTGGTTCTGGTAGTAGTTCGCGCACTTTTCCAGCACATCGTACAGAGCCCCGTGGTCTTCGCGGGGCTTGTCGTTGCCGCCCTCGCGCGGCACGTCCACGCCCAGCTCGCCGGCGAGAGATTCGATCGCTTCCACAAAACCCAGGCGGTCGTATTCCATCACAAAGCTGATCGCCGTGCCGCTGGCGCCGCAGCCAAAGCAGTAATAGAACTGCTTTGCTTGGTTAACCGAAAAGGAGGGGGTTTTTTCGTTGTGGAAGGGGCAGCAGGCCCCGTGATTTGCACCTTTCTTTTTTAAGGGCAGCCGCGTGTTGATCACGTCGATAATGTCGAGGCGAGCGAGTAGGTCATCGATAAAAGCGCGTGGTATCAAGCCGGCCATGGGAGTGTCATTCGGGCAAATTTAGTGGGCTGCCGGCCGCTTGCCCGGATCAGGGCAAAAGTTTCAGCTACGGCGTGTGGTTGGCTTCATAATACCGCAGATGGTAGCTACTGATGCTTCGATAGCGATAATTTGAGGACTGAGATGGAGATTCGGCGGGCCACTGCAGCAGATGCGGATGCAATCGCTTCTCTCTACAACCATTTTGTGCAGCACACGCTGGTTTCTTTCGAGACAGAGCCTGTTGACACAGCACAGATGGCTGAGAGGATTAAGGCCAAACAAGCCACGCACGAGTGGCTGGTTGGCGTTGATGGGGAGCAGCTTTTGGGTTATGCCTATTACGGCGAGTTCCGGGCGCGGGCCGCCTACGATGGCACGGTGGAGTCCTCGGTCTATATGGCGCCGGAGGCGGTTGGTCGGGGCGCGGCAAGTGCGCTGTACACAGCCTTATTGGCGGCGGCGCGGGCCGCGGGGTATCGTGAGGTGATCGGTGTCATCACTTTGCCCAATGCGCGCTCTGAAGCTTTGCACCGGCGCTTGGGCTTTGAATCCGTGGGCGTATTGCGCGCTGTGGGGCGCAAGTTTGATCAGGACGCCGATGTGGCCCTGTGGCAGTTGCATCTTTAGCGCAGGCGCCAGAACCGGGCCCTGTGCAGCAAGCCACTGTTGATGGCGCCTGTTTGACGCCCGCAGCTGCTGGCCGAGCAGCTTTGCTGCACCGGCCAACGCAGCACGGATCAGTAGTAGGCTTCGATCAAGTAGGGCCCAGGCGTGGACAGACCGTGTTGCAGTGCCTTGTCAAAAGCGGCGGGTGTGGTGACGCGTTCGCCGGGCACGCCCATGCCCTTGGCCAAGGCGACAAAATCCAGCTCGGGCCGGTCCAGCCGCATCATGTCCTGCGCCACCTTGCCTGTTTTGGCGCCCACATTTTTCAGCTCATGTTGCAGGATCGCGTAGGCGCGGTTGGCGTAGATCACGGTGGTGATGTCCAGCTCTTCGCGGGCCTGCGTCCAGAGGGCCTGCAGGGTGTACATGGCGCTGCCATCCGCCTGCATCGCCAGCACTTTGCGGTCCGGGCAGGCGATGGCTGCGCCCACCGCCAGCGGTGGCCCGATGCCGATGGAGCCGCCGACTATCTGCAGCAGATCATGGCACGGTGCACCGGCGGTCATGGGGTGCAAGCTGCGACCGCCGGTGATGGCTTCGTCGATGATGATGGCATTGGGAGGTAGGCGGTGCGCCACCAGGCTGTTGATCGCCTCCGGGTTGAGCTGCTCGCCCTCGGGCAGGGGCGGCAGGGGCGGCAGGGGCTGGGTGACGATCTCAGCGGACTGCTCGGCCCCGAGCGCATCGGCCAGCGCCTCGAGTGCGGCCACGCCGTCTTGTGCTGGGCTGGTCAGCTCGTGCACCTCGCAGCCGGCCGGCAGCAAGCTGCTGGGCTTGTCCGGGTAGGCGAAAAACGCCACCGGCGCCGCGGCGCCTACCGTGATGATCTGTTCGAACTGCGCCAGCACGGCGAGCGCTAGATCGACCGGGTAGGGGATGATGGAGACGGGTGTTATGCCCGCGCCACGGCTGATGCGTGCATTGCTGGAGGGGGCGAAGAGCTCGGCACCCGTTGCCTGCGCGATGCGTGCCGCGACTTTAAGCGGTTCTTTGCGCAGGGTGTGGCCGCCGATCAGCAGTGCGGTGCGCTTGCCATTGTGCAGGCGCGCGACTGCCTCATCCAGTGCCTGTGCTTCGAGCGCTGGGATCTCCGCAGTGGGCGCCGCCGGGGCCTCTGCAACGGCTTCCTCCCAAGCTGTGTCGCCCGGTAAAATCAGGCTGGCAATGCAGCCTGGGTGTTGTTTCGCTGCGGCCACTGCTGCCGCGCCGTCAGCGGCGACGGCACTTGATGAGGTGGAGGTTTTGACCCAGGCGGACACAGGTTTTGCCAGGCCCTCCACGTCCGCTGTCAGCGGGGCGTTGTAGGCCACGTGCCAGGTGGCGTGATCGCCGACGATGTTGACCACCGGCGAGCGCGCCTTTTGCGCGTTGTGCAGATTGGCGATGCCGTTGCCAAGTCCGGGGCCACAGTGCAGCAGCGTGGCCGCGGGTTTGTCTGCCATGCGCGCGTAGCCGTCCGCCGCCCCCGTCACCACGCCTTCAAACAGGCAGAGCACAGAGCGCATGCCCTGCACCTGATCCAGGGCGGCGACAAAATGCATCTCCGAGGTGCCGGGATTGGTGAAACACAGCTCAATGCCCGAGGCAATCAGCGTACGGACCAGACTTTCAGCGCCATTCATGGGACAAGCCTCCAGTGATTGGGCGGCGCGTGCCGCCGTTGCAAAGTCTCATTGGACTACGTCGCGCGGAGCGGGGCAAGCGCTCTTTGCTCGCTGTCCGGTGGAGATTGGACTGTTGTGCAGCAAAATTGAGCCATGCAGAACCGTAGGTGCACTGCCGAAGCCCACGGTATGGATAAATGTCAGCTTTTCCCTATGAACACGCGCCCGCAATGCATTTGGTTATTGCGTGAATTTCACGCCAAAACCTTGGGCGCAGTGCCGCTGTGCCGTGCGCCTCACCGCGAGCTGGTGCTCGCCTGGGAGCCCATACCCGCCTCACCGGAAGCCGTGTTGTTTCAGTTGCGACGCGAAAGCGCAGCGAGAGCTGCAAAACTCGAGATTATCAGTCCCGAAAATGTGGATCCGATCTTATAAAGATCGAATAATCTGCTGTCAAATCATATCGAATATAGAGCCGGCGCCGGGCAGGGTCAGGCGCCTGTAGAGCTTGGCTGCCGAGACATCCGTGAGGCCCGAGAGATAGTCGCAGAGTATGCGCGGTGAGCCATTGGCCGCCTCAAATTTTGCGTAGACAGGTCTGGGCAATAGCTGCGCGGGGTTTGCCAGCAGGGTGTCGAACAGCGAGAGCATGGCGCGCTGCCCACGGTGTCTTACCGCCAAAATCTCGGGCCGCAAAATCACCTCATCGAAAATAAATTGCTGGCAGAGATCGAGCAGCGCTTTGGCGGCGGGGCGCTGCTTGGCTTGTAGTTGCAGCAGTGGGTGTTCAAAGCTCTCGTCGCAGTGCAGGTCGATGTTGATGATCATGTAGTTCACCAGCCGGCTGATGGCGTGCTTGCGGCGGTGCGGCTCGGGGCTCATCAGGCGCTCGGTGTAGAATTCGAATTCCTCGCTCAGCGGGTTGGGCGCGAGCGCCTTCAGACGAGGGGCGAAGTCATCCATCCAGCGCTCCCGGCTGATCAGCCGCAGCGCCAACGCATCTTCCAGATCGTGAATGCCGTAGGCGATGTCGTCGGCAATCTCCATGATGCTGGTATCAAAAGCTTTGTACAAAGGCTTGGCGTGGTTGTCCTTGCGGGCTTGTGTTGTCTGCAGCCTGTCGATGTCATGTTGCGCAAAGGGTTCAAACACCCAATCCAATATATCCTGCTCGTCGTCGTATACGCATTTTGGCGGGTGCCAGTGCTGCAGATTAAGGGGCCTGGGCTCGGGCAGCGCCTGCGCGTATTGGGCCACTTGGCTGTAGGTGGCGGGGTATTTGATCACGCCGAGCATGGTGCGGCGGGTGACGTCGATGCCGCAAAACTCCGAAAATTCCCCCAGCTTGGAGAGAATGCGCAGGGTCTGGCCGTTGCCCTCAAAACCGCCGTAGGGCAGCATCGCCGCGTTCAAAGAGACCTCGCCGCCGTGGCCAAAGGGCGGATGCCCCAGGTCGTGGGACAGGCAGATGGCGTCCATCAGAGGCACGGTGGGCAGCCAGCGCCGTGCGTCTTCGCCGGCATTCTGGTTCAAGTGTTCAACGATACCCGAGCCAATCTGCGCGACTTCCAGTGAGTGGGTCAGTCGGGTGCGGTAAAAATCATTTTCACCGAGGCCCAGGACCTGGGTTTTGGATTGCAGCGCGCGGAAGGCGGCGGCGTGCACAATGCGCGCGCGGTCGCGTTGGAATTGGCTGTCCTGATCGCCCGCGTTGAACTGTAAGCGGTGTTCTTCGGCGCCGCCGGTGCGGCGTGCCAGCCAGCGGTGGTCGGGCTTGCTTGAATTCTTCAGGGGCATGGTGGGGCTCGTGAAACGGTGAATAAGGGTATTCTACAACAGGCTGTGCTGTTGGCTTTGTCAGGGTTGTTGCAAATGTCCAGCCAGCCAATTGAGCAGGCGGCGATTGGCCGCGGCTAAACCAAGGAGAGTCAGATGTCAGGCAATGGGGCAATGGTGGTGACCGGCGGCAGCAGAGGCATAGGGGCTGCCACGGCGAAATTGGCGGCTGCTGCCGGTTACGCAGTGCTGCTGAACTACGCGCGCGACGCTGAATCCGCCGCGAGCGTGGTGGCGGAGATCGAGGCGAGTGGTGGCGTGGCGCAAGCGAAGCAGGCCGATGTGGCGCAGGAGGCCGAGGTGCTGGCCCTGTTTGACGCTGCACAGTCGATGGGGGAGCTGACGGCGCTGGTCAATAACGCCGGTGTGCTGGAGCATCAGATGCCCTTCGCGCAGCAATCGCTGGAGCGCTGGCAGCGGGTGATGAACATCAATGTTATCGGCAGCATGCTCTGCGCTCGTGAGGCGGCGCGGCGCTGGTCCGATGCGGCGACACCGGCGGTTGATCACAGGCGCGGCATCGTCAACCTGTCCTCGATGGCTGCCAAATTGGGCGCACCGGGGGAATACGTGGATTACGCGGTGAGCAAAGGAGCGATTGACTCGCTGACCAAGGGCTTGGCACTGGAGTTGGCGCCTCTGGGTGCGCGAGTGAACGGCGTACGGCCCGGGGTGATCGAGACGGAGATTCACGCCAGCGGCGGTGAGCCAGATCGAGTAGAGCGCGTGGCTGCATCAGTGCCGATGGGGCGTGGCGGTACCGCAAAGGAAGTGGCGCAGGCGATCATGTGGTTGCTGAGCGAGCAGGCCTCTTATGTCACTGGCACATCAATGGATGTGACCGGCGGCCGTTGATCGCGGCGCTGTAGGGGCTCGATATTCAGGGCGAAAAAAAGCCCGGCGCTACTTGCACCGGGCTCAATCAATTTGAAGCGTGCCGCTTAAGCCGCGCGCTTCAAAGTGGCAAAGAGCTGTTCCAGCTCCAGTGCCTTGGGCTTGACCAACCAGAACTGGTTGCGGAAGGCGTAGAAGTTCTCCAGCAGCTCCTGGCCCCAGGCGCTGTCGGTGGCCTGTACGTATTTCTCCAGCATGTCGGTGAGGTGGTGGCGGTAGGCCTCCGTGTCCTCGGTGTGGATGCGGGAGATCTCCACCAGCTCGTGGTTGTAGCGGTCCACAAAATAGCGCTCGCGGTCCAGTACAAAGGCCATGCCGCCGGTCATGCCTGCGCCAAAGTTGACGCCTGTCTCACCCAGCACCACCACGCAGCCGCCGGTCATGTATTCACAGCCGTGATCGCCGATGCCTTCAACCACGGCCGTGGCACCGGAGTTGCGCACGGCGAATCGCTCGCCGGCCAAACCGCTGGCAAAGAGCTCGCCGCCGGTGGCGCCGTAGAGGCAGGTGTTGCCCATGATGGCGGACTCCTGCGGCTTGAAGGCGCTGCCCATCGGCGGGCGGATCACGATGCGACCGGCGCTCATGCCCTTGCCCACGTAGTCATTGGCGTCGCCAACCAGGTGCAGGTTCAGGCCGCCGGTATTCCACACGCCGAAGCTCTGGCCTGCGGTGCCGCGAAAGCGCACATCGATGGGGGACTCGGTCATGCCGAAATTGCCGTGGCGCTTGGCGATCTCTCCAGACAGCCGAGCGCCGATGGAGCGGTCGGTGTTTTGGATCTCGTACTCGAAAGTGCCGCCGCTCTTGTTCTCGATGGCGCTCAGGCAGTCCGCGACCATCTGCTCGGCCAGCTCACCCTTGTCAAAGGGCTCGTTGCGCTCGATGGTGCAGAAGCGCGGCGCGTCCTCGGGCGCGCCACCGGTGCTGAGGATAGGCGTTAGGTCAAGCTTGCGCTGTCGGTCGGTCCGACCTTCGATCGGTGTGAGGTATTCGGTGTGTCCGATCATCTCTTCTACCGAGCGAAGCCCTAATGACGCCAAGTGGCGGCGCACGTCTTCGGCGACGAACTTCATGTAGTTCATCACCTTCTCGACATCGCCGTTGAAGTGGCGCATGCGCAAGACTTTGTGTTGCGTGGCCACTCCGGTGGCGCAGTTGTTGAGGTGGCAGATGCGCAGGAACTTACAGCCCATGGCGATCATCGGGCCGGTGCCGAAGCCGAAGCTCTCCGCGCCCAGTGCAGCGGCTTTGAGCACGTCGCGACCGGTCTTCAGGCCGCCGTCACACTGTACCCGGACCTTGTCGCGCAGGTTGTTGGCGCGCAATACCTGGTGGGTCTCGGACATGCCCAGCTCCCAGGGGGAGCCAGCGTATTTGACTGAGGTGATCGGGGAGGCTCCGGTGCCGCCGTCGTAGCCGGAGATGGTGATCAAATCGGCATAACACTTGGCGACGCCTGCTGCGATGGTGCCCACACCCGGCTCTGAGACCAGCTTGACCGAGACCAGAGCCTCGGGGTTGACCTCCTTCAAATCGTAAATCAGCTGCGCTAGATCTTCGATCGAATAAATATCGTGGTGCGGCGGTGGGGAGATCAGGGCCACGCCTGGCATGGAGTGGCGCAGCTTGGCGATCATGCGGTTGACCTTGTGGCCGGGCAGCTGGCCGCCTTCGCCGGGCTTGGCGCCTTGAGCTACTTTGATCTGCAATACTTCTGCATTGACCAAATAATGCGCCGTGACGCCAAAGCGGCCCGAGGCAATCTGCTTGATCTTCGACACCTTTAAGGTGTTGAAGCGGGAGGGGTCTTCGCCGCCTTCACCAGAGTTCGAGCGCCCGCCCAGGCGGTTCATCGCCTCGGCAAGGGTCTCGTGTGCCTCGGGGGAGAGGGCGCCCAGAGACATGCCGGCGGAATCGAAGCGCGACAAGATGCTCTCGACGGATTCCACTTCATCCAGTGGGATGGCGTCTCGCTCAGAGCCGAGCGCCAAGAGGTCACGCAGCATGGCGGGCTCGCGGTCATCACAGAGCGCGACGTACTTCTGGTAGTCGTCCCAATTGCCGCTGCTGACCGCAGCCTGCAGAGTGTTGACCACGTCGGGGTTGTAGCTGTGGTACTCGCCGCCGTGAATGTACTTCAGCAGACCGCCCTGGTTGCACTCGGCGGTCGGGTCCCAAGCGTGCATCGACAGCACTTGCAAATCGACTTGCAAGTCCTCGTAGTCGGCGCCCTGAATGCGGCTGGTGGTGCCTACAAAGCAGGTGTCGACAATGACGTCTGACAAACCGACAATTTCAAACAGCTGGGCGCCACGGTAGCTGGACACGGCCGAGATACCCATCTTGGAGAGGATCTTGAGCAGGCCTTTGTTGATGCCCTTGCGGTAGTTCTGCTCCAGCGTCGGCACGTCCATGGCTTCGGAATCGATCTCGCCGCTTCGCAACATGCCCTGGATGGTCTCGTAAGCCAAGTAGGGGTAGACGCAGGTCGCGCCGTAACCGATCAGGCAAGCCATGTGGTGCGGGTCGTGTGCGCTGCCTGTCTCGACGATGATGTTGGCGTCACAGCGCAGGCCCACGCCTATCAAGGCGTGGTGCACGGCGCCAGTGGCCAGCAGTGCCTGGGCGGGCAGCTTGTCTTTTTGAATGTTCTTGTCGGACAGCACAATCAGTGAGAAGCCGGCGCGCACCTGGTCGATGGCCTGCTGACAGATCGCATCGATAGCCTCTTCGAGGTTCATTTCGTTGGGGCTGTAGTTCAGGTCGATCACCGCGTGGCGGTATTCGCGCTCGTCGCCCATCGCCAGCAATGTCGAGTATTTATCGCGTGACAGGATAGGGCTGCGAACCACCAGGCGCTTGGCGCCGCGCTCTGTGGTTTCAAACAAATTGGCTTCGCTGCCGAGGCAGGTCTCCAGCGACATGACGATGGATTCGCGCAGCGGATCGATCGGCGGGTTGGTCACCTGGGCAAACTGCTGTCGGAAGTTGTCGTAGATGGAGCGAACCTGTTGCGACATCACCGGGTAGGGTGTGTCGTCACCCATGGAGCCGATCGCTTCCTGTGCATCCTCGGCGAGCACGCGCATTACCTGATCGCGTGCCTCGAAACTGATGCCGAACATTTTTTCATGCACCGCCAGTTGCGCTGTGTCCAGTGGCGGTGTCTCTTGGATCGCATCACGCAGGCGTGAGCGTAGCTGGCGAGCGTCATTGCGCAACCAACGGGCGAAGGGGTGCTTGCTGGCGAGTCGGTCGTCCAGCTCGCTGGGCAGTAGCAGCTCACCGGTAGCAGTGTCCACGGCCATCATCTGGCCCGGGCGCAAGCGGCCCTTGCGCAGCACATCCTCCGGCTTGTAATTGTGCACGCCAACTTCAGAGGCGAGGGTGATGTGGCGGTCGCGGGTGATGACGTAACGCGCAGGGCGCAGGCCGTTGCGGTCGGTGCTGCAAGCGGCGTAACGGCCGTCAGTCAAGACGATACCAGCCGGGCCATCCCAGGGCTCCATGTGCATGGAGTTGTATTGCAGGAAGGCGCGCATGTCCGGTGACATGTCGTCGTTGTTCTGCCAAGCGGGCGGTACCAGCAGGCGCATGGCGTGGAATATATCCAGCCCGCCATTAACCAAGATCTCCAGCATGTTGTCGAGGGAGTTCGAATCCGAGCCGCTCATGTTGATCAGCGGCTGCAGCTCTTGCAGCTCGGGCATTTTGTCGGAGATCAGCTTGTGAGACCGGGCTTTGGACCAGTTGCGGTTGCCGCGGATGGTGTTGATCTCGCCGTTGTGCGCGAGGTAGCGGAAGGGCTGAGCCAAGCGCCACTGTGGCAGCGTGTTCGTCGAGAAGCGCTGGTGGAACACGGCGATGGAAGAGGTGAGGTCTTCGCTGCCGAGATCCTGATAGAACACCGGCAGGTTCTCCGGCATCACCAAGCCCTTATAGAGGATCACATCGGCGGACAGGGTGGGGATGTAGAAATCCTGATCGTCGGTCATTTCCATCTCGGCGCGGCGTCTGGCGACGAACAGCGCGCGGTTGAAGCTGACCGCGTCCATTTCGTCCGGCGCGCCAATGAAAATCTGCTCGATGCTGGGCATGGAGAGCAGGGCCTCTTCACCGCAGGCGCTGGTATCCGTGGGCGGCGTGCGCCAGCCCAGCGGCAACAGGCCGCCCTTTTCAGCGGCAGTCACCAGAGCCGCTTTGCCCTTCTCTCGGTCGGCGTCTGATTTGCCGAGAAAGCAGATAGCCGTGGCGTATTTGCGCGGTAGCTTGATGCCCGCCTCAGTGGCCACGCGCCGAATGAAGGCGTCGGGTTTTTTCAACAACAGGCCGCAGCCGTCGCCACTTTTACCATCGGCAGCAACTGCACCACGGTGGGTCAAGCGAGCCAGTGACTCTATGGCCGTCTGCACCAGCCAGTGGCTGGGTTCTCCGTCCATGTGTGCGATCAGGCCGAAGCCGCAGTTGTCACGTTCAAATTCGGGGCTGTACAGGCCGTGTTTGGCGAGTTTATCCAAGGTGTTCATGGCGAAGCTACCTGCAATTACTGTGAACATGCCGAGTTGTCTCAGCGGGGTCGCTGCAAAATTGTGCAACAGCGATGCAAATTTGTGTGTTTTCAAATGCGGCGTTGCACTTTTTTAGGGCGGTTCTCCAGCCTGCCGAATTTTAAGCGCAAGGCTAAATTCGACAACCAGAAAATACGGCAACACTAGGGTCATTCGAAACCCGTCAGGCCGCTAAATTGTTGTTATAGCGTCCTGAATCGGGTGTGGCGCGTCATGCGCGCCCTGTGTCGTGGCTGTGCTGAGAAGGCGTGGGGGGTGAAAAAAGCACGTCTTCAGCGCGTAATTTATACGCATGCGGCCCGACACGGCCGACCATTATAACCGGATGGACAGCTTAACGCCAATTTGCCATTTGCATTTCATTTGCATTTGAGCGTTTTCTGGGCGGCTAGCATGCTGTTCTGAGTCGTGCGCAGGGCTCTTCAGGCTGCGCCTGCGTCAGCCAGTTCCGCTGCTGAGGCGAGTTGAACCTGCGCTCTCATTGCATTGCTGTGGGGCAGGCATCCAGAGCAGAGGTTTCGCCGCGTCCAAGAAAAAGGC
The DNA here is from genome assembly GCA_033852095.1 of Granulosicoccaceae bacterium. Lineage (GTDB taxonomy): Bacteria > Pseudomonadota > Gammaproteobacteria > CALCKW01 > CALCKW01 > CALCKW01. The sequence continues at coordinate 40,071 of JAWSVD010000029.1, read as the reverse complement.
CAGGTGTGAACCTGGCCTCAATCTGCGGTGCTTACTTGATCACCTTCTGTACGCTGCTGAAGCTGCGTATCCAGGGGGCGTTGCTGCGCCAGACCGCGGGCAGCTCGGCGATGACACCGCGCGCTTCGGCTGGGGAGCTGAAATCTCCGTGTATCAGGGAGAACCAGCCCTTGCCGTTGCGTTCGGTGCGGTAGATAGCGGTCTTGTTGGTCATGCCGTTGCGGGTGGCAAACAAACGCAGGTCGCGCTCGCTCCAGCCAGCGGACAGCTGGGCGGTGAAGCGTTTGGGGTCGCGCCGCAGAATCCACTGGTGCCCGCTGATCACGCCACTGACAAAGCTGTCACTGCTTGTGGTCGCTGGTTTTGCCGCCAGCTTGGCTGTGTTTTGGGTTTTAGCAGGCGCCGCGGCCTGTGCGACGGCGACCGGCTCGGGTGCGACGGGCTCGGGTGCGACGGGCTCTGCCACCGCTGCTGCTTTGGCAGCGACAGGCTTGGCTGGTGTCTCGGCACGGGCGACAAGCTCGGCTTTCTTGGCCGTGGTGGTTGCGGCATCCGACACTGCGGTAGCCGACGCTACAGCCGGTGCTGCACTAGCGGGGGCTGCGGCAGCTGTCTCATTGGTCTTTTTGGCAACGGCTTGGGCTGCAGCGGGCTTGGCAGTGGCTTCCGCGACGGTGGCAGTCGGCTCCGTGGTCGGCGAGACCAATTGCAGCTCGGCAGGCTGTTGTTGTCGCGCAGACGGTACCGCAATTTCGCGCACGGTGGTGCCGTCGCGATCGCTGGGCGCATTGGCGCTGAAAAAAGCCATGGCCACGCCCGATAACAGCAAGGTGCCACCGATCGCGAGCCATCGGCTGGATTGCCGCGAGGCTGCAATCCAGTGTGTCGGTGTGAGCAGGGCTTTCAGCTGGTTCTTTTTATAGTGGCTGTTCAGCGCATTGGCCGCCGCCTGGTCGATCTCTCCGGGCAGGCCCGCCGATGTCTCGACAATGAATTGCATGCTGCGATCAGACAGTGGCAGCTCCTCGTCACTGCCCGCCATCATCAAGCGCGCATCGATGTAGTCGATGGTCTGCGTTTGATCGAGTACGGGCTGGCGAAATTCTTCAACCCGGCCCTGGCTGATCTGGTCGGAATTCAAGCCGCTGAGCAATTGCTCTGCGGGCATGGCGCTGCTGAACAGCAGCTTCAAGTTGCCGTTCAGGCTCTCGTTGAGGTGGTCCAGGTGGTTGAGCAAGAGCTGCAGCTCTTGGCGGTCCATCAGGTCGCTGTCCTCGAGCACCAGCAGGTTGATGGAGGCGTTGTGCTCGGACTCGGCCAAGTAGCTGCTCAGCTGCTCGAGGCAATCGTCCACGTGCGTCGGGGTGGTGCTGCGGAAGGCGCCCAGCACACTGCGTATCGCCTGCTCGGCCGATTGGGCTGCGCTGCCGCGCACGGTGAATATTTGGTGCTGCTCGTAGAGCGAATTGATCAGCTGTGCGACAGAGCAGGTCTTGCCGCTGTTGGGCGCGCCGACCAGAATGACCATGTTGTCGGCGTGCAGCAGGGACTCTTCGAGGGTGTCTAACAGGTTGCCGATCATGTTGTCGACAAAATATCCCTTGCCGTTGATGGGCGGCGTGAAGGGCTGTTGCTGCAATTGCAAGCCCTGCATGGCGGCGGCCTCTAGCTGAGGCGTGACCATAGAAGGCGTTGATTTTGTTAGGGTTAGCTCATCCCATCGAGCACGCAGCTGAGTGATCAGGCTGTGCAGTTTGTCTTCGTCTTGCCGAATTGTGGCACCGGAGCGATGCATTGGCCTGTCCTCGCTGACAATATAGTCAAACTATTGTCTAACAAAGGCTAATAGTTATCAATAAGTTGCGTCATGTTCTTGCGAGAAAAATCAGAAGTGCAGACTGACTTCCCGGCGCCGGTCATCAGAACTAAGCGCAATTTGTTGTCGAGGGTCTTTTTGTCCCGTGCCATCAGGGCGATAAATCGCTCGCTGTCCATGTCGTCAGGCGGCGATGTGGGCAGGCCGCAGCGCTCTATTAAGGTGCGGCAGCGGTCCGCGGTGGCTTGGTCAATTAGGCCTTCAACCCGGGCGAGGTCCGCGGCCATGACCATGCCGGCGGCGACGGCTTCCCCGTGCAGCCAGGTGCTGTAACCCGTGTGCGTCTCAATGGCGTGGCCGTAAGTGTGGCCCAGGTTCAGCAGTGCGCGTTGCCCGGATTCGCGCTCATCTGCGGCGACCACGCGTGCTTTGATGGCGCAGGATTGCGCCACCGCATGGCCCAGTGCCTCGCGGTCTCGGCCTAGCAGGGCGTCGATGTTGTCTTCCAGCCAAATCAAAAACTGTTCATCTAAACCAAAGCCGTATTTGATCACCTCGGCGATGCCGGAGCGCAATTCACGGTCGGGCAGGGTCTCGATGGTCGACAGATCCGCGATGACGGCTTGGGGCTGGTAGAAAGCCCCGATCATGTTTTTGCCTAGCGGGTGATTGACGCCTGTTTTGCCGCCCACGGAAGAGTCGACTTGGGCCAGGACTGTGGTGGGGATCTGCACAAACTTGACCCCGCGCTGGTAGCTCGCCGCGGCGTAACCGCAAATATCGCCCACCACGCCGCCGCCCAGGGCGAGCAAAGTGCAACTGCGATCAAAGCCAAGCTCCAGCAGTCGGGTGAAGACGATGTTGAGGGTGTCGAGATTTTTGAAGCGCTCGCCATCGGGTAGTGTGACGAGTTCGACCTGTCGATCGGATAAAGCATCGAATAGGGGCTGCACGTGCAGCGGCGCAATCGTCTCGTTGCTGACGATGAGTATCTGCTTACCTGGAATGTGCGCTCGGATGAGGTCCGCGTCGCGCATCAGATCCGCACCGATAAGAATGGGGTAGCTGCGGTCGCCGAGTTCTACAGTAAGAGTGTGCACGGTGCGAATATTCCCTTGGGTTCTGTCACGTGGGTGTCTGTCACGCGATGTTGTCGCGGTCGAGGTGGCGTTGAATGGCTTGTGAGACATGCGCGGGCGTGCGGTTGTCTGTGTTGAGCACGTGGTCGGCCAATGCGCGGTACAGCGGGTCGCGCGCATCGCGCAATTTTTGCAGTTTTTCGCGCAGGTTTCCGCCCTGCAGGATGGGGCGGTTGCGGTCGGCGGCGGTGCGCAGATATTGATTCTCCAGCGTGACCCGCAGATAGATCACGGTGCCGCGCGCGGCCAGCATTTTGCGGTTTTCAGGTCGCAGCACGGCGCCACCGCCAGTGGCCAGCACTATGCCCGTGCGCCGACTCAGGTCGTCGATGACCTGGGACTCTCTGTCCCGAAACCCGCTCTCCCCTTCGAATTCGAAAATAGTGGGGATGTCGACGCCGCAGCGCTCCACCAGTTCATGGTCGCTGTCAAAAAAGGGGCGATTCAAGCGCTTGGCCAGTTGGCGGCCGATGGTGGTTTTCCCGGCTCCCATGGAGCCGATTAAAAAGATATTCATGCCATCTTCAAAATCAATCAATCGGGCATTGTAGCACTGTCGTTGCAAAGGCATCTGAGCCTGAACAGCCGCAGTTTGCTGGGTGCGGTGCCGCGTTTATAGAAGGGCGATGATTTCTGAGGGTGCTCGCGCTGGGCCGGGGATAGCGCCAGCGAGCAAGTCTTTGAAACGATGGTTTTGGCGCGGGTCTGCAGCTGCGCTTCGCCGCTGGGTGCGCAGCTAAAGCATGCAGGGCGCTTGCCTGTCGGCTACTGGCAGCGCGGCTCTCGGTCAAATAGTCTATCTGCCGCTCTGCGGGGGGGCGTGAGCAGCGCTCGGTCTTTCTTCAGGGCATAAAAAAGGCGGCCTAATGGGCCGCCCTTTCAGGATCAAACGTGCGCGGTGTATCAGCGCATGGACGATGAATCGCCGAGGATCTTCGGTGTGACAAAGATCAGCAGCTCGTTTTTCTCGTCTCTAGACAAGTCGCTGCGGAACAGGCGGCCAATGATCGGTAGGTCACCCAAGAAGGGGACTTTACGTGTTGACTTGGTGCGAACCTGCTCGTAGATGCCACCCAGTACAACTGTCTCGCCGTTGTCGACCAAGACCTGAGTGTTCACTTCGCGGGTATCCACTGTAGGCACCTTGTTCTCTCCGGCGCCGTACCATTCACCGACACTGTCTTTGTTGACCGTGAGGTCCATGATCACTCGGTCATCCGGTGTGATCTGAGGCGTGACGTTCAGGCCCAGTACCGCTTTCTTGAAGGAAACGGTTGCCGCTCCGCTCGAAGAGGCTTCGAGGTACGGGATCTCCACGCCTTGCTCGATGTGCGCTTCGTGCTGGTTGGCGGTGATCACACGAGGAGAGGAAATCACCTCGCCACGACCTTCCGCTTCCATGGCCGACAGTTCTAGCTCGAGCAGCGAGCCCAAGGGCAGGGTGCCGAATTCAAAACCGATGCTGCCCGAGGGATTGGAGGCCGGCAGGTTGACGTTCCAGCGATTGGGTGCTTCCAGTGTCTCGTCGGTCGAGCCACCGATGGTCTGGTTGAACACGTTGGTGACGGCGCCTAGGTTGCCCGAGGTGATGCCGTAACCGCCGCTGGATGTATTGTCGGGGTAGCGAGTCAAGCCAACCCGCACGCCCATCTCTTCGTTGAAATCATCGGTGGCGATGACGACCCGTGACTCGATCAAGACCTGGCGCACCGGTACGTCGAGTTTGGCGACCAGTTCGTGGATCTTTTCCAGTGACTCGGGTGTGTCTGTCACCAACACGGTGTTGGTGCGCTCGTCGACCGAGGCGCTGCCGCGGTCACTGAGTAGGCCTTCGTTGGCACGTTCTTCGTCATCGTCGCCGCCGCGGCGAACCACCTGCTGGCCAGCTCGCAGTACATTTGCGATCTCTGAGGCTTTGGCGTAGTTGACTTGAATCATCTCTGTGCGCAGTTTGGATAGCTTGTGCACCTTCTGTGCTGATTCCAGCTCCAGCTGTTCACGCGCGGCGATCTCATCGGCGGGAGCAACCATCAAGACGTTGCCGTTCTGGCGCATCGCCAGGCCTTTGGATTTGAGGATGATATCCAGTGCTTGGTCCCAGGGGACGTTCTTCAAGCGCAAGGTAACTTCGCCATCCACAGAGTCGCTGACCACCACATTCTGGTCGGTGAAGTCAGCCAGCAACTGCAGCACGGAGCGCACTTCGATGTCTTGGAAGTTCAGCGACAAGCGCTCACCTTCAAAGGATCTCTCTTTCCGTGCCTGCACTTCTTCTTCGGCCAGTGGGCGCAGTTCCAGGGTGAACTGGTTGTCGGATTGGTAGGCGATCTGCTCGTATTCCGATCCGCGAGCGGGGCGGATCTCAATGCGAATGTTGTCGCCGCGCCTGTAGGTATCAATGAATTGCACCGGTGTGGCGAAATCCATCACGTCGAGGCGTTTTAGCAGGGATTCACTGACGTCGACATCGCGCATGTCGATCACGATTTTCTGACCAATCTGCTTGATGTCAATCGGGGTGTTGGGATCGGTGAGTTTGAACGTGATACGGCCCGCGCCGTCGTCGCTGCGTCTAAAGCTCATGTCGCGCAGCGTGCGGCTGCTTGTCATTGCAGCGGCATTGACCACGGTAGGCACAGCCGTTGGCGAGGACACCGCCACTGAAGGTGGTGCGGTATCGCCCGAGGACAGGCGTATCAGAATCTCATCACCAACCACACTTGTGCTGTAGGGGGACAGTTCATTGAGATTGACAATAAGACGGGTACGGCCCTGGAATTCCACGGCGTTGATGCTGCGCACGTTTCCACTGCCCACCGGAATGGTGCGCTTCACCAATTCGTTGCGCGTATCGGCAAAATCCAGTGCGATGCGTGCGGGGTTGTCGATGGTGAAACCGTTTGGCTTCTCGGCTGGGCCTGCCATTTTCAAGCGCAGTTCCAGCTGATTGCCCGGCAATTGATTGAAGCTCAGTGACTTCAATGCATTTTGCGCAGCCATCAATTGGGCGGGCAGCATCAAGCTGCCGGCCAGTGCCGCCAAAGCGATCCAACGTGGCTTGCGGGTGCAAGTGATGTCGCCTGTGACGGAGGTATTTTTATGCCATTTGCTATTCATTAACATCACTCTTCACCTAAAGTCAGTTGGGCTTCTCGGGTAATCCAGTTGCCCATGCCGTCCTGAATTGTTTCTTCGATTTCAATGTTTGATTCGGTCACGGAGACAATGCGGCCAAAGTTCTGGCCTGCGTATGCACCTGTTTTAACTCGGTGCACTACGCCTTCTGCGTCTTTGATCAGGCCCCAGCTGTTGCCGCCGCGGGCGAGTTCTCCAACCATGTCAAGCGAGTCCAGCGGATACATTTCCAGTGCTTCGCGCCTGCGTTTCAAGTCGGGCTTGTTCTTGTTGCTGCCCATGATGGTCGGCATTCCGGCGTCCAGATCGGGTGTGCCGAAGGGGTCGCGCAGATCGACTGAGGTATAGCTGAAGCCCTTGTACAATTCGTATTCAGGCAGCGGTTCCACAAAACCTGCGTGCGCTTGGCGGCGATCCTTCACGTATTCGTCTAGGTCGGCCATGCTGCGCTCACACCCGTTCAAAAGGCTTGTCAGTGCGATCAGTGAAAAGACAGTGCTGGCTTTTGAGAGGCGGCGTGCGTGCTGTGTTTGTTTCATTGCTCGTCCTCCCTCAAATAGCGGTAGGTGGTGGCGGTCAATTCCATGATCAGCAGCTCGGAATCTTTCTCCGGGTCAGCCCCTATTTTTATGTTACTCAGCGTGACGATGCGCGGCAGTGCTGCGAGGCCGCTGACAAACTCACCGAACTCGTGGTATTTGCCTTTGACGCTTAAGCGGATAGGGTGCTCGGCGTAGAACTCTTTGGGGATATCGCCCTGGGGTTTGAAATATTCAACGTCCAAACCGGCGCCCACGCTTGTCTGCGACAGATCCACCAACAAACTCTCGATGTCCACCTTGTCGGGCAGTTGGCGCAGCATGATAGAAAACTCATTGCGCATGTCGTCGAGTTGTACTTTGTAGGCGTCCAGATTTGCAGCCTTGGCTGCCGCCACATCGTATTCTTGTTTCAACGAAGACTCTTGGCGTTTCATGCCCTCGATGCGCTCGAGCTGAGGCTTCACCATGAAGAACCAATAGGCGGCTATCAGCAAAACGCAGGAGACGGCAATCACGGCCATTCGCACGGGAAGTGGGGCACTGCCGATCTTCTTCAGATCTTCAATGTCCAGATCGTTTAAATCAGCCATTGTAGTCATTCTCCTCTAAGCTGGCTTTTCGGGCGCCAGGTGCTGAGTGCTCCAATACCAGCTCAAAGGTGCTGCTGTTCTTGCCTTTCTCTGCGGTGATATTGCGAACACTCGGGCTAGACATCCACGGCGATGCGTCGAGCAAGCGCATGAATTCAGAGACCCGTGCGTTTGATTGCGTCTTGCCTTTTAAGGTCAATTGCGCTCCCGCCTGGCTCAGATCAGACAGCTGTATACCGCTGGGGATCGCCGTTGCAATTTCGTGAAACAAGTGCACAACCTGTGGGCGTTGGGTCTGAAGCTGTTGGATGATCTCCATGCGCGACAGCAGTTTGCTCTTGGTTGTTTCCAGTTCGGCGATTTCCGAGAGTTCGCTTTCCAGCGATCGGATTTCACTTTGCAGATAACCGTTGCGCGATTTTTGGTGGTTCACGTTTCCGGACATAAAGGTCTGGAACATAAAACAACCAATCACCGTAGCAACCAGGCCACCCGCAACCTGTATGCCGAACATCTTGGCCTGATGGCTGCGTCTCTCTTCGCGCCAAGGCAGTAGATTCATCCGTGCCATTATTCAACTCCTCGCAGCGCGAGGCCGCAGGCAATCATCATCGCCGGGCCGTCTTGCACCAGGCGATCTCGGTCCACGCCCTTGGCGAGTTCCACCATGCTGAAGGGCTGGGCGATGCTCGTCGGCGTGCCGATTTGCTCGTGAATATATTGATCGATGTTATCAATGCTGGAGCTGCCGCCGGCGAGGATGATTTCATCTACCTGCGTATCTTGGCTGCTGCTGTAGTAGAACTGCAGGTAGCGGTTGATGTGCTGGGCAATGCTCTGCTTAAAGGGTTCGAGCACATCCTGCTCGTAACCTTCGGGCAATCCGCCCACGCGTTTGGCGCGGCCGGCGTCCTGATATGACAGGCCGTAGCGGCGCATAATCTCCTCTGTGAGCAGCTTGCCGCCGAAGGCCTGCTCTCGGGTGTAGATCAATTGGCGATTCTGCATCACGTTGAGGCTGGTCATGGTCGCGCCGACATCGATGACGGCAACGGTGCCGTTCATCAAATTCTCGTCGCCACCGGCAAGCATCTCTAAGGAGTGCTCAATGGTGTAGGGCTCGATGTCGACCACGGCGGGTTTGAGCCCGGCCATCTTCAAGGTGGTGACACGGTCCTCGATGTTCTCGGATTTGGTGGCAGCCAGCAGCACGTCGACCTTGTCGGCCTTGCCAGCAGTCTCGCCCATCACTTGGAAGTCGATGTTCACGTCTTCGATGGAGTAGGGTATGTGCTGCTCCGCCTCCAACTGAATCTGCATTTCCATGTCGCTTTCGCTCAAGCTCGCGGGCATGCTGATGATCTTCGTGATCACCGCCGACCCGGAAACTGCAACCGCGGCGCGTGTCGCCTTGGTGCCGCTCTTCTTGACGGCGCGGCGAACGGCTTCGCCGACCGCCTCGATGTCTTGAATGGTCTTCTCGTTGACAGAATTTACCGGCAGTGGCTCTACCGCGTATGACTCCACACGCAAACCGCCACGCTGCCGTGTAAGCTCTAACAGCTTGACTGACGTCGAGCTGATATCGAGCCCGATCAGTTGGGAACTAGACTTAATACCAAACACAGTGTGTCCTCGTGTCGGAGCTCCTTAGCGGATACTCCCTGGTTGCGTGGATCAGGCCGTCTCTGGTACCAGCTGAGTTCTAGCGCTCGGTACTGAGAAGGTTCGAGTCGTTTAACGGCTCAGTCGTTGGAAAATGAAGGCCTTAGCTTTAGGGCGTGATCCATTTTCGTGCGAATGATCTGTAGGCCACTCTTTTCCTTACAACTTCCATACATTTATGGGGGCTATCTGCCGAGTTGGCAGACTTCGCGTACAATCTGGTCTTTGCAGTTTGTGTACCGGGGTATTCGCCGAAGGGTGGCGACTTGGTACGGTTTTTCGAATACGCGGGTGGAATCCCCTTAAAATGACATCTGTATCGTGAGAGCTTTCCTCAAAATTTCTGTTATCTGCTTGTTTTCTTTGGCTTTACTTGGGCTAGTGGCAGGTTTCGGTCTTGCAATGCATTACAAGCAACAATTGCCCTCTATCGACGGGGTTCATAACGTTCAGATGTACGTGCCGCTGCAAGTATTCTCCAGCGACGGTGAAATGCTGGCGGAATACGGCGAGAAACGGCGGGTATTCGCAGCTATTGACGCTATCCCCAAGCGCATGCAGCAAGCGTTCATCGCGGCGGAAGACGATCGCTTCTATGAGCACCCGGGTGTGGATTGGCAAGGTCTGGCCAGAGCGGTGTACGTCTTGGTCACCACCGGCAGAAAAGCGCAGGGTGGCAGCACCATCACGATGCAGATAGCGCGCGACTTGTTTTTGAGTAAAGACAAAAAATACAGCCGAAAAGTAAAAGAAATGCTCCTAGCCATGGAGATAGAGCGGGAGCTGAGCAAAGACCAGATCCTAGAGCTCTATCTGAACAAGATATTTTTCGGCAATCGCGCCTGGGGTGTGGGGGCGGCGGCCTTTGCTTATTACGGCAAAACCTTGGATCAACTCGATCTGCCGCAGATCGCGATGATCGCGGGCTTGCCCAAGGCGCCTTCAGCGTATAACCCGCTGGCCAATGCGCCGCGTGCGCTGATCCGTCGCAACTACGTTTTGCGCCGCATGCACGAGCTGGCGATGATCGACACGGATGAGTTTGAGCGGGCCAAGGCGGCGCCGGTGAGCGCGACGCTGCACGTTGCAAAGCGTGCGCTTGAGGGCGGATACGTGGCGGAGATGGCCCGCGCGGAGCTGGTTAAACGATTTGGCGACGCCGCCTACAGCGACGGTTATAGGGTGTACACCACCTTGACCTCCAAGGCGCAGCGCGCCGCGACTGAAAGCCTGCGCGGTGCTTTGCACGCCTATGAAGAGCGGCACGGTTACCGTGGCCCGCTGCTGACATTAGATGAGCAGGGCTTGCAGGACGAGTTGGAGCTCTTGTCCGTGTTGGCGGAGCTGCCGCAATACGGTGATCTGGTGGCAGCGGCGGTGTTGTCCGTCGACGCAGAAGGTGCGGCGGTGATGCTGGCCAACGGCAGCAGCGCGCGCTTGGCGCTGGCGGGTGTCACTTGGGCCCGCGCACGGCTGTCGATCGATGAGCTCGGCGCCGAGATTGAAAGTGTCGATCAGGTGCTGACACGTGGTGACGTGGTTTACTTGCGGCCGGGTGACAACGCACAATGGATGCTGGCTCAATTGCCGGGTCCCGAGGGTGCTCTGGTCGCCCTGGATCCACGCGATGGGGCGGTGTTGGCCTTGGCGGGCGGTTACCAATTCGAGCGCAGTAAATTCAACCGCGTCATGCAGGCCAGTCGCCAGGCCGGATCAAACTTCAAGCCCTTTGTCTTTTCAGCGGCACTGGATGCGGGTCTGTCGGTTGCCACGGTCTTTAATGATGCCCCGGTGGTGTTTGACGACGACAAGCTCGAAGATGTCTGGCGGCCTGAAAATTACTCCGGCCGGGTCTACGGCCCGACTCGGTTGCGCGAGGCGCTGGTGAAATCCCGCAATTTAGTGTCTATTCGGGTGTTGCGAAAAATAGGCATCCGCAACGCCATTGGCTACATGGACCGCTTTGGTTTTGGCAGTGACGCGATGCCGCGCGATCTGTCGCTCGCGCTGGGCTCCGGGGTGGTTAAGCCCATCGAGCTGGTGCGCGCTTACGCGATCTTCGCAAATGGCGGTTATCTGGTTGAGCCCTATTTTATCCGCCGCATCGAAGACCGCGAAGGCCGTCTGTTGTTTCAGGCTGCGCCCGATATTGCCTGCGTGGATGCGGATTGTTTGAGTGAAATGTTGGCCAGTGGCGATTCCTTGACGACAGTCGACGTGACCGCGGCGAATGCTGAGCCGCTGCGTGAATCTAAACTCGCCCAGCGTGTGGTGGCTGAGGACAACGCCTTTTTGATGAACTCGATGTTGCGCGAAGTGGTGCAGCGCGGTACCGCGGTGCGGGCCAGAAAGGCACTGGGCCGGACGGATCTGGCGGGGAAGACCGGTACTACCAACGAGCAGATGGACGCCTGGTTCACGGGTTTTCAGCGGGACATTGTCGCCACGGCCTGGGTTGGCTTTGATCAGGTGAAAACCCTGGGTTCCCGCGAGACTGGCGGGCGAGCGGCGCTGCCCATGTGGATCGATTTCATGCAGACCATGTTGGAGGGCGTTCCCGAGGCAGAGCTTGTGCCGCCAGAAAACGTGGTGAAACTGCGTATCGACAAGGCCACGGGCAGGCGCGCGCGCGCAGGGGCTGAGGGTTCGATGTTTGAGTATTTCCGCACATCAGAGCCTTTGCATGATTCGACTGCGAAGAGTGCAAGCAGTGGCACTTCGGATACAGCGGCTGCGCCTGTCTGGAACGTCGAGTCCACCTTGCCGGCTGAGGCGGGGCAGGATGATATGCGTGAGCAGCTCTTTTAGACTGAGTGCGCTCTCTACCTATCTGTATATAAGTGAGAAACAAAAAAAACCGGCAATGGCCGGTTTTTTTGTGTCCTCAACAACTGTCTCGGCTCAGGGCTGTTTGTAGGCTTGGGCTGCGGCGATCGCGGCGCCAACGTTTTCAGGGCTGACATCAGGCGTGACGCCGTGGCCCAGGTTGAACACGTGTCCAGGCCCGTCGCCAAAACTCGCCATGACGCGGTTCACTTCCTGTTTGACCGTCTCCGGCGTGCCGTAGAGCACGCCTGGGTCCAGATTGCCCTGCAGTGCCACTTTGCCTTGAGTCAGCTCGCGAGCGCGCCCAAGGTCGGTGGTCCAGTCGACACCGAGGCCGTCAGCGCCCACATCGGCCATGTCGCGCAGCCTTTCGCCCGCGCCCTTGGTGAACAGCACAACTGGCACGCGTCGGCCATCCGCTTCGCGGTCTAGGCCGTCGAGAATCTGCTGCATGTAGTTGAGTGAGAACTCGCGGTAGGCTGCAGGGGTCAACACGCCGCCCCAGGTGTCGAATATCATCAGCGCCTGTGCACCTGCGGCCACTTGGGCGTTGAGGTAGCTGGTGACTGACTGGGCAAGGGTGTCGAGCAGCTTGTGTGCGCTCGCCGGGTCGCTGTAGAGCAGGCCCTTGCTGTGGCTGAAAGTCTTGGTGCTGCCGCCTTCAACCATGTAAGTGGCTAAGGTCCAGGGGCTGCCGGAGAAACCGATCAGTGGCACGCTGCCGTCGAGCGCTGTGCGAATGGTGCGCACCGCGTTCATGACGTAGCCCAGGCTGTCCTCGGGGTCGGGCACGCCCAGCTTGGCGATACTCGCGGCGCTGCGCAGCGGGCGTTCAAACTTCGGCCCCTCTCCCTCGGAGAAGTACAGACCCAGTCCCATCGCGTCGGGGATGGTGAGGATGTCCGAGAAGAGGATAGCGGCGTCCAACGGGAAGCGCTCGAGTGGCTGCAAAGTGACTTCGCAGGCGAGCTCTGCGTTCTTGCAGAGGTCCAGAAAACTGCCGGCGCGGGCGCGGGTGGCTTTGTATTCAGGCAGGTAGCGCCCCGCTTGACGCATGATCCAGCAAGGCGTGCGGTCGACCGGCTGGCGCATCAGCGCGCGCAGCAAGCGGTCGTTCTTCAGCTCGCTCATGCAGTGGCTCCCTTGGGGGTGGCCAGTGCCAGTTGTTGGCTGATGCTTTTAGCGGCTTCGCGCCCTTCAAACACGGCAGTGACCACCAGATCGGATCCACGCACCATGTCGCCACCGGCGTAGACATTGGGCTTGGTGGTCTGGAAGGGGATGCTGGGGTTGGTCACCACGCGTCCGCCATCATCTGTGTCGATGCCGTGCTCTGCCATCCACGCAGTGGGGCTGGGGCGAAAGCCAAAGGCGATCAGTACAGCGTCGGCGGGCAGCACTTCTTCGGTGCCGGCGACGGGCTCCGGGCTGCGGCGTCCGCGTTCGTCTGGCTCACCCAGTTGCGTCGTGATCACGCGGACGCCTTCGACTTTGCCGTCGCCGACTATTTCGATGGGTTGGCGATTCCAGAGAAACTCCACGCCTTCTTCTTTGGCGTTGGTGACTTCTTTCACGCTGCCGGGCATGTTGGCCTCGTCGCGGCGGTAGGCGCAGGTCACGGTCGCGGCACGCTGGCGGATGGAGGTGCGGTTGCAATCCATCGCGGTGTCACCGCCGCCGAGCACCACAACGCGTTTGCCTTTAAGGTCGGTAAACTGCTCTTGCTGCCAGCCTTCTTGCTGATTGACGTTGGAGATCAGGTAATCCAGCGCAGCGTGCACGCCAGGCAAGTCTTCGCCGGGGAATCCGCCGCGCATGTTGGTGTAGGTGCCCATGCCGAGGAACACGGCGTCGTACTCGTCTTCCAGCTGCTGGAAGGGGATGTCCTCGCCGATTGTTGTATTGAGCACAAACTTTACGCCCATGCCTTCGAGGATGTCGCGGCGATTGCGCACCACGTCCTTCTCGAGCTTGAACGAGGGGATGCCAAAGGTCAGCAGGCCGCCAATTTCGCAGTTGCGGTCGTAGACGACTGATTTGATGCCGTTGCGTGCCAGTACATCGGCACAGGCGAGGCCCGCGGGTCCGGCGCCAACGATGGCAACGCGGTGTCCAGTCTCGGTGACGTCATCCAAGTTAGGGCGCCAGCCCAGTTTGAAAGCTTCGTCGGAGATGTATTTTTCGATAGAGCCAATGGTCACGGCGCCAAAGCCGTCATTTAGCGTACAGGCGCCCTCGCAGAGTCTGTCCTGGGGGCAGACGCGGCCACACATCTCGGGCAGGGAATTGGTGCGGTGCGACATCTCGGCGGCTTGGGTCAGCTTGCCTTCGGCAATCAGTTTGAGCCAGTTGGGAATGTAGTTGTGCACGGGGCACTTCCATTCGCAGTAGGGGTTGCCGCACGCCAGGCAGCGTTCAGACTGGGCCGAAGCCGTCTCGGGGTCGAACTGGCCGTAGATTTCGCCGGATTCCTTGATGCGCATTTTCGCCGGTTTTTTGTCCGGGTCTTGGCGCGGCAGGTCAATAAACTGGAGTACGTTTCTGTTGCCCATGTGCTCTCTCGAGTGATCTTGTGGGGGAAGCGCGAAGCGCCCGCGCGTCACCGTCCCCCAAGTGCTGGGGGAGGCGTGCTTGAACGGGGGGTCTATGCGCCCAGTTTGGCCTTGATAGCGGCGCTCACGGCTGACATGTCAGCTCGGCCTGCTAGTTGAGGCTTGAGCAAGCCCATCACTTTACCCATCTCTTTGAGCGAAGAGGCACCACTTGCGGTGATGGCTTCGTCGATCAGATCGCTGAGTTCAGCTTCGCTGAGCTGGGCAGGCATAAATTCCTGCAGAATCACCAGCTCGGATTGCTCTTGTGCCAACAAATCTTCGCGATTCGCAGCGGCGTATTGCTCGCTGGATTCGCGTCGTTGTTTGCACATTTTGTCCAGCACGGCCAATGCCCGAGTGTCGTCGAGTTCGATGCGTTCGTCGATTTCAATCTGCTTGAAAGCAGCTGAAGCCGAGCGAAGTACAGTCAAACGGGACTTATCTTTGGCGCGCATGGCGTCAATGGTGCTGGCTTTGATGCGCTGAATAATTTCGCTCATCAATTGCGAACCTCCTCTCTAGAAGAGGCGTACGCGGCGAGCAGCTTCTTTAGACAGCTTCTTCTGGTGGCGCTTAACAGCGGCCGCCAATTTGCGCTTTCGCTCTGTTGTTGGCTTCTCGTAGAACTCGCGACGACGCGTCTCTGTCAGGATGCCAGCTTTCTCACAAGAGCGCTTAAAACGTCGCATGGCGACTTCAAAGGGCTCGTTTTCTTTAACCTTAACGTTAGGCATTTAGTGCACAACCTTGTTTTGCAGGAATTCTGCTTGTGTTTGGAGTCTGAAAACCGGAGAGTATAACGCTTATTTCTCCGAAGCTACAACTGTGGGTTTTGTGCAAGCATGCAAATTCTGGGCATAGAGTCATCTTGTGATGAAACAGCGGCCGCTATTTACTGTACTGATCAGGGGCTTTTGGCCCATCAGATCTACAGTCAGATAGCCTTGCACGACGCTTACGGCGGCGTTGTACCGGAGCTCGCCTCGCGCGATCACGTGCGCAAATTGATGCCGCTGGTGCGCGCTGCCCTGGCGGAAGCACAGCTCGAAATCGGGGAACTCGACGGCATAGCATACACGGCGGGGCCCGGTCTGGCGGGTGCGTTGTTGGTCGGGGCTGTGGGGGCGCGTTCGCTGGCCTTCGGCGCGGGTTTGCCGGCGCTGGCGATCAATCACCTCGAAGGCCACATATTGGCGCCGCTGCTGGAGCCTATTGCGCCAGCCTTTCCCTATCTCTGCCTGTTGGTCTCCGGTGGTCACACTGAGATCGTCGCTGTGCACGCGCTGGGCCGCTATGAACTGCTGGGAGGGACTCTCGACGATGCAGCGGGCGAGGCCTTTGATAAGACGGCCAAGTTACTGGGGCTGGGTTATCCTGGGGGAGCGGCCTTAGCGCAGCTTGCGACGCAGGGCGACCCCGAGGCCTTTAAGTTCCCACGGCCGATGATGGGCCGGCCCGGGCTGGAGATGAGTTTCAGCGGGCTAAAGACGGCCGCGATCACCCAGTACCGAAAGGTTGATGCGGCGCGTGCGCCGGATATCGCGGCCTCCTTTCAGGCCGCTGTGGTGGACACCTTGGCGCTGAAGGTCAAGCGCGCCATCAAACAGTCGGGCTTGAAACGCATTGTGGTGGCTGGCGGCGTTGGCGCGAACACGGCGCTGCGGGCCTCGCTGGCTCGGTTGGCGGCGGGCATCGGTGGCGAGTGCTTCTACCCGCGCCCGGAATTCTGTACCGACAACGCCGCTATGATCGCCTTGGCCGGCGCGCTGCGCATGGCCGAGGGCGAGTCGAACTCTGGCTTGTCGGCATCTATAAAACCACGTTGGCCGCTGGATCAGCTGCGCCCGCCCGCCTAGCGTCAGTGCGCCCACGGCTTGCCGCCCACGGCGCGGGCACGCGGTCCATTCGTAGGGCGCATAAGCGAAGCGCATCCGCGGCGATGTCGGCCCGAGCGCTGCGCTCACCGCTTGGCACTGTCTCCGGCACAACAAACTCAGGTCTTATCCGGTGGTGCGCTGCGGCGTATGCCGCGGAGGCGCCTGCGGCTTGTCCGCCCTACGGGAAATGTACGGGATCAATCGCGGCTAAGCCGCGCGGGGCGGGCACGGGATCCATTCGTAGGGCGCATAAGCGAAGCGCATCCGCGGCGATGTCGGCCCGAGCGCTGCGCTCACCGCTTGGCACTGTCTCCGGGGCAACAAACTCAGGTCTTGTCCGGTGGTGCGCTGCGGCGTATGTCGCGGAGGCGCCTGCGGCTTGTCCGCCCTACCGGCCTCTTCGTTGTAGCTTCTGTCTGACGGTGTCGAGGGCGCGCCGTTTTATACGCAAACTAGAATTTGGTCAAAAACCTCGCTCGATCCCTTTTGGGCGGCGCAGAACCTGCCTCTGTAAGTTGAAGGGTGCTCACGGGAATCGGTGTTTCGGCTCGAATTTGTAGGTGTGCTATCGCGAAAATTGCTGCAGTGGGCCCGTTGCGGCCGAGCTGTTAGTCCGCTTTCTTTTTGCCAGCTTTAGGCTCGGTGCCCGCTATCAGTCGTCCGATGTTGTCGCGGTGGCGCCAGTACAACATGGCGGACATCAGGGCGGTGGCCCCTGCCAGCAGGGCGCTGCCTGTGATGAACCACAGATACACAGGCGCAGCTGCAAAGGTCACCAGTGCGGAAAGGGAGGAGTATTTGCTGATGTACAAGGTTGCCAGCCAGGTGGCTGCCGCCAGCGCACCGGCGAGCCAGCTGGCGCCTATCATTGCGCCGAGGGCCGTGGCGACACCTTTGCCGCCTTTGAAACCGAACCAGATGGGGTAGAGGTGGCCCAGAAAGCTCCCCAGGGCCGCGGCGGCAGTCGCTTCCGGCGTCGCAAAAACAAAGGCCGCGATTGCGGTGGGGAGCAGGCCTTTTAGCATGTCGCCGATAAGGGTGATCGCGGCGGCTTTTTTGCCGCCCAGTCTCAGCACGTTGGTTGTGCCGGGGTTGCCGGAGCCGTCTTCGCGCGGGTCGGGCAATGCCATCAGCCGGCAGGTGATGACTGCGCTGGAGATGCTGCCTATCAAGTAGGCGGCCACTGCGATAGCCAAGTTGCTGAGCAAGTGCGTCTCTCCGCGATAAAGGTGTGGGCGTATGGTAGCAAGTTGTGTTCATTAAAGGGACACGCGCTGTGTCAATGGAAAAAAAGTGCAGCAGAGTTTGAGTGGATGCAATATAACCGGTAGCATGCACACTTCAAGACTCAGCAGCAGTAGCTTTGTGGTTTTGTATCCATGATCGAATCGCACTATCGCCAAGAAGATCAGGCGCGGGTTCTTGTGGTTCAAGCAAATCAATCCTTGAATTGGCGTGGCAACGTGATCGTCGCCTGCCTGCTGGGCAGTGTCAGTTTTTTGTTGGGGTTGGTGTTGGCGGTGCAAGGCTTTTGGCTGGTGTTGCCCTTTGCTGGGCTTGAGATGTTGGCTTTGTTGCACACTTTTTATCTTGTCTCGCGTCGCTTGAGCAGGCGTGAGGTGATAACGATTGGCAGGGAGGATATACGGGTAGACTGGGGGCGAATTGGTCCCGAGAGTTCAGTTGCGGTCAAGTTGTATTGGGCGCGATTGCACTACAGTTTGCCTGACAGCCCGTTTGAAACGGGCGATTTGAGTTTAGCTTGTCAGGGGCGGTCGATACCCTTGGGGAGGGCGCTAGGTCGCGCTGAGAAACAAAGGCTTTACAGGCTGTTGTCGGCGTTGATACGCCGAGCAAAGCGCTGAGAAATGCGCGGGCAGCGACAGAATTCGATATTAATACCTAAGAACCATCGTTGGAGGAGCAAGTATGAAGTCGACAGGCCTCGCAAAGGCTATCGCAACGGCTGTTGGGCTAAGTCTCAGTGGGCTGGTTGTTGCTGCTGAGGAGCAGCACGAAACGCCGCTGAACATGACGCAGGGCGTGACAAACATCAGCGCCGATGTCTACGGTCTGCACATGACCATTTTCTATGTGTGCTGCGTGATCGGACTGGCCGTGTTTGGCGTGATGTTCTATTCGATCTTCAAACACCGCAAATCCAAAGGCGCGGTTGCCGCGACCTTTCATCACTCCACCGCGGTTGAAATTATCTGGACCACCGTCCCCATGGTCATCCTCATTGGCATGGCGATACCGGCGGCCAAGACCTTGATCGAGATGGAGGATTCGAGTGAATCCGAGATGACCATCAAAGTCACGGGCTTCCAGTGGAAGTGGCACTACGAGTACATGGGCGAGGGTGTCGATTTTTACTCTCAACTGGACGCTGAGCACAACGCCGCACGGCAGCTCGATTCCGGCATAGACGTCAACCAGTATCACTGGTACCTCAAAGAAGTCGACAATGAGTTGGTCGTACCGGTAGGGAAGAAAATTCGCTTCCTGCACACGGCAGCCGATGTCATTCACGCCTGGTGGGTGCCTGACTTGGCGTTGAAGAAGGATGCGATCCCAGGCTTTATCAACGAAAACTGGACGCTGATCAACGAACCGGGCGTGTACCGCGGCAAATGTGCCGAGTTGTGCGGGCGTGATCACGGCTTTATGCCCATTGTTGTTCGTGCAGTTGAGCAGGATGAATTTGACGCCTGGCTGGCCGAGCAAAAAGGTGAGGGTGCCGAATTGGTGGTGGCCGAATCCGCGACGGGCGATGAGGCCGTCGCTGCACCGGTCGAGCAGAGCATGGACGAGCTGATGGCGCGTGGCAGTGAAGTCTATGCACAGCAGTGCGTGGCCTGCCATCAGGCCAAAGGCCAGGGTATTCCGCCCGTGTTTCCCGCAATCACTGGTAGCCCTGTAGCCACGGGCCCAGTCGAGACGCACATAGACACCGTGTTGAACGGCAAACCCGGCACAGCGATGACCGGGTTTAAAGGGCGCTTGAGCGATGCGGATATCGCGGCAGTGATCACCTTTCAGCGCAACGGCCTCGGCAACAGTGTCGGTGACAGTGTGCAGGCCAGTCAGCTGGGTGGAGTGTAAATGATGAGCAAGATTAAGCAGGGGAACCGAGCATGAGCGCAACGGCTGAATCGCACCACGATGATCACCATCATGGTCCCGAGAAGGGCATAAAACGCTGGCTTTACACCACAAACCACAAAGATCTGGGAACGCTGTATCTGTGGTTTGCTTTTATAAGCTTCTTTATTGGCGGCCTGATGGCGATGATCATCCGCCTCGAGCTGTTCACCCCGGGCATGCAGTTTGTAGACCCTGGATTTTTCAACAGCATGACCACCATGCACGCTATCGTGATGATCTTTGGCGGTGTGATGCCGGCCTTTGTGGGCTTGGCTAACTGGATGATCCCCATGATGATCGGTGGGCCAGACATGGCCTTGCCGCGTCTGAACAACTGGTCGTTCTGGATCATGCCCTTCGCGGTGTCGATCTTCTTGTCCACCTTGTTCATGGACGGTGGTGGCCCAGCCTCTGGTTGGACCTTATACGCTCCCCTGTCACTTCAGGGCGGCGACAGCTTTGCCTTTGTTATCTTCTCCATCCACATGATGGGCATCAGCTCAGTGATGGGGTCGATTAACATCGTGGCAACTATCCTCAACATGCGTGCACCGGGCATGACGCTGATGAAAATGCCGCTGTTCGTGTGGACTTGGCTGATCACGGCCTTCCTGTTGATCGCGGTTATCCCCGTGTTCGCAGGGGCGGTGACGATGTTGCTGACCGATCGCTATTTTGGCACCAGCTTTTTCAATGCCGCCGGTGGTGGTGACCCGGTGATGTACCAGCATATCTTCTGGTTCTTCGGTCACCCTGAAGTGTATATTTTGATCCTGCCGGCCTTTGGTATTGTCTCGCAGATCATCCCTACCTTCGCGCGCAAGCCGCTGTTTGGCTACAGTTCCATGGTGTACGCCACGGGTTCAATCGCCTTCTTGTCGTTCATCGTGTGGGCGCACCATATGTTTACCGTGGGCATGCCCCTGGCAGGCGAGTTGTTCTTTATGTTTGCCACCATGATGATCGCGGTGCCCACAGGCGTAAAAGTCTTCAACTGGATCGCCACCATGTGGCGCGGGTCTATGACCTTTGAAACCCCGATGCTGTTCGCGCTGGGTTTTGTGGTCATGTTCACCTTCGGTGGTTTCTCTGGCTTGATGCTGGCGGTCACGCCCGCGGACATTCAATACCATGACACCTACTTCGTCGTGGCTCACTTCCACTATGTGTTGGTGCCAGGCGCAATCTTCTCGATCATGGCGGCTGTCTACTACTGGTTGCCCAAGTGGACGGGGAACATGTATGACGAAAAGCTGGGCAAGATGCATTTTTGGTGTTCCACCTTTTTCGTCAACCTGTTGTTCTTCCCCATGCACTTTGTTGGATTGGCGGGCATGCCGCGCCGTATCCCCGACTACAACCTGCAGTTTGCCGACATGAACATGTGGGCATCTATAGGCGCCTTCGGATTTGGTCTGTCACAGCTGCTGTTGCTGTACATCGTGATCAAATGCATCAAGGGCGGCGAGAAGGCGACTGATCAAGTCTGGGAAGGAGCTGAGGGCTTAGAGTGGACCGTGGCTTCACCTGCGCCTTATCACACCTTCGAGACGCCACCTGAAATCAAGTAATTGACTTAGGTGGGAACACCCCTTTTGACGCACTGTTGAAAGGGGAGAGGCTTCGAGCAAATATTAAAGAGGTAGTGCGACGTGCAGCAACATGAGAAAAAGAGCAAATTCCGTCTGATCCTAGTTTTGGGTGGGGTGGCTTTGTTTTTCTATGTGGCGGGTATCGTCAGCATCGCGGTAGCCTAAGCCGTGTCGAATCATCGCAGTGAAACATTAAAAATTGCAGGCAAACTTTGCGTGATGGTTGTGGCCATGTTTGGCTTTGGCTATTTGATGGTGCCGCTCTACAATATTTTGTGTGAAGTGACAGGCCTGAATGGCAAGACAGGCGTGATCAGTGAGGTCCAGGCAAGCGAGCTGGTGATCGACGAAGACCGCTGGATAAATGTGGAGTTCAGTGGCACGGTGAATGTATCGGGTTTCTGGGAGTTTAAGCCAGCGCAAGCAAGCTTAAAAGTGAGACCCGGCCAGCAGTATGCCATCAGCTACGTCGCTAAAAATTTGGCTGACAAGCGTGTGGTGGGGCAGGCGGTGCCCAGTGTGGCACCTCGACAGGCGTCTCAGTATTTTAATAAAACCGAGTGCTTTTGTTTTACCAAGCAGGTATTCGAAGCACACGAAGAAAAAGATATGCCGGTTGTTTTTGTGGTTGACCCGGCATTGCCACAATCAGTGGACAGCCTTGTGTTGTCTTATACTTTTTTTGCATCCGACGAAAGCTAAAGCTAAAGCTAAGTCGGGCGCTGAAATTATTGTTAAACGTCAGATAGGGGGTTAAGGCATGTCCGCTACAACCGGATACTATGTACCGCACGATGCAAAATGGTCGATCGTCGGTTCGGTTGGATTGTTTATTTTCTTCATTGGCATGGCATTGCTTGTCAATGGCGGTAGTTCGCTGACAATGTTTGCCGGTATGGCCGTCGTCATCTACATGATGTTTGGCTGGTTCGGCATGGTCGTTCGAGAAAGCGAGAGCGGCATTTACAAGGCGCAAGAAGATCTATCCTTTCGCATGAGTATGGCGTGGTTCATCTTCTCTGAAGTGATGTTCTTTGCCGCTTTTTTTGGTGCGCTCTTTTACGCTCGGACCTTTTCAGGGCCTTGGCTCGGTGATATTGGCAGCGCGACTAACACCGTGTTGTACAGCCACTTTGACTATGTCTGGCCCAACAATGGTCCGGGTAATTTAGGCGGTGACTATCTGCAGATGGGATGGTTTGGTCTGCCTTTGATCAACACCTTGTTGTTGTTGACCTCCGGCGTCACCTGCACCATGGCGCACCACGCAATACAAAAAGGTCACCGCGAGACCATGGTGAAGTGGCTGTTGGCCACGGTGAT
Source organism: Granulosicoccaceae bacterium (assembly GCA_033852095.1). Lineage (GTDB taxonomy): Bacteria > Pseudomonadota > Gammaproteobacteria > CALCKW01 > CALCKW01 > CALCKW01. Next base: position 17,825 of record JAWSVD010000029.1, on the reverse strand, counting down.
ACTGGGTTTTGTTTTCGTCGCTTGCCAGGGCTTTGAGTACTACGAAGCCTATCACCACAACAATTTGAAGATGACCACCGGCATTTACGGATCCACCTTCTTCATGCTGACGGGGTTTCACGGATTTCACGTCTGCATGGGAGCGATCATACTGACAGTTGTCATGATCAGAGGTCACAAAGGGCACTTCACCGCCGACAATCACTTCGCTTTTGAAGCGGCCGCTTGGTACTGGCACTTTGTGGATGTGGTTTGGTTGGGCTTGTTCTTGTTTGTCTACATCTTGTAGAGAGCCGCAGCTCAACACGAGGCGCTTCGTTCTACAACGGGCGCCTTTTTTTTGTCTCGTATTCAGGGGGTCACACGTTCGGCATACTCTGAAAAAATAGTGGCTTTGCAACGAATACACCACTGACGATCGGGTTGAGGAATAGAGAAAAAGCGAGGTTTTGATTGGCATATGCCGACTGGGGCTACGAGTGTGGGTGCTTAGTCTAGCAGTGCTACTCCGGGCGGATGAGCATTGCGCCGCGTCTATCATTCGCTTGGTGCGGTATCGACGCAGGTGTTCTACAGGGGTGTAGGATTGACTTGCAGCAGGCCGGTCGCCGCAGCCACAATGACGATGATGATGGCGAGCGCGGACAGGCCAATGCGCACGGTAAGTGCGTAAGCTACGCGCTTGGTCTTGCCTTTGTCTTTTAGCAAAAAGCCAAGTCCCGTGAAAAGTGATATCACGATCATCACCAATAGAGTGATCAACAGTACTTTGACTAATAACATGAACAGCGATTCACAGGATGGTGTGCGAGATTCGAGTATACCTCAGCCGGCGGTCTCGCAACGTGGGCGCTGGCGTGTCCAGTTTTCAGTGCGAGCTTGGCGCTTTTCAGCGCCGCTGCTACCCCTTGTAGCAGCGCTCGTCCTCGTGCCTGTTTTGGCTTCTCTCGGTGTGTGGCAGCTGGACCGCGCTGCGCAAAAAAAACAATTGCAAGAAGATTTCACCGCCCAAATGGCGGCCGCTCCTGTGGCGATGGAGAGGGAGGCTTTGGCTGCGGCTGCTGCCCGGTATTTGAATGTGTCCGTTGGCGGTGATTTTAGCGATGAAAACAAGCAGTTTTTACTGGATAATCGGGTGCACAAGGGGCAGGCCGGCTACGCGGTTTTAAGTCCTTTGTACCTCGATGATCAGACAGCGGTGCTGGTGAACCGTGGCTGGGTTCCGGTGGGGGCATCCCGAGAGATCAAGCCCGACGTCAGCTTGCAGGCGCAGTCTTTGCGGATGGTGGGCATAGCTGCGGTGCCGCCTCGACGATTGAGCTTGGGAGATGCTTTGACAGCTGGCGAAGCCTGGCCCAAAGTGTTGCAGCACGAAGACTTTGAGGCCATGTCTGAGGTGCTGGGTGTGCAGCTTGTGCCGCGCATCATGCAGCCCGCAGTGCAGGCCCCTTGGAGTTTCGAGCGGGTCTGGCGTGCGGTGGAGACAGGCCCCAAAAAAAATTATGCCTATGCCCTGCAGTGGTTTGCACTGGCGCTCGCACTTGTTGTGCTGGTGCTCTGTGCGAGTTTTAAACGTTTTAAACCGGATGAGAAAGAATGACGCTACAGCCAGCCAATAAGACCATGGGTCGGGTGAAATTACTCGTAGTACTCGGTGTTTTTGCCATTCCCTTTGTGATCGCATCGCTTTGGTTTAATCAGCTGAAGAGCTCGGGCGGCGACGCCGGTAATCGGGCGCACGGTTCGCTTGTGGATCCAGCGCGGCCGTTGCTGGAGTGGGATCAGTCGGCGCTGGCGGGCAGCGCTGTGCAGCAATTGAGCGACATAAAAGACCAGTGGACTCTGTTGTATTTTCGTGATGGCGACTGTGATGAGCGCTGCCAGAAAACACTTTATGACAGCCGTCAAGTACGGGTGTCGCTGGGGCGCGAAATGCACCGCATGCGGCGATTGATCGTCACCGACACGCCGGTCACGGCCGAGCTGCAAAAGCTGCATTTGCAGCTGCTCTCCGCCGGGCCGGATAAGAGTGAAAAAGGCCTGCGCGCTCAGGTGCGAGGGCATGTAGGGGCTGACATTTTTGATGCCGACCCGGAGCAGTTGTATCTGGTCGATCCGCTCGGCAATCTGATGATGCGATTTCCCAGTGATTTGCCGCAGAAGTTGTTCTTAAAAGACCTGAAAGTTCTGCTCAAAGCGTCGCGAATCGGTTGATGAAAACGTACGCAGTGAGCTTGCGCCGACTGGCGGCAGTGGCGACTATCATGGCGCTGGTCGTGGTCGTTTTAGGGGCCTATGTCCGCCTCTCGCACGCGGGCTTGGGCTGCCCCGATTGGCCGGGTTGTTACGGTTTTCTCGGGGTGCCGGAAGCGGTGGAGGATGTCTCGGCGGCGAACTCGGCTTTCCCCGACCGCCCGGTGGAGGCCGCCAAGGCCTGGAAGGAGATGATCCACCGCTACATTGCGTCTCTGCTCGGCCTGGTGGTGCTGATCATGGCGGTGATCGCCTGGCGGCATCGCCGTGCCGGAGCGCCGGTCAAGCACGCGGTGCTGCTGTTGGGGCTGGTTATTTTTCAGGGCCTGCTCGGCATGTGGACAGTTACCCTGCTGGTAAAACCAGCGGTGGTGACCGCGCACTTGTTCGGCGGCTTCGCCACCTTGTCACTGCTCTGGTTGATGTGGCTGCGGACGCGGGCGGTGCGCGTTGCCAGCGGTGGGCCAGCGTGGTTGCGCCTAGGCATGTGGGGTGGCTTAGCGGTGCTTATCGTGCAGATATTCTTAGGCGGTTGGACCAGCACCAATTACGCGGCCCTGGCGTGTCCGGATTTCCCCAAGTGCCAGGGCGTGTGGCTGCCGAGCACAGATTTTGGTGATGCATTCACGCTCTGGCGCGGTCTGGGTGTGGATTACGAAGGTGGTGTGCTCAGCCATGTATCGCGGGTCACGGTGCACCTCAGTCACCGCGTCTGGGCGGTGGTGACAGCGGTGTGCTTGTTGTGGCTGGCAGTGTGCGCCTTGCGCGCGGAAGTCGCTCCAGCCGTGCGGCGCTGGGCCAAGGTTCTGATAGCCGTTATACTGGCCCAATTTACACTCGGCATCAGCAACGTCATTTTTGTCTTGCCGCTGGCGGTAGCGACTGCGCACAACGGCGGTGCGGCCCTGTGTTTATTGACTTTGGTTGCGCTGCTGTACAGGCTGCGCAGCGACTCGGACACCAGTGTCCGTCCCGACAGTGAGAACAAGCTTTGAACGCGAAAACAGTGGATCAGCAGCCCGTGAATGATCGACGCCAATGGCGCGATTATCTGGAGGTGTGCAAACCAAAAGTTGTGTTGTTGCTGGTGTTCACGGCTCTGGTGGGCATGGCGCTCTCCACGCCGGGCCTGATGGCGTTCGAACCGCTGCTGTTCGGCACGCTGGGCATAGGCTTGGCCTCTGCATCGGCCGCTGCCATCAATCATGTCATCGATCAGAAAGCCGACGCCGAGATGGCGCGCACACGCAGCCGTCCTCTGCCGCAGGGTAAGCTCAGCACCAAAGAGACACTGGTGTTTGCGCTGAGCATCGGCGGCGTGGCCATGTTGATCCTGTGGTTCTTGGTCAACCCGCTCACCGCCGTGCTGACATTTTTCTCCTTGATTGGCTACGCGGTTGTCTACACCATGTACCTCAAGAGAGCGACACCGCAGAACATTGTGATTGGCGGTGCCGCCGGTGCTATGCCGCCGGTGCTGGGTTGGGCGGCGATGACGGGGGAGGTCACGGCCGAGCCGCTGTTGTTGTTTTTGATCGTCTTTATCTGGACGCCACCGCACTTTTGGGCGCTGGCGATACACCGACGTGACGATTACGCCCGGGTCGATATCCCCATGTTGCCGGTGACGCACGGCGTCGCCTACACGCGGCTACAAGTCTTGCTTTACACCGTGCTGCTGGTGCTGGTGACGCTGGTGCCCTATTTGATCGGCATGAGCGGCGTGCTCTACCTCGCCGGCGCCGTGGTGCTGAATGCTTGGTTTTTTTATCACGTGATCCTGATGATGGACGAGTCACGCGACAAGCAGCCCATGCGCACCTTTGTGGTGTCGATCCAGTACCTGATGTACCTGTTCGGCGTCTTGTTGTTGGATCACTACCTGCCGTCGCTGATGGGATTGTTCGCCTGAAGGCCGTCTAAATACGGTTCCTAGCGCAAGCCGTGTTCAGTGGTGACTTCGGCGCATGCAGCGGAGACGCCCTGCTTTGTCTGCCCTTCGGGTTGCACGGTGCTGCTGTTCGTAGCCCGTCATGGCGCTTCGCTGCAGGCGAGGCATGAGATGCCTTGGTTGCTTGGCTTGTGTGTCTTTATTCTCACGGGCGGTGGATCGTCTCGGTCTGATCGTCTCGATGTGGCGGCTTGGTTTTGTGGCTTCGATGCCCTCTCTCGCCGGGCGGCGACCTACTTTTTGTGTGAACAAAACCTAGGGAAAAAATCACGCCCGCATTCTCGATTTGCTGCGCAAAACCGCTGCGTTGCTCGTACTGGCGGGGTGGCACGGAAACTCGCTCCGCTCAAACACCCGCGCCACTTCATCCCGCCAATGCTGCGCTACTCACTCGAGCCTACAAGGGGGAGGGCGAGGCCTCCCTGACCCAGTGCATGTGTTTGGGCATGCCACAAATGCCTCTGTGGCTTATCGGCCCTACGGATCTCGATAAAAACCGAAGTGGGCACGCACCAGTAGGGCGTATAAGCGAAGCGCATCCGCGTGGCTTGGTGTTTGGGTTTGGCTATGACCGCGCAGATTGCAGCTGGACATCTAAGCCGCAACGCAAAAAACCGCGAAATTCGCGGTTTTTTGTTGCTGCGCTTGGCGAAAATCTGAGGCCTTAAGCGACCATCACCTTGCGCATTTTTGCCATCGCCGATTTTTCGATCTGGCGAATGCGCTCCGCGGAGACGCTGTACTCGGCTGCCAATTCCTGCAGCGTGGTCTTGTCTTCGTCCAGCCAGCGGCGCTGCAGGATATCGCGGCTGCGCTCGTCCAAGCCGTGCAGTGCCGTGCTCAGCGCTGAGTTTTGATCTGCGCTGTGGCTTTCACGTTCGTGAATCTGCGCTGGGTCGGCGTTGTCCTGTTGCAAGTACTGAGCGGGGGCGAGGGCGCTTGTGCCTTCATCGTCGCCGCTTGCGCCATCAAAGGCTGCGTCATGGCTGGCCAGGCGGCGCTCCATCTCCAGGACTTGCGCGGGTGTGACGCCCAAGTTTTCAGCAACTGTCTCGACTTCAGCGGCGCTGAACCAACCCAGACGCTTTTTGTTGCCGCGCAATTTAAAGAACAGCTTGCGCTGAGCTTTGGTGGTGGCAACTTTGACGATGCGCCAATTGCGGATCACGAATTCGTGAATCTCCGCGCGAATCCAGTGCACAGCGAAGGAAATAAGACGCACGCCCACGGTGGGGTCAAAGCGTTTGACGGCCTTCATGAGGCCAATGTTGCCCTCTTGTACCAGGTCCGCCAATGGTAGGCCATAGCCGTTGTAGCCGCGTGCGATGTGCACCACAAACTTTAACTGAGCGAGGATCAGGCGCCGGGCTGCTTCGAGATCGTCGTGATCGCGAAGGCGCTCGGCCAAATCCCGTTCTTCTTCTGCTGTCAGAACGGGAATGTCGGCAATGCGTGAAAAATAGCCACTGAGATCGTTACCAACCGACGGCAGTGACAGCCCGGATTGTTGGGCGACTAGAGCTGTAGACATGCTTTTACCTCAAAGGGTTGTTGTGCAATATTTTAGCACTCGAGAGTTTAGAGTGCTAATTACGGCTTAGGTTCCCCTAAACGCGCGGTGTTTTGAAGGGCTAAGTGCCAATATTTACACTTCTATACATCTGATTTAGGAGAAATTCTCATCGATTCGAGAGTTGAAGCACAAAAAATGCCCGTTTCAGGATCTGCAGCCGTACCGGCAGGGTAGCGGGGTGCGGTGTTGCCGTGGACGCTATCGATATGGCTTGTTGCGCTGATCTTAATGGCTTTAAGTCGTTGATATTTTGTCTAATGACTAAAAAAATCAAAGCAACGGTTGCGGTGCCATCAAAAACACAATGCGGTTTTGCCCATGACAGTTGAGGGCCTGCTAACGGTGATAGATGTACTGCCGCGCTGTCAGCCAGGCACCGCACAGGCCGAGTGCAGCGCCCACCACGACAAGGGTGGCAAAGCCGCCGATGCCCAGTCCCGAGAGGCGGAAGTTTGATTGGTACTCCGCGGCCAATGCGCCCACGGGGCTGTTCAACAGGGTGATGGCCGCACTGCTCAGCACCGCGGCCAAAAAACCGCCGCTCAAGCCGTACATCAGGCCGGTGACCATGAAGGGTTTTTGTACAAAGTGATCCGTGGCGCCGACCAGCTGGGCGACCACGATCTCTTCGCGGCGGGCCTGGATGTCCAGGCGCAGGGTGTTGCCCACGGTAATGACGACCGCAACGGCCAGCAAGGATGCGACGATGGCGATGCCTGTGTTGAGCAACCGCAGCACGGCGTTCAGGCGCTCTAACCAGCGAATGTCCATGTCGGCGCTGGCCACGCCGTCCAGGGAGCCCAGCTCGGTGGCGAGGGTTTGCATGGCGTTTTCATCACTCAGATCTATCGCGGGTTCAATGACGATGGCGCCGGGCAGGGGGTTCTCGTCCAGGCTGGCGAGCAGGTCGTCAAAGCCGGTCCACATGGCGAAGTCTGCGGCGGCTTGTTCCTTGCCGATGTGGACCGCGTTGTGGATGTCGGGCCTGAGGCTGAGTTGCTGTGCCAGGGCCTCGCCCGCGGCGTCGTCCTGGGATTGCTCCAGGTACACGGTGACGCGGGTATTGCCGCGCCAGCTCATGCCCAGCTCCTGCAGGCTGCCAACACAGGCAAAGAAGGTGGCGGGCAGGGCGAGCGCGATGGCGATAACGGCGATGGTCAGTGAGGTGCCGAGCGGGGTGGCGATCAGGCGCTTCGCCGTGCTTTTGATGACGCGCGTCTGGCGCTCGGCAAAACTCTGCTGCGTCAGGCCAGCGTTTGAACTGCTCGCGGAGCTTGCACGGCTCATTGCGGTGCTGCCTCATAGAATTCATTGTGCAGAACTTTGCCGTTGCGCAGTTCCACCACCGGCATTTCCATCTGTTCGATCATGTCGGTGTCGTGTGTGGCGACCAGCACGGTGGCGCCGATGCGGTTGAAGTCCCAGAACAGGCGCATGATGTCCTGCGCCAATTTGCGGTCCAGATTGCCGGTGGGCTCGTCGGCGATGATCAGCTCAGGGCGGTTGACCACGGCGCGAGCAATACTGACCCGCTGTTGCTCGCCACCCGACAACTGCCGGGGCATGGCGTCGTAGAATTCGCCCAGTCCCACGCGTTCAAGCGCGGCGCGTACGCGGCGTTCGGTGTCTTCCGCGCGCACATTGCAGACTTCCAGCGGCAGCGCCACGTTCTCGCCCACTGAGCGGTCGTAGAGCAGCCTGTTCTCTTGAAAGACAACACCGATGCGGCGGCGGAAGGCAGGCAATTCGCTGTGCGGCAAGTGCGCCAGATCCAGACCCGCTACCTGGATGTCGCCGCCGGTGGGTTTTTCGATGGCGGCGAGCATTTTCAGCAGGCTGCTTTTGCCCGCGCCTGAGTGACCGGTGATAAAACCCATGGCCCCGCGCGGGATTTCCAGGTTGATGTTGCTCAGGGCCGCGCCGCCGCTGTCCGGGTAGCGCTTGCTGACTTTGTAGAGGCGGATCATTCTGCCGCCTCGTTATCAAGCAGCGCGTCTACAAATTCGGTGGCGATAAAGGGTCTCAGATCGTCGATGCCCTCGCCGACGCCGATAAAGCGCAAGGGCAGCCCGAGCTCTTTGGCAATGGCGAAAATCACGCCGCCTTTTGCCGTGCCGTCAAGCTTGGTCAGAGCCAGGCCGCTGACGCCCGCGCGCTCGCGGAACATACGCGCTTGGCTCAGGGCGTTTTGCCCGGTGCTGCCGTCCAGTACCAGCAGCACTTCGTGTGGGGCGGAATCGTCCAGCTTGCCCATCACGCGTACCACCTTGGCCAGCTCGTCCATCAGGTTGGCCTGGGTTTGCAGCCGGCCGGCTGTGTCTGCGATCAGCACATTGATGCCCTTGGCGCGGGCCGACTCAAGCGCGTCATAAATGACGGAGGCGGAATCAGAACCGGTGCCCTGTGCGACCACGGGGACATTGTTGCGTTCGCCCCAGGTCTGCAGCTGCTCGACAGCGGCAGCCCTGAAGGTGTCGCCCGCGGCGAGCATCACCGACAAACCGCTCGATTGCAGCTGTTTTGCCAGTTTGCCGATGGTGGTTGTCTTGCCCGAGCCGTTCACGCCGACCACGAGGATCACGTAGGGAGCGTCGCCAGCTGTTATCTCGAGTGGGCTCTGTGCGCCGCTCAGTTGCTGCAATAAAACCGTTCGCAGCGTCTCGCGCAGCTGTTCTGGGGTGGTTTCGCCCTTGCCGATCTGCTGTTGCAGCTCTGCCATGATGGCGGTAGTCGTGGGCACACCCACGTCGGCCATCAGCAGCTCGCTCTCGAGCTCTTCCAGCAATTCCTCGTCGACCACCGATTTGCCCAGCAGCCGAGCCAGCAAACCCTTGCGAAAACGAGAGCCTGTTTTGCTGATTTTTTGGCTGAGTTTTTTTTCGGCTGGGGCGGCGGTTTTTTCTTGTTTATCTCCACCGCGAAGAAAGCTGAACAGTTTCATGAAGTACCGATAGTGGCGGGCAAAAAAGTGGCAGCGTGCTCGGCGGTACCGAACTAAACTAGGGCTGCAATTTAGATGGCTTATTTTAGCATCTTCACTTGCAGGCGGCACTCTTCGAGAGTATTTACCCAGCTCACCCAGAGCAGGCAGACGGCGAGATTGATGGCGAGATCAAATAGAAATCACACCCGCGAGAGCAGCGTGCGCATCGTCGCGGGGCGTTGGCGCGGGCGGCGCCTGCCAGTGCTGGCGCTGCCGGGTCTTCGGCCCACGGGTGACAGGCAGCGGGAGACTCTGTTCAACTGGCTGCAGGGTGTGGTGCCGGGAGCGGTGTGTTTGGATCTGTTCGCCGGTTCCGGTGCGCTGGGGTTGGAGGCGTTGTCCAGGGGGGCGGCCAGCCTGCAGGCGGTGGAGTTAAACCGGCAGGCGGCCCGGCAGTTGGAGAGTAACGTGGCCACACTCGGCGCGGACGCCGAGGTGCACTGCGATGATTGGCAGCGCTTTCTGAGCGCCAACGAGCAGTGTTTTGATCTGGTGTTTTTAGACCCGCCGTTTGCCCAGAAGCTGTTGAGCGCGGTGCTGCCAGAGGTGGATAACTGTCTCAATCCGGGCGCTTGGGTGTACGTGGAGGACGATTCGAATCATCAAGCACCGCATTGGCCCTGTCGCTGGCAACTTAAAAAAGAGAGGATATCAGGGGGGACTGCAGTTAAGCTGTTCCAAGTAGTTTCAAGCGATACTTGTTAGACCCGTTGAAATGCGGCATCATGCTGCACTGCACCAATCAAGGCGTAATTGATGGCAAAGATGGTAATTTACCCGGGTACATTTGACCCGATGACGCGCGGCCACGAAGACGTGGTGAACCGCGCTTCCGCTATTTTCGACAAAGTGCTGGTAGCGGTTGCCAATAACACGGGTAAAAACACCATTTTTGACCTGGAACAGCGTGTCGCGCTGGCGACGCAGGTGCTGGCCGATCTGCCCAACGTGGAAGTCGCGCCGTTTACGGGTCTGCTCAACCGATTCGCCGCCACCCAGGAAGACAGCGTGATCGTGCGGGGCCTGCGCGCCATAGGGGACTTCGAATACGAGGTGCAACTGGCCAATCTGAACCGCAGTATGGACCCCGCCATCGAGACGATCTTTGTTGCCGCCAGCCAAGAGTATCAATTTCTGTCGTCCAGCATGGTGCGTGAGATCGCCAGCCTGGACGGTGATGTCAGTGGCTTTGTGCACCCGGTTGTCTTGGCGGCGCTGCAAGAGGTGTACAATACCGGCGGCGCTGATTAATTCAGGCTGTTTTTCGGCGCGGGATATGCCTGCGTGAAGATGTAATGACAAAACCAAGCTCTTAGTGGGGCTTTGGTTTTGAAGCAAAGGGGAAGTCGCGCTTTCCGCTTTGGCTGGGCCTGTGAGTGCCCACTGGCTGGATTAACGATAAATTTGGCCGAAAGCCCCCCTGCGCACATGATTCCGAGATAGAAAAATGGCTCTGCTGATAACTGATGAATGCATCAACTGCGATGTGTGCGAGCCCGAGTGCCCCAACGGCGCGATCTACATGGGTGAAGAGATCTACGAGATCAAGCCCGAGCTGTGCACTGAGTGCGTGGGACATTTCGATGAATCCCAATGCACTGTGGTTTGCCCCGTGGAATGCATCCTTATCGATCCGGACCGCATCGAATCCAAAGACACCCTGATGGCGCGTTACCACCAAATCGCCGGCGAGTAGTCCGCTCGGTAAGTCTGCCCCCCCCCCGCTGCCAACCGGCTTTGTCCTTCCTTAAGTTTTGGCAAGCTAATGTCTTTTATTGCCCGGCGGCTACTAACTGGCGCGGCTTGAGCTTTGTTTTCCCCACCTAGGCGGTTCGTTTGTAGTCAAAACGCACCTTAACTTTGTTGTCGACCTGATTGCAGGCGAGTGGGGAATAATGAAAGCATGGCAAACTTTGGCCGTCGCGACGGTTTCTGTCTTCGGCGTTAACGCGCACGCAGCAGGGGGCCAAAAGTTCATGGGGCCAGAGCACGACAGTGCTGCTCAATACAGTTATGTCGAGGCCAATTTGTTGATCCATCCGGATGACTACAAGGGCATTGGCCTGCGCGGCTCCTACGAGATCCGCCCTCATGTGGCGTTGATGGGGCGCTACGACCGCCTCGGTGCCGATGTCGCCAACGCCGATGTCACCAGCACACTGATCTCGGTCGGGGGGCGTTATTTTTCCGGCATTGTAGGCTTTGACAATACTGACGTGGACCTGTCGGCCCGATTGACCCGTGCCGAGGCAAAGGCGAGCGGGCTGGCGTTCAGCGATACGGGTTTTGTCCTCGGTGGGCAACTGCGCCACATGCTGGGTAACAAAGCCATTGGCGGCAGTGTTTTAACTGCGGAAGAGGTCTTTGCTGGCGTGAGCATAGGCTTTTCAGATGGCGACACAAGTGTTGTTGCTTTGGCGGGTGTGGTCGTTGCTATCAACGATCAGTTCAGTGCCAAGGCGGAGATTGCTCTCGATGATGGCACGCGCTTTTCACTGGGTGTGCGCATGGCGCTCGGCAAAAAACAAATCAACCCTGAGCCGCCAGCCAAGGCTGCGCTGATTTTGGCGCCCGCGCCGGCTGTCGTGCCTGAGCCAGTAATGTTGCCTGAACTAGTCATAGTGCCTGGCCCAGCTTTTGTGCCTACACCTCAGCCCATGGAGCCGCCACAGGTGCGGGCTGCTGCCAGCCCCTACGGGCTCAGCGCTGATGAGCTGGCTGAATTCGAGGGAATAGCTGGCAAGTCATGATTGGCGGCTGGGGCAGCGGTGGCTGGATCGTTGCCCCAATACAGTCTTTTGTACCCTGCTACCGCAGCTGAAGCAGGCCTCTCGGTCGCGGCCGTTGACCGCCAGTGAAGGGCTAAAGGGCCCGCTTGCCCCTCTGGATTCCCAAATCTTTGAGTGTCATGCCACCTTGCGCTATCGCCTCGCTCAGCACTTGTGCGAAGCAATTGTAGCGCTTGGCGCAGGTGCCTGATCATACCGGGTGGGCGATTGCCTGACCTTTACTGTTGCCGATGAGCAGGCATTTGGCGCGTCTCTCTATTTTGCTCAGCGGTGCTTGCGTGAGCAGCTGGATATCGTCGGGTATCAGCCAGGGAAACAGCGGCTGGTGCGCGCGCACTTCACGCCGCGACTCGTTGAGCAGATGCGGGCGGGTGCCGCGGCCGATTGTTTCGACTTCTGGCGGTTCGTTTTGGTTCTGCCTCGCAGCTCCCCCAGCCTCCGGCTTCCTTAAAATTTGGCAAGTTATCGCTATTTTTTTGTCGGCGGCAAATAAATGGCGCGCCTTAAGCTATGTTTTTCCCACCTAGGCGGTTCGTTTGTCACAAAACGCACCTTAACTTTGTTGTCGACCTGATTACAGGCGAGTGGGGAATGATGAAAGCATGGCAGTCTTTGGCCGTTGCGGCGGCTACCGTCGTCGGCGTGAATGCACAGGCAGCAGGTATTCAAGAATTTATCGGCTCATCGCACGACAGTGCTGCTCCGTACAGTTACGTTGAAACGAACCTGTTGATTCACCCGGACGACTACAAGGGCTTTGGCTTGCAGGGCTCCTATGTGATTCGCCCCAACATGGCCCTTGTCGGGCACTACAACCGGCTGACTGCGGATGTCGTGAACGTCGATGTCACCAGCACGTTGATCTCCGTCGGGGGGCGATATTTCTTCGGCCTCTCAAGCCTAGCAAACACCGATTTGGACCTGACGGCCTATCTCACGCGTGCCGAGGCGGAGGCTGGCAGCCTCTCGATCAGCGACAGTGGTTTTGTGTTGGGAGGGCAATTGCGCCACATGCTGGGCGACCTGCCCATTGGCACGAGTATATTTACTGCGGAAGAGGTCTACGGTGGTTTGCGCATGGGCTTTTCGGACGGTGATTCTAATGCGGTCGCTCAAGTGGGGCTGATCGTGGGCATCAACGAGCAATTCAGCGCTAAGGCAGAAGTCGCGCTGGACGACGGCACGCATTTCTCGGTAGGTGTGCGCATGCAGCTCGGTAAAAAACAGATCAACCCCGATGCACCGCTAAAATCGGCACTGTCTTTTGCGCCTACGAGGAAGCCAGTGGAGCCGCCGCAGGTTTCGGATTCAGGCAATCCTTACGGTCTGACCGCCGATGAGCTGGCCGACTTGGAAGAGATCGCCGGCAATTCATGATTGGCAGTGGGGGCAGTAGTAGCTCGAGCGCTGCCCTAAAACTATTTTTTGAATGGTGCTGTCGCAGCTGATGCAGGGCTCGCCGCCGCGACCGTAGACGGCCAGCGACTGGGCAAAGTAGCCCGGTTGTCCGTCAGAATTGACAAAATCATTGAGCGTTGTGCCCCCCTGCGCAATCGCCTCACGCAATACTTCTGTTATGCAATCGTGGAGTCGTGCGCAGGCCGCCTTGCTGAGCCGGCCTGCCGCTACTCCTGGCCGCAATCCCGCCCTGAACAGTGCCTCACTGGCGTAGATGTTCCCCACGCCCACCACCACCGCGTTGTCCATGATGAACTGCTTGGTGGATGTCTGTTTTTTGCGTGAGCGCTGGTGCAATCGATCAGCGGAAAAAGCGGGGTCAAAGGGCTCCGGTCCGAGCCGGGTCAGCAACTTGTGCTCTGGCTCATGCGCGTGTTGCCACAGCCAGCAACCGAAGCGGCGCGGGTCGTGGTAGCGCAGCACAGTGCCGTCGCTTGTCTCCAGCTCAACATGGTCGTGCTTGCGCCGCTCAGAGCCATCATTGACCACACGCAGGCTGCCGGACATGCCGAGGTGGACGATCGCCTGGCCTTTGCTGTTGCCGATGAGCAGGTATTTGGCGCGCCGTTCTATCTTGCTCAGCGGTGCCTGGGTGAGCAGCTGGATGTGATCGGGTATCAGCCAGCGCAGCTGCGGTTGGTGCACGCGCACTTCACGCAGCGTCTTGTTCAGCAGGTGAGGGCGGATGCCGCGGCAGGTGGTTTCGACTTCGGGCAGTTCAGGCACGCGTGTTCGCCGATCAGTGGGAGAGGCCCAGTGTCGCCGCATGGGCGGCGCTGATCAAGTATTCCAACGCCAAGCCCGGCGGTTGCAGCACCCACAGCCCGCGATCAGGCCAGGCCATCCAAGGCTGTGTCTCTGTGTCGCCAATAATCACGGGGGTGGCCGAGGCGTGGGCCTCGGTGCTCTGCCGCACGCCGATAGCGTGCATCTTCTGCCAAGCCAGCAAGGTAGTGTCATCGACCGCTTTATCGCCAATGCGAACGCGTGTTGTATTGGCGTAGGGCAGGCTGAGATCGGCAAAGGCGTTGATGCCGCCGTCCATCAGTGGCAGGTACCTGTCTTCCATGATCAGTACTCGCTGGCCTCTTTGCACGTAGCGCCTGCCGGAGACGGCTTCGATCTGGCCGAAGTGGAAGGTGGTGTCGTCAAAGCTGATGGTGCGCTCTGCGTCCTGCAGGCCAGCTGCAGCAAGATTGACTTCGGCCGCGTCGTAACCGGCGCTGAAATCCGTCTGGTAGAGCTCCAGCAGGCGTGTCACCCGGCCACTGCGCGCGGGTGTTTGCACGGGGCTGAGCAACTGCCAAGTGTCCGCGTTTCGAACAAAGGAGAGCAGTGATTGATTGCTTGAAGTGAAGCTGATGCGGTCGACGGCGGGTGCGCTGGCTTGTGCGGACGGGCGTCGTTGCGGCAGTCGGTTCTGGTGGTCCAGCCACGCAACCATGGCCATGGCCATCAAGCCCACGAACATCAAGACGTTCGTGTACATGCGCTTGCGTTGCTGGTAACGGCTCATCATGTGGAATACCGGCGCCACTGCCAGGTGGCAACGCCAAGCAGCAAAGAGGGAATGCCAAGAAACAGTGCCAAACTCAACGCGAGCAGTGCGTTGGGTGCGATCTCAATGTGTCTGTCCAGCGCCGCAACTGGTGGAGGCAAGGGGGTGTTTTGCGCCTGTGTGAGCCAGCTCATCAGTTGCTCGCCCACGGCGGTGTTGGCGCCGTTGCCAAGCCAGTTATTGGCCAGGAAGTCGCCGTCGCCCACCACGATCACGCGCTGTGCTTGTTGTCGGTCGTCGCGTTGTAAGGCGTAGGCGAAGACCAGCGGGCCAGTGAGTTCTCCGTGTTGATCGGGTTGAATGTTACCGCTGATCTCGCCGGTTTCGTTCCAGGATTTACCGGAGCTTTGCAGCAGTGGCACTGATGCCCAATCGCTGCTTTGATCGAGCCTCAGCGCGGCGGCGCGCGGGAACAAGCTGGTGCCGCTGATATTGGCCAGCGCCGCGTGCGCGGCGTAGTGTTTGCTCAGGGTGAAATCAGGGCTGGGCAAACCGGCGTCTTGTGCGGCCGAATCCACGATAATGCCGGGCAACACGGCGACCGGCAGCAGGCGGCTGAGTGTTTTGGCCGCTGCTTTACCGCTGGCGTCCTGCAGCCACAAGAGGTGTCCGCCCTGGTTAAGGTACTGCGCCAAGGCGAGCTGTTCACCTGCGCTGAAGCTGTGTTCGGGGCTGGCGATGACAAGGGTGGTATGGGCTTCGGCAGCGGGCAGTGCTTGGTCCTGCTCGAGGGTGTCTATCTGATAGCCCACGCTCAGCATTCTAGCGCTGAACTCGCCGAGGTCGTGATTGGCGTTGCCGAGTGCGCGTCTTTCACCGTGGCCGCTGAGAAAAACCAAGCGGCGTTTCTCGCCTTGCAGCAAAGTAATGAGCGCGTCGGTGATCGCGGTCTCTGAAAGCTGTGTGATGCGTTTTTCACGCTCTCCGAGCCGCACGATGATCTCGCCATTTTTCTGGATATTGAGATCGCGTGACAGCGAAGGGTCGAGCTCGATATTCTTGTGTTTAAACACCACTCGATCGCTGCTGTGAATGTAGCGGCTGACCAGATCTTTGCTGGTCTGCAGCAGGGCGGGGTTATGGCCTGCGTAAAGGCTGATCGTCGCGGTCTGCTGCAGCTGCGAGACCACGGCCTCGCTGCGTTCGCTGAGGCTGTTGCGGGATTCTCGGGTGAGGTCAAAGGTGATTGGATAGCGGCTGGCCAGCACGATGGCAAACAATGCGATAGCGATGGCCAGGGTATTAAAAATACTGTCGTTGAAGCGGAAGAGTAAGCGCAGCATCAGGTAGATTCTTTAAGGCGAATGTTGGAGAGCTTGCGGCTGGTGAGCAGCAGTGCGGTCAATGAAACAACGATAAAATAGGCAAAATCCGCGCTGTGCAACACACCTTGCAGGCCGCGGCCCAGGTGCGAGGGCAGGGAGAGGCTCTCCACAGTGATGCCGTACAGAAGCAGCTTGTCACTGCCACCGATCAGCCACAGCACCAGCAGTGAGGCACTGCAGGAGAAGGCGGCAGTCATCGGAGATGAGGTCAGTGCCGAGCACAATAAGCCAATACTGGCCGCGCACACGGCGAGTGCGAGCAGGCTAAGGTGGGCAACGGCTATTGCGGCGAGATCGAGTGGTGCGAGCAGCGCGACAGCGAGCAGATTGAGCAGGGCCAGCCCCACGTAGGCGGCGAGCACGGTGGCCAGGGCAGCTAGCTTTCCGGCGGCGATTGAGGCGGAGCTGAGCGGCGCGAGCAGCAGCAGCGTGAGGCTGCCCTCGCGCCGTTCCGCGGCGATGGATTGCATGCTCAGGGCCGGCACGGCCAAGAGCAGGGCGAAGGCGCTGGCGAAACTGGCGCGCGCGAGCAGCCAGGTGGTCAAGCCCGGCCCCTTGTCGCTCAGTGACCACTTAGCCTGCATGTTCAGATATTGCTCAAGTGCTGAAAGGCAGTACCAGCACAGCACGATTTGCAGTACGGCGGCGATAACCCAGATACCGGGGCCGCGGCACAGCCGCTTGAGTTCAAGTGAGTAGACGGCGAGCATCAGGCGGCCTCGTTTTGTGTGGTTGAGGCCTGCAGCTGTTTCAGCACGCTTTCGAAGCGGGTGTTCTGTGGGGTGAAGGATCGCAGCCCCCAGTTGTTCTGCATGATCGCGCCGAGCACGGCGTCGACAGTGTCATCGCCTAGATCGAGCAGCCAGGTGTGGGCGTCCACGGCCATGATGTGCTCATCCCGCACCAGCAGCGCCAGTGCCTGTCTGGCGACAGCGCTTCGCAGCTCGAGCTTGTAGCAGCGCTGCTGAAGTGTTGCCGAAGGTGGCTGGCTCTGCGTCAGCTCGCCGTTTTTCAGCAGCGCTATCTGCGTGCAGCAGTGCTGCACGTCGCTCAGTGAATGGGATGAGAAGACGATGGCGCGTTCAGTGGAGAGTGTCTTGATGAGTTCATTCAGGTGCTGGACTTGAGCGGGGTCTAGGCCGCTGGCAGGCTCATCGAGGATGAGCACAGATGGATCGTGCACCAGCGACAGCGCAAGTGCGGTTCGTTGCCTGAAGCCTTTTGAAAGGGTGGTAATGCGCTTGCGCTCTACGCTCTCGAGGTGGCACATGGCCAGCACCTTCTCGCGCGCTGTTGATCGGGCTGCTTTTTCCATGCCGTGCAGCCTGGCATTCAGATCGATGGCTTCGCTCACGCTCAGGCAGTCGTGGAGCGCAGGCGGATCCGGTAGAAAACCCAGTGCTTGCCGCGCGTGCTTGGGCTGGTCGCTGAGGGAGTGGCCAGCGATGAAGACTTCCCCGTGCGAGGGGGCCAGCAGGCCGCTCAGCAGGTGCAGTGTGGTTGTTTTTCCGGCGCCGTTCAGCCCCACCAGGCCCATGACGTCACCGGCTTTCAGCTCAAAACTGAGGTCTTTGATGACCGCGGTGCCCTGGAAGCCGCGGCTGAGTCGCCGTGCCTGCAATAAGGGTTTTTGGGTGGGGGTGCATGTTTTGGCCACGGTGATACTCAATATAATGATCGAGGGATTGCTTATGTGCGCATTTGCCGCTTCGGCAAGTATTGTCCTTGAAGATGCAAGGAGCTGGCCATTTGTCGTAGCGCAGCCAGCCACCCCGCAGCCGAGCGCAGTTGTAGGGCGAAAAAACGAAGCGCATCCGCGGCGATGCGGGCCTGCACGCACAGGTTTCTGTGCGCGCAAATCAAACCGAGGCGGGGCCCGGCGTTGCGGCGTATCTCTCGGTTCGCCTGGCGCACTTGCCCCAATCTAAAATTCGA
>JAWSVD010000315.1:0-11292 GCA_033852095.1 Granulosicoccaceae bacterium | reverse complement strand
CGCGAGCTTGAACGCCGCCATCCAGAGCCGTCTTTCATGCCCACGGCCGAAGCGGGGCTTATGTCCTGTCTCGGCCGTTGGGCCGACGATACTTTATTCGCGCTCGCCGTGAAAATTGTGCTCGGCTCTGCGGGCAGCGACTTGGCAGAGGACTTTGCCAAAGACCGTGGCCGCCTCTACTTTGGTGAGAACTGGGCAGAGGACCTGCAGCAGGCCAACGCTCTACTGCCGCACTACGTGGCGCAGCTACGGGCGCCGCTGGCTTGGCTCGATAGCCAATTGAGCGATGGCCGAAAATTCTTGCTTGGTCCATCACCGGCCGCCATTGATGCGCAGATCTACTGTGCGGTTTGGTTCATCAGAGGGCGCTGGGGCGGTGGCCCCGCCATGCTGTCCGAGTTTCCTGGTTTGCTGCGGTGGGAAGCCAACGTGTCTGCGCTGGGTCATGGCACATCCAGCAGCATGAGTGCTGAGCAAGCCCTTGCACGAGCCAAAGAGCTGCAGCCCATGGCCAGCACAGGTGTGGCACCCAACGACCCGCAAAATCTAGAGCCCGGCTTATCGGTTGCCATACACCCAGACGTCGACGGCGGTGAAATACCTGTTGAAGGCAAGTTGCGCTTCGCGGACGCAGAGACAATCGTCGTTGAACACACGGCGGAGCAGGTCGGTACCGTGTGCGTGCATTTCCCGCGGGCGGGTTATCGGGTTGAGCTTGTTTGAGCTGACAGGAAGCCTCTCAGCTGAGAACAAATCGTAGTGCTCTCCACAAGCCCGTTGATGTGGAGTCACTCTCCCTCGAGATCGCTCGCTCAGCCAAGCAAGCGGCCGCTCAAGGCCAAGTGCGCCACGTCCACAAAGGACGCGCCGAGTCGCATGCTGCGCTCCGCTGACCAGCCACTGAAGGGGCGCGGCGTGCCCTGTGTGTCCTTGAAAGGCATTTCCAGTGTCATGGCCAAGCAGCCAAAGCGGTGCGCTATCTGGTTGCTGCAGATGCTTAAGTCGGCGCGGCCCGCTGGTGTCCGCGGGTAGCCATACGCCACTTGGAAATCAGGGTTCAGCGCTGCCCACGTGTGTTTGAAGGCGACCAGCTCCGCGTCGCGTTCGGCGGTCCAGCCTTCAATGCCTTCCGGGCCTGCAATAAAGTTGTAGGGCAGCGCTTCGTCGCCGTGTACGTCCAGCGATAAGTCCACGCCCGTGTGTTGCATGCGCTCTTTGACATGAAAGGCCTCTGGGCTTTTTTCCAGGCTGGGTGAGGCCCACTCGCGGTTCAGGTTGATGCCCAGGGCGTTGGTGCGCAAGTTACCGAGGTATGAGCCGTCTGGGTTCATGTTTGGCACCACGTGAATATCCGCCAGTGTGCGCAAGGCGCGGCTGGTGGCGTCGTCGGTGTCGAGTAGGCGATCCAAGAATCCCTCCATCCACCACTCGGCCATGGATTCACCGGGGTGCTGGCGGGCAATGACCCACAGTTGCTTGCGCTGAAGCTCGCTGTGTTCTTCTACAGTTTGCACAGGCAGCGCGCTGATTTTGAGATAATCAATGCTGCGTTGTTGCTGGGTCAGGCCGAGGTTCTGGTATTCAACACCGTCGGCGCTTGCTGCCGCTGCAATCAAGTCCGTGTGTTGGTCCATGGAGTAGGGGGCAAAGTAGGCAAACCAGATCACATCGCTGGTGGCCTCAAAGGTCCAGCTGAGCACCTGGCCATCAAACTGGGCCGGTGTGCGAAACCAGCTTTGGCGATCGATCGAGCTGGCGACGTCATAGCCCTGCCATCCCTTGGGGTAGGAGCTATCTCCGGCGTTGACGATGGACAGGGTGCAGCTTTTGCCGCGCAGGCCTGACACGCTGAAATGGAACCACTGCAGAAAGTCTGATCCGCTGTCTTTGCGGATTTTCAGCTGAATGGCGCTGGAGTCATTCGCCTCGATGACTTCAATATTGCCACTGTCAAAACTGCTGTTGATGTTGATCGTCATCTTGTCTGCTGCCTTGGGATTTTAACTGGGGTGGGGAAATTGTGACAGTGCAACTGAGTTGGGCCCTGTTTTTTAAAGTGGGCCTTTTGCTTGCGCAAAGTCTGTTCGAATCTCACCAAAGTGCCATTGGAAGTGAGCTTTGTGGCCGGACTACAGAGAAGGCTGATCCGCGATCAGCGCTGATAAAACACCACGCCAACGCGGGCAATATGGTCGAGTAGATCGGGGTTTTCTATGTCCGCTTGAGAGCTTAGATCTATTTCCCACGGCAGTAAAAGGTCGTCTAGGTCGGTGGCGATTTTGTTGAGGGTAGAGAGGCTCACTTCGCCCGACAGTGCAAGATCGATGTCGGACCCTGCGCGATGGCGGCCCAGGGCTCGGGAGCCGTACAGCACGGCTTGCTCAACGCTTAGGTAGCGGGACAAAACTTCCGCGATTTGAGCGCGTGTACGCGTGTTCAGGCCATCATCTGCGAGTGGCAGCGCTGCTTCACCCATTTTCTTCTCGTTGTATTGCTTCAAGCCGTGCCACGAGCCGTTGGAATTCTGGGTGGTAGTGGTGGGCAACGGCATCCGCTATAGCCAGAGCTGTTTCTTCATTGTAGGTGTGGGAGCTCAGGTTGCGGCTTCGGATCATGTCCATCCAGACCTCACCTGCTTCTATCAGGCCGATGGAGAATGCTTTACGTGTCGCATCGCGTGAACCGTTGATGTTTTGCTCCCCTTGGTACTTGAGGTAGTCCTTCAGGCAGTTCCACGCGAGTTCGTGCGTAAATTCAAAACCCTGAATGAGGCCTTGGCGCTCTAATTTGCTCAGTCCACGGGATTCATTGAGTGCTACCGCTTCGTCCAAGCTAAGCATCGCCCGTTTTAAATTTGATAAGCGTTGCTGCCAGCGAACGTCTTGATCCATGCTGTTGACCTAAAAATAGAAGTGCTGAGTGTGGCGCCATTCTAACATTGCTCTGAATCCAGACGGGGCGAGTTAGTCGCGAGCATTCAGCGCCACTGCCGTGATATGTCGCCGTAGCTGAAGGTGCAGGAATGGAGCGGAAGCACGGCTTTGTGGCTTGCAACTCGAGATCAACGCCTTCAGAATAGACATATGTCCAAGAGACGGTAAATGTCTAGATGACCGATCGAGAACAACAAATCTTAGCGCTGATCAAAGCTGACCCGTTGATCTCACAGCAAAAGCTGGCAGATCAGCTGGCGATCAGTCGCTCGGCTGTGGCCAGCCATATCGCCAATTTGATGGCCAAGGGTGCTATCAAAGGCAAGGGTTACGTGGTGGACGAAGGCCAGTATTGCGCTGTGATTGGCGGCGCTAATATGGACATCGTCGGCAACCCCAGTGAAGTGCTCACGCCCGCCAGCTCCACACCCGGTACCGTCAGCAGCAGCCCCGGTGGGGTAGGCCGCAACATCGCAGAGAACCTGTCGCGGCTGGGCAATGACTGTTATTTGTTTGCGCCGGTTGGGCGGGATGACTTGGGCCGGCAGCTGCTGGAGCACAGCGCCAACGCGGGCATCAACACAGCCCACGTGAGTGTCATTGACGGCCAGTCCACCTCGAGCTATTTGTCGATTTTGGACAACAGCGGCGAGATGCAGTTGGCGATTGCCGACATGGCGATCCTGCAGCATTTCAGCGCCGATCACCTGAGCAAATACATCCCGCTGTTAAAGCGGGCGGAGCTTGTCACGGTGGACTGCAACCTCTCGCCGCCTCTGCTGGAATTCCTGGTCAGTCAGCTGGCGGCGGATACGCCTATTTTTGTGGATCCGGTGTCGGTCGCTAAGTGCACACGGATCAGGCCGTTCCTGTCGTCAATTCACACCCTGAAGCCGAATCTGCAAGAGGCGCAAACCATCGCCGGCCGGCAGATAACAAATGACCAGGAGTTGCCTTCGCTGGCGGACTGGTTTCATGGGCAGGGGGTTGCGCGCATCTTCATCAGCTTGGGTGAAGGCGGTTTGTTCTACAGCGATGGGGCGGTGAATGAGATCGCCGCCTTGCCAGCCCAGCGGGTATGCAACAGCAACGGCGCGGGGGATGCCTTGATGGCGGCGCTAGGGCATTGCTGGATGCAGGGCATGGCCATCGATGACACGGCGCAGTTCGCACTGGCCGCGGGCAATATCGCTCTGCAGAGCGAGCGCACCATCAACCCAGACATGTCAGTCTTTTTAATTCAAAAAATGCTCGAGGATTCTTGAATGTTAGCGCTAGAAAAACACCTACAGATCAGCCCTGAAGTGAAAGCGGCGCTCGACGCCGGTCGGCCAGTGGTGGCGCTGGAGTCGACGATTATCTCCCACGGCATGCCTTACCCCAAGAATTTGGAGACGGCACTGCAGGTGGAGAAGATTGTGCGAGACGAAGGTGCCGTACCTGCAACGATTGCGATACTGTCCGGTAAACTGGTGGTGGGTGCTAGCCCAGAGCAGCTTAAAACACTGGCGGTGAACGGCCAGGCGGTGACCAAAACCAGTCGCCGCGACATCGCCTTTATGGTGGCACAAAAGAAGGACGGCGCGACAACTGTCGCCTCCACCATGATCCTCGCGGAGATGGCGGGAATCCGTGTTTTTGCCACCGGGGGAATTGGTGGCGTACACCGCGGCGCCGAGACAACAATGGATGTCAGCGCTGACCTACAAGAGCTGGCGAACACCTCGGTGGCGGTTGTCTGCGCGGGGGTTAAATCCATACTCGATATTGCTCTCACGCTGGAATACTTGGAGACACACGGTGTGCCAGTGATTGGCTACGGGACAGAGGTCATGCCTGCGTTTTATAGCCGCGAGAGTGAGCACAGGGTGGATTATCGGCTGGATGAGCCTCAGCAGATTGCCCAAGTGCTGCGCGCCAAGTGGGAAATGGGTCTGAACGGCGGGGCTATTATTGCCAATCCTATCCCCGCGGAGCATTCCATAGAGGCTGCAAAGATCGATTTGATCATTGAAGAAGCCCTTGCTGAGATGGAAAGAGAAGGCATCAGCGGCAAGGCATCTACGCCATATTTGTTGTCCAGAATCGCCCAGACCACCGACGGCGAGAGCCTCGCGGCGAATATCGAGTTGGTGTACAACAACGCGCGATTGGCTGCAGAGATTGCCAAGGCCTTGCTTGCGTAGGGTGCACCGAGCACAGCGAATCGCACCGAGGGTGCTGTGAGGCGGATGTGCGCGCTGCATTTCGCGGGGCTCAACGGCACATTCCGTCTTTTTGCGTGACCTGAGCCATCGACGGCTATTTGTTGTATTCGACAATGTTTTGAAGGCGATGGCCCATCGACCTGCCTATGCGCACTTGAACATCATCGTGCAATAATTCTATGAATACATCCTCTATTATCCAGCTTTCACGTTCGTGCCCCTGAAATCCCTCATCGCCCGGTTGTTGTTTGTCTGAGATTTTTTGATGCACGGCCCCTGGGCGTGGGCCGTGCCTGAAGAGAGGGCAGTGGTAGTTTGGCGTCGAACACCGCCGCTGCTCGGGGTGGGGGCGGCACGGCCATTGCCGAGCTGTGTGATGTTGAATCAGTTTGCGACGGCGATCCCATCTGGGTGCTTTTCAGTCACTTCGTTCAGTTGTTTTGCGGGGGCCGAAGTGGTCGTGTGGATTTTTGATGTTGTTTCCAGCGCCGAGGTAGCCATTAGAACTCTCGCTTAAGTATCACGGACCGGGCTCTGAATTGCGGAAAGTTTTAGAGCAATATTTGGGGTATCGACGGATAGTCCAATGTTCTCAGGCGAATAATATTGGATTGCCTTTATGTGCTGCTGTCGCCTTTTTTTTGGAGAGATGATAAAAATTCCTCTGCCAATGGCATAGCCGCTGCTTGGGCTCTGCGTGCTGGCTAAGGTTTTTTTGTACAATCAGCATTGGAGCTGCAATTAATGTCCATAACCGTAACTCAAGCGAAGGGCCATTATTTTCTTGTTTAGGTTGGCGATGACGGTGTTTGGGGAGATGCTGCTATCTCTGAGATAGAGCTGCAATTGTTCTTTCATGTAGTCAAAAAACTCATGTTTCCAGAGGACTTTCCATTCCCCCACGGGGTAGGGAAGGTTGGCCATGACGTCCATTAAAACGTCGGTATCACCGGGGTAGTGCAGCTTGGATTTCATGATGGCCTGCGCATCTTCGCTCTCCATGAAATCCCTAAAGACTGAGAAATATCCTCTTTCTTTTAGCCAGTCTCTGGAGACAGAAAATTCAAAATCTCCTGTGCCTCTTGTATTCATGATCAAGAGTTCACGCTTGGCTTTTTCCATTTCCTCTGTGTCGTCTTCTCGAAAAGAAATACCGAAATGCAATGCCCCGACTGTGCCCCAGCTCTGTTTGTGCCGCGGAAGTAGCGTCATTTTGTTTTGCAGCTTCTTCAGCTCTTTCATCATCATAAATGCACTTGTTTTGTGTACGCTGATGAGGTGCCTAGATTCCACAATGGCGGCATCAAAGGCGGGAGGGGACATTTCAAACACCTTCTTATCGACCGCACCGGATAACATTATTCTGCGCCAGTCCTCCAGTGTGTCGTAGGCGGGGCCTCCGTTCGTTTTCATTGAAACGCTGAGGGAATCAGGATCGACTACTGTGCCACCGCGATTGAGAACTTCTGCCGTAAAAGCCAGCGGCACGCCTATGTCGGAGTTAAACCAGTAAGGCAAATAGAATTCCTTTTCACCCTTGGCAGCAATGTCCACAATCTGTTGGCTCAGGGCATCCCAATCGGTGGGTAGGTCCTTTCGGCTTAGCCCTAACGCTTGGTATTGAGCCATGTCGACGAGCGGGACGGCCACGCCGGTGAAGACTTGGCCTATGCCGTAGATCTTGTCTTTGTATTTCACCGCCTTAGCGACGTTTTTGTACATCTTCCCAACGGCATTGACGATTTCATCATAGCCGGATAACTCCTCGATCCAGCCAGCTTGCGCTATTCGATAGACAGAGCTAGATACCATGACGATGACGTCGATAGGCTCATCGTAGAGGAAGGCAAGTTCCGTATTCTCGCCCAGGGGGAAATTGATGACACGCGTATTGATCTTATGCCCCGTTGCTTTTTCGAAACGAGGTGCGTGTGTTTCAAGAATGGACTTAGCAAAGGGCAAGTCATAAATATTCAGCTCAGCCGAGTTTAGTGTGTTCGGCAGCATTAGGGCCACAGAGAAAACAACGGGAATTACCGAAAACCGCAGCATATGGCCGCCTCGCTGCCTCTTCCTCGCAAAACTGTACATGCCTGCCCTCTCTCCCCATGTTTTCGTCCACCGGAGGTCTAGCGGCATGAGATCAGTGGGGGTGAATATGGGAGGCTGGAGCTGTCTCGTCGGGTCCTTGTTAACTGGCTAGAAATAACCGGGAGCATCATTGAACTCCCTTTTCTTAGCCTCAAGATCCGCCAAGCTGCTGAACATTGCTCGGCGTATCGCCTTGTCCGTAATCAGCCCAAAAAACCTCTACACCACGTTTCGCCAGGATGAGCTGGTCGGAATGAAGTGCAACTTGATACGAGGGTTCTTCTGTAACCCTCTCTTCACTTTCTTGTGCATATGCGTGGCGTAAGTGTCGGCGATTATAGGCGAGTCCAAATCACAGTCGACGCCTTATGATCGTATTTGCACTGTTCTACGACATCATGCATCTGGCGGAGCTTGCTTGGTTTGATAGTGGTGGGGTAAACCACGCCTGTTGACAAGTCGACACAGAGGACGGGCACTGTGTGTCACAGTGCCGAGAAAAATTTTCTCGATACTTCGGTTGCCTTTGCTCAGCGGCGTCCCGGTCGGCCTTTCAATGGGCACTTGCCAACTCGCGACTGGGGACAACGATCATGCGCAGATTCAACGATAAATGCGATGTACAATCACGTTTGGCGGCCGCGTTGGCGCCTGAAGAACAATCCGTTGCGAGCAACTACGTGCTGCGCCACCATGCCCGCGTGTTGAGGCGTGCAGCGGGTAGCGGAAATATCGCCTGTGATTGGTACCCGCACCCTATCGGGTCATGTCCGTTTCGATTCAACGACTTTCGAAATTTTGATTTGTCCACCATGACGGCCTACCTCTTGGTTGATGAAGCCAAATGCATTGGTGTCGCCGATGGCAGGGTGATAAAAATGAAGGAACTGAACCGAGATGAAGCCCGATTTTCTCTCTGATTACCCCGCTCTCAGCGGTTATACAGGCAAGACCCTCATCGTATACGACGGTGAGCGCCCCTTTTGCACGCGCTTCGTTGCCCGGCAGCGACTGAAGGACAGCGTGGGGCCTCTGAGCATACAGAATGCCCGTGAAGAAAATGATCTGGTTTCGGCGCTTTGGGCTGCGGACTTCGACTTCAATGCGGGCCTGTTGTTGATCTGGAATGATCAGATTTTTCATGGCGATGGCTGCGTGAATCGATTGGCGCTGCTGAGCAGCGGTTTTGGCGTGTTCAACAAACTCAATGCAGTGCTTTTCAGATCACCACGTGTATCTGCGTTTGTGTACCCAGCAATGCGAGCCGCTCGCAATGCTGTTCTCCGGCTGATGGGCCGAAAAAGGCTACTTCAACGCGCCAGGTAGGCAGGGGCTTTATCTACGATGTATAGAGTAAAACGCAAGGGTGCATAGACCCGGCAGACGTTGTTGATTATTCGTGCTTTTATTGGATGCACTAGGGTCGGAACGAGTGGGTTGAAGTGCAGGGGAGGGGAGATTCGCCTATGCAGGCTTGCCCTCTGATGAGCACTCGGATTGTTGCTCCAGCCACCCGCTAAAAGCCTCTAGATCAGGGCGTTTGCTGGGGTGTAGCTGCATTGCGTAGTATCCGTTGTGGCTGGACAGGACCTGATCACTCAATAGCGTCAAGCTGCCATCCGCCAGCGGCTGCGCCAACAGGCTGCTCTGCACCAGGCACACACCCAGGCCGACCTGTGCGGCTTGTATGGCCAGGGCGCTGGTGTCGGTTTGCAACACCGGGCGCAGTTCACTCGTGGGCTGGCCCTGCGCAGCAAACCAGTCATACCAGCCCTGGTTGTAGCCGGTGATCGCAATCAACGGGTGTTGCCGCAAATCTTGTGCATCGCAGCTCCGCGCTTCCAGCAGCTCGGGGCTTGCGGCCACTTGCCACACATCTCGGCTCAGGCAACGTGCACCTTCAGGGGCGTGGAGGTGCTCTGCGCTGAAAATTTCAATGTCAGCGTCGGGTGCGGTCTGTTGCTGACGCCATCCAGCGACCATCAATTGCACCCGGTATTGGGGGAAGGCGCAGTAGAAGCCGGGCAGGCGAGGCATCAGCCAATGACTGGCGAATGACGAGGTGCAGCGCAGCTGAATAACCGAGTGTGCACGCTGGAAGAACAGCTGGTCACTGGAATCTCTCAGTAGCCTGAAAGCTTGGCTCAAACTCGGCAGGTAGTTCTTGCCGGCGTCGGTCAGGTGTACCGTGCGTGCTGATCTGACAAACAGCGGCGTCTGCAGATACTGCTCCAGCAGTTTGACCTGTTGGCTGACCGCCGCCTGGCTGACGTTGAGCTCCAGCGCCGCGGCGGTCAGGCTGCCCAGGCGCGCCGCCGACTCAAAGGAACGCAGCGCATTCAAAGGGGGCAGGCGAGTGTTTAATTGGTCCATGAATAAGTATTTCTAGGTCTCAGGCCTTGAGATACTGCCTTTATCTGCGCGATTGAGCAATCTAGACTTAGCCCAGCTAATGGCCACTGCAAGAGCGTTTCATGCCGCAGAGCATCAATTCTGTCGTCAACCACGGCACTTCGCTGGATATTCTTTGGGAATCCGGCCTTAAAACACCGTTCCATTCGCTCTGGCTGCGCGACCACTGCCAGTGCGAGAGCTGCCGCAACGCCGACAACGGTCAGCGTTTTTTGGATGTATCCGCTATTGATGAAAACCTCAGCCTTGAATCGACGGCGATAGATGCGCAGGGTCAGCTGCGGGTTGTTTTTGGCCCCGACAAACACACTGGCCACTTCAGCCCACAGCGTCTAGCGCACTACCTGCATCTGGTCGATGAGCAGCCACACGACCGCTGCGAAGCCGAAAAGACACTCTGGGATGGGCAGAGCATTCAAGCGCACTCTACTAATTTCGACTGGGGCGCTTACAGCCATAACGCCGAGGTCAAGCTGGCGGCGCTCAGTGCTTTGCGCGATCTGGGGTACTTTGTGCTGAACAATACGCCCGCCGTCGCAGGGCAGGTGCTGAAAATCATCGACAGTTTTGGCTACTTGCGCGACACCAATTACGGCGCGCTCTTTGAGGTGCGTGCGGTGCTGGACGCCAACAACCTCGCCTACACCCATGTCGGCCTGGGCGCACACGCGGACAACCCCTACCGAGATCCGGTGCCCTCTGTGCAAGCGCTGCACTGCGTCGAAAACTCCGTGGAGGGCGGCGAGTCGCGGCTGCTCGACGGATTTAATGCCGCCGACACCCTGCGGCGTGAAAGCGAGCAGCACTTCAGTACCCTGGTGCGCACGCCCTTGCATTTTCGCTTTGCAGATAGCAGCGCAGATTTGCGCGCGCGCGTTCCCTTGATCTCAACGGATGAGCAGGGGCGTATCACTTGCGTGCGCTACAACAACCGCTCCATCGACACGATCGCCGTCGCACAGCACAAGATACCGGCGTTCTATGCTGCCTACCGGCACTACGCAGAAATCTTGCAACGGCCTGAACTGAGCACCACTTTTAAACTGGCGGCGGGCGATTGCATGGTCTTTGACAATACCCGGGTGATGCACGCGCGCACGGCATTCTCAACGGGCGGTCAGCGTCATCTGCAGGGGGCGTACAGCGATCTCGACGGTCTGTACAGCGAGCTGCGCTTGCTGCAGCGAGGTGATACCCAGTGACTCAAGTCGACCACCGCGCTACGACTGACATCGTCGAATACCTGGCTGAGCTGTTTGCGAGCCAAGGTGATCAAGAATACCTCGGTGAGCAGGTGTCCATGGCGACACACATGCTGCAAGCGGCCCTGTTTGCGCAGCGACAAAACGCCAGTGATGTTGAAATCGCTGCTGCCTTGTTGCACGACGTGGGGCACTTTGCCAATCACATCGACGCGCGTGTTGCTGAGCACGGAGTCGATGCCCACCATGAAGATGCTGGGGCGGATTTTCTGGCGGAGTTTTTTCCGCCAGAAGTGGTCGAACCGGTGCGCCAGCATGTCGCCAGCAAACGCTATTTGTGCGCGGTGGATCCGCGTTACTTTGACCGCTTATCGCCGGCTTCGGTGCATACCTTGAACTTGCAAGGCGGCCCAATGAGCAGCGATGAAGTGACTGAATTTGAGAAGA
>JAWSVD010000314.1:0-2784 GCA_033852095.1 Granulosicoccaceae bacterium | reverse complement strand
TTTTGCGATCAATCCACCGGCGGCGCGATATTTTTGCTGTGGAAGAACGATCAGGGGGCTGTGCCCCATCTCGTACTACATTACAAACCCGGACCATTGAATAACGACATGGCGGAAAAATTTGATCACGGAATCAGGTGCAAGTTGGCAGCACCGCCCTGTACTGCTTATGGATCTGAATAAATCGGCGCGATCCAGACGGCCTTAGCCACCGTCCGGATCGTTCGCTAGGCCCTCACTCTCGCCTCACTCAACCCAAAAATTGATCACTTCAAAGGACTGACGGTCGATACCCGGGTCATAGAGATAACTGAATATTCCCCAATTGTAGGCCTTGCCTTCATCAAAGGCTTCACTGGTAATATTACCCACTGAGCCCTGATAAATAGATTCAGATCCGTGTGATGTTTCTATCGCGCTGTCGGTGCCGAAACCTACGGATAATTCGCCAATCACGTAGACGCCGACAGGCCCTGCCGTGGCACGAACAGAAACAGATTTAGTGTCTTCATAATCGCTGCCTGAGGACGTCTTTGCAAAAGACGAGATTGTCGAAACAGTCTGGCCCAACCCCTCCCCCACTGAGGTTCTAGTCCCTTCAATGCCGTCGAATTGTGAAAGCAATGAACGCATACCGGAACGCGTGGGGTAGCTGTGAGGCACCCCTTCGTCATGTTGAAAGATGCTGCTATCAATTTTCTGCGCGTCATCGAGTACCGCACCGTTGTATTTATCACGAGTGACCATGATCGTTTGCGGCTCTCGCGGCAGGCGTACATAAACTTCTTGACCCACTTGTGTCGGATCTGGATGCGAAAGCACCGTGTAGGTGTAGACATCCATGGGCACCGAACTGAACACCACTGAGTCCTCAAGAGCGCCTGTTTCATAAAGAAGGGATTTTGTGGTGGTGTAGCTCTGTCTTGTCCAGGACCGAGCCCGTCGCTCAAGGGCGGCAGTGATCTCGACGCTGTTGCTTGAAAGAGGATCGTCGACCCCACCCCCCACGCTTGCGCGCGCGGTAAACGTTGTACCGTCAGTCTTGGCGGACGATTCACTTACGGCAGTACCGTAGGCACTGCGACAAGACTCAGTCTCATCTTGTCCCAGGTCTCGGGCACAGGGCGACGCGGCTACAGCAGCCAGCACCATTGGCTCAGTAAAGATCAGCTCATGACTGCCACCGGAAAATGCGAGCATCGCTGTTCCGTCGTCCAATTCCAGATCAGGTAAGTGCAGCTGCGGGTTATAGGGCGTATTAATTGATCGTAGATTTTTATAACTTGCCATGGACCGCCACCCTGCCACTTGGTCGTGCCCCCATACTTGCAATTCCTGATTATCTCCTGTCAACGTGGCAGTCCGCTGGGTATAGATAACGATATTCTCTCGCCCATCCAGTGTGACGTCACCGGCTGCTACCGCATACTTGTCCCACCGGAAATTAAATTGCATGCCTGAGGTAGCTCTGCCGAACCAATGCGTCGCGGGGATTCTCGCCATACCGTCGTCGTCGGTAGCTGCGTTGTCGTCGTCGTAGTAGCTCAGGCTTGCCGGTGAAGAACTCAAGGAATTAAACAAGTACTGTCCCACCAAGAACTCTTTAGCACCATCTCCATCCACGTCCGCCGCCACAACGGGCACATGGTTTAGACTCTGAGAAGCACCCGAGCTGCTAGGTTGGTAGTTTCCGTCATCGCTGGTGAGAATGTCGTCGAAGCCCGAGGCACGTACTGCAAAATTCTGTTGAGCATCATCGAGTATTTCAATCATGTATTGAAAATCGCTGAAACCACCGATTAAACCGCCGTTTTGATTTAAGCCGCCCAGCACAATTTCGTCGATGTTATCGCCGTCAAGGTCACCGACATCCGCATTGATGATCGCCGCGCGCGTTGTGCCACTGCCGTTGTCAAGCTCAAGGCGCTTGTTGTCGAGTAAGCTGTCAAAACTGGTGCCCGCGTCGTCGTATACGTTCACCCACGATTCGCTACTGGCGATACTGTTATTCGAATAAACAATGCTGCCCGCGTTGACAGCCACCAGTAGTTCTACAGCGGCATCGTGATCAAAATTTCCTGCCTTGATAACGAGTTGCCCTATGGGGAAGTTTTGCTGTGATATGGAAACGGACAGCCCAGTAAAACTAAAATCCCCTCCGACATTGGCCATGTATTTAAGCTCTGCGTCCCCATTGGTTGTGATAATTCCAACCATCAAGTCAACATCACTGTCCCCGTCGAAGTCTCCGGCGCTGAGAAATATTTCGTCGACGGAGCTATTGTCGACTTCCATCACGTCACCCAGCTCGTAATCGCCTTCTGCATCATCCATCAGTCGCAATTCAACATCACCGCTGAGCTGATACACCACGGCCAGCTCTTCGAGGCCGTCGTTGTCAAAATCCGCCACAGCCGTGGCGCGCTTGGCATTGTGATCTGTCCAAGGTGTGTTGCCCACTGGCTCCTGGTGCAGCAACTCCCAACTGATGCTGTTGTTACTGCCCGGCACTAAATTAGTGATCACCAATTCGTTGCCAGAGGTACTCAAGCCATCGTCGTCAATGGGCACACCAAACAATAAGATTTCAGAGAACTTATTGGCGGTGACTTTGGATCCAAAAGGGGCGTAATTGTCGGGAAGATCTTGCCCGTCAGCATCAACACGCGGGCTAACGTCGGTGTTTACATTCAGATCTTTCAACACACCGTGCAAGCCGTCGTTGGAGCCACCACCACCACCACCACCACCCCCGCAAGAACTTGAGCTAAGTAACACTGCCAC
>JAWSVD010000028.1:0-6060 GCA_033852095.1 Granulosicoccaceae bacterium | reverse complement strand
GCCACGCGCTTGCCCACCCGTGTGGAGCCGGTGAAATTCACCCGGCGAATCACGGGGGAGCTGATCAGTGCCTCGACGATGCGCTCGCTGTCCTGCGCGCGGTTGATAAAAACACGCACAACCCCCGGCGGAAAACCCGCTTCTAGGGTGGACTCGCCGAGCAATCTAAACAGCCGTGGAGCGACCTCGCTGCCTTTGATCAACAAAGTGTTGCCGCACAGCAGGGGTGCGGCCATGGCGCGCACGCCGAGTATAATCGGTGCATTCCAGGGAGCGATGCCAAGGCAGACACCACAGGGGCTGCGTTCAACCTGGTGGCTGACGCCTGACTGCTGCGGCAGCTCTTCCACCCGCTCCAGCTCCTCGGCATAGGCCGCTGTCTCGCGCAGTAGCTCGACGGCGAATTCGACGTTGTGTGCCGCCCACTCGGCGGTCGTGCCGATCTCCTGAATCATGGTAGCGCAGAGCTCGTCGCGCTTTTGCAGCAACACCTCAGCCAGCCGGATCAGCAGCGCGGCGCGCGTGTCGACAGAGGTGTCAGCCCAGTTGGGAAAGGCAGCAGCTGCCTGCACCACGAAGTCCTGGCAGTCAGTGAGACTGTGGGCGATTTCGCGGCTCACCCGCGGCCCGTGCTCGGGTCTTCTCGTTCCACGTGCAGCTCGGCCGCTATTGGGTGATCTGCAATATTGTGCTGTTCAGGTGTGTTTGTCGTCATGGCCCCTCGCTTGTAAACTATTATGACCAAAGTAAAATCGCATTAAATGCTCATATGTGGGCATTTATTGTTGAAATCAGGTGAATCGACATGAAATTTAATTACTCATCCGTTCAAGACGAGCCAGAGGCCCTGCACAGGCGCACGGTACGTTTCAGCTACCCCGAGAATTACGCCTGTTTGTTGTACCTCTATCAGGGCGCGCTCACGCTGGGTGAGCACGGGCAGGAAATATCTGGGCCGGCATTGTGTTATTGGCCGGCGGGGCAGCGGCCCACTTTGATCCAAGGGCCGGGGGGTCGGCTGCGGCTGCTGGCCCTGAGCGATCCAGCTGTGTTAGATGCCATCGGGGCGCGCGCGGAATCCGCGCACCTGCGCATGCTCACCAGCCAGCCATTTTGCACCGCCGTGGAGGCGGCTAAGGATGTGCAGCACATGGAGTTTTTGCTGCGTTTCTACGAGCAGGAATGCAACGACCAGGATTTGCAGTCGCCCATGTCGCTGGCGGCCTACCTGCGGCTTATGTTGGTCACTGCCTCGCGGCTCTACAGCCCTGAGCCCGCGGGTGATGGATCGGACAAAACCTGTATCTTGCGCAGATTCCGACACCTGGTGGAGCTGCATTACCGGGATCACTGGCAAATAGCGAGCTACGCCGAACAGCTCGAAGTGGACAGGGATCGGCTGCACAGGATTTGCAAGCGTGAAACAGGGCGCAGTCCTGCTGAACTGGTGCATGAGCGCCTGACGGCAGAGGCCAAGGTGCGCTTGGAGCGCTCGGGGTTTCCGCTCAAAACCATCGCCGCGGATCTGGGTTTTGCCGATGCTACGCGGTTCAGCCACTTCTTCAAGCGGCGCACCGACATGTCGCCCGGCGCCTACCGGGCGATAGTCTCTGCGCCGGATGCGAACGAATTACTGGATCTCAAGCGCGGCTTCTCTGACTGGCCTTAAAGCGATTTGTCTGTCAGTCTTGAAGTTATATGTTGTAAGGAGTCAGGGTAGCGCTAACCGGGACATTGGGGTCGGTGACGTTTTCGGTGATGACGTAGTCAAATAAGAACTCCCCCTCGTCGGAGAGTTTCCATTGGGTGCCAATGAACGGTCCTGAGGCGACGTTTTCCACGGGTCCACTGCTGAAATCTACAATACCGCCGATGCTCTGCGCCTTGAGTGTGGGCAGTATGCGCGCGATCGCCTCTTTGTCCTTGGGGTCCGAAGCCGCTGCCAATGCCGCCATGGTCACGTCGATGGCCGACAGGCTGGCGCCCAGCTGCTGCGTCCATTGGCGATTACTTGCCGCTTCGTAGCCGTCGCAGAGATCAATGCCGGAAAGCCCCGTGAGCGGAGAGGTGTAGGGGAAATCTCGGTGCCAAATGGCCGCGCTGGACAGAAGATGTCCGAGCTTTCCCAAGATTTCCAAGTCGCCAGGGAAGATCCCCGTTTTCGCTACTTGAACGATTTTTAGTTGGCGGTGCAGCCCTCGCTGGTAAGCCTGGTGCCAGAAGGCAGAAAAATCGGGGGGAATCGGCAGGCTATTAAAAATTTCGATGCCGGCTTCTTGGAATATTTCTATCTGCCGAGAGTAGTCTCTGCAGCCCGTCTCGTATGGGCCTGGGTCTGTCACATGGTAACCAGCGGTCTGCAATTTGGGCAGTAACATAGCGCGCATGGCGTTACCGTCTGTGTCGTTGGGGTATAGAACACCCAGTCTTTTATTGGTCTCCAGCTGGCCCCATTGTGAGACGTAGGTTCGGTAGAATTCGTCGGCACCAAAGCCAAAGTGGAAGCTGTATTTAAAGGGTGAGGGCTCGCCGGGTTTGGCGCCCCGGCCGTAGTACCAAGCTTCCCATGGCATCACGGTCGAGATGCAGGGCACGCCTGCCGCTTCACAGGCGTCGGAGACAGGGTTGATGGTTTCGGGGGTGGAGACGGCGATCATGATGTCGACTTGATCTTTGTGGATCAGCTCGAGCGCCAGTTCACCCGCTCGCGCGGGGTCAGACTGGGTGTCTCTGTCGAGGATCTCCACCGTGTATGGCTTGTTGTTGAAGCGAACGCCCTCGGCAAGTGCATCGCGTGCGCGTGCCAATACGTATGCATCGGTCTGGCCAAAATTTCTCAGTGGGCCAGACACCGGGCTGATGAAGCCAATTTTCAACGGTATTGATGAGGCGACTGCAAGTGACGTTTGGCCTAGGGCCAGTGTGCCTACAGCAGATCCTACATTTTTTAGCAGACGGCGGCGGCTGAAGCTAGCGTTCACGGTGAGATTCCTTCTAAATTTAGGGGGTAGTTACCGCTGATTACGGTGAAGCAAAACACTGTCGATTTCGCTGGCAGAATAGTTTGAACAATAATACCGACTGGGTGCAAGCCGCAGCGATTGCCGACGGCCAATACTGTGCTGAGGCCCCTAAGGCCAACGCCAGAGACGCAGTTGTAGCTGAGCTTTGGCTTCATCAACTACTCTGAACTACACAAGGTACTGATCATGTGTTGTAGGGGGACAAGGTTGCTGAAATAGGAATATTTGGATCCGTTGCATTCTCAGTGATGACATAGTCGAAGGGAAACTCTCCCTCGGAAGACATCTTCCATTGGGTGCCGATGATAGGGCCTGTTGCCACGTTATCTACCGGGCCGGTGTTAAAGTCCACCAGTCCGCCGATACTTTCCGCCCGAAGTGTTGGCAAGGCGCGCACAACTGCTTCTTTGTCCTTCGGATCTGCAGCTGCTGATAGCGCCGCGAGGGTGACGTCGATAGCCGATAGGCTGGCACCCAGTTGCTGTGTCCACTGTTGGTTGCTAGCCGCTTCATAGCCATCGCAGAGATCGATACCGGAGAGACCAGTGACTGGGGAACTGTAGGGGAAATCTCGGTGCCAATAGGCGGCGCTTGATATGCGATGGCCCAGTCGTCCCAATATTTCGAGATCGCCCGGAAACATCCCTGTTTTGGCCAGCTGAACGATCTTCAACTGGCGGTGAAGGCCCTTTTGATAAGCCTGACGCCAAAAAGTCGAGAAGTCAGGCGGCAGTGGGAAGCTGCTAAAAATTTCTATGCCGGCGTCCTGGAAAATCTTTATCTGTGTTGAGTAATCCGTGGTACCTGATTCATAGGGGCCGGGGTCAGTCACTTCATAGCCGGCGGCTTCGAGCTTGGGCAGTAAAATGGCGCGCATGGCGTTGCCGTCTGGGTCGTTGGGGTACATCACGCCCAAGCGCTTGTTTGTCTCCAGTTGGCGCCATTGCGACACGTAGCTCCGGTGGAATTCATCGGCGCCAAATCCAAAGTGGAAGCTGTATTTATAGGGTGAGGGCTCGCCGGGTTTGGCGCCCCGACCGTAGTACCACGCTTCCCAGGGCATCACCGTCGAGATGCAGGGCACGCCCGCCGCTTCGCAGGCGTCGGAGACGGGGTTGATGGTCTCGGGGGTGGAGACGGCGATCATGATATCAACCTGCTCTTTGTATATCAGCTCGAGCGCCAGCTCGCCCGCTCGCGCAGGGTCAGACTGGGTGTCTCTGTCGAGGATCTCCACAGTGTATGGCTTGTTGTTGAAGCGAACCCCCTCGGCAAGTGCATCGCGCGTGCGCGCCAGCACATAGGCGTCAGTCTGGCCAAAACTCCCCAAAGGGCCGGTTATCGGGCTGATAAAACCGATTCTCAGGGGAGTAGCTGAAGCCGCTGTGGCCGCTGCGCTGCCGAGCACAAAGCTCCCCATGGCAGTGCCCGCGCCTTTTAGCAGTGCGCGACGGTTGATGTCAGGACTCATGATGAGTGCTCCGTGGGGTTGTCAGTGTGCTTGTATTTTCGCAGTGCCTGCCCGGCACATAACACCGCTTTAATCTGCCATCTTTGGCGGACGGTGCCTGTTCGGCCTTGCTGCGCAGGCTCAATCAGCTGTATCGTTCGGAAGTTGTGCGCCAAAACCTTGGTAGCGGTTTTTTATGTGCCCCGACAGCCATAAGGGGCTGTAGAAAGGGGCTAGGGAGGTGCAGCGCCGCTGTGCTCTGTGACTGAGAGTGCGGTGGGATATAGCCTGAATAGGCCAGAGTTGGTCTTTGTTAGTGTCGGCGAATCAAAGGAGTTCTTGATGGGCAGGGTAGAGCTGGTACAACTCAGTGAGATAGACGAAGACAAAATCATTGCTTTGATGAATCAAGAGGCAGTGGGAAGACTGCTCCCATTGTTGAACGGCACTTTTGATGCGCGCAATTGCCGGGATTTTTTAGCGGCGAAACAGAAGCTCTGGGACGAGCACGGATACGGCCCTTGGGCCTTTGTGATCGAGGGCGAATTCGCTGGCTGGGGAGGATTGCAAGCCGAGCAGGGTGATGCTGATTTTGCATTGATCTTGGATCAAAAATTCTGGGGTTGGGGGCGCAGGGTGTTTGAACGGGTGAAAGAGCATGCCTTTGGTGAGATGCAATTGGCGTCGATCACGCTGTTGTTTCCGCCAAACCGCAGCAACGCGCGTGCAGTCACGCGCTTCGGTTTTGTTGCTGATGGCGAGCTGACGGTCGATGGCGAGATCTTCAGACGCTTTAGGCTCAATAATCCAACTGTTCATCAGGGGGCGCCGTTGAGTTAAATGCGCGATTGAAGCTGGATTTCCCTGTTGAGACGAGCGAATCTTCTGGTTGATGATATAGAATAAGCTGGTACACAGGCAGGCTATTTATAGTGGTTGCACCGTGCATAACTTTATAGAAACTACAAAAGGAATGAAGTCCATGAGCAAGCTGACGGTTGTCGCGCACAGTTACGCCAAGCCCGGCAAAGTGGAGGTATTGCGCGAAGAGTTGCTTAAACTGGTGAAAGCCACACGAAGCGAGCTCGGTTGTATGAATTACGACCTGCACCAAGACGACCAGGACCCCGCGCATTTTATGTTTTACGAAAACTGGGAAACTCGCGAGCACTGGTTGCAGCACAACGAGACGGCGCATATTGCCGCCTACCGTGCGATTTCTTCGGATCTGGTGGCGGAATTCACCTTGCACGAGATGAGCGACATCAGCTAGGAGGTTGGGCGAGGACTGGGCCCGTCATGAGGAAGAGATAGTTTTGAGCGGGGCGCGTAGCTGCGAATTTTTGTGCCGATTGAGGCGAATAGCTACCTGGGCGGCCCCGGTATTTAACGAAATCGACGCAGAAATATGGCCAAAAATAGCCTTCTGCAGTAGGGATTCTAGTTCTAGCCCAAGCTCCTAGCCAACGCCAAGCGCACCGTGCATTGCAAATACGATAGTTCCTCTCCCACGGTGCCCAATTCAACAAATACTAATTTTTAATGGCGCATATTTTGCGTTTGCTGTTGTTTCATCCGTCTGTGTCC
>JAWSVD010000313.1:0-447 GCA_033852095.1 Granulosicoccaceae bacterium | reverse complement strand
CAGATTTCTCTTAGCTTAAACTGAACCCCTGTCACCCTCGTCTGTCTTAAATTGGCACTGTCATGATCCCCCTAATTGCGCAGAAAGGACTGAAATGAACCACAAAAGCACACGGCGTCGCTTGCTCGCGAGCATTGCAGCTGTCTTTGGACCTGCGGGCGCAATCGGTGCCGTCCGCGCGGCCACGTCGACGCCGCGCACAACCGAAGGCCCTTTCTACCCTCGCCCGTCCATGCGCATGCCTGATAATGACAACGACTTGGTGAAGATTCGTGGTGTTGTAGAGCGCGCTGGCGGCGAGGTGTTCACCCTGCGTGGCACGGTGTCCGATCAGACCGGCAAGCCGCTTGCTGGGCATCGTGTGGAAATTTGGCAGTGTGATGTGAACGGCAAGTACTTGCACACAGGTGATAACCGCAACGTGGCCTACGATTCTGCCTTTCAGGG
>JAWSVD010000312.1:0-14919 GCA_033852095.1 Granulosicoccaceae bacterium | reverse complement strand
AATTTCAACCACGAAGACCTGCACCAACTCGCCTTTATCGCACGCTCCCGCTCGCTGGGTTTCAACATCGATGACTGTCGCACCCTGCTAACATTATTTAGCGATGAATCGCGTGCCAGCAGTGACGTGAAAACACTCGCACGAACCCACCTCGAGCGCATAGACCAGAAGCTGCAGGAGCTGCAACAGATGCGCGCCACGCTCGCTGGCCTGATCGACGCCTGCGCCGGGGACCACAGACCGAATTGCCCCATATTACAAGACCTCGCCAAACCCATAGACGCCGAGAATGGAACGGAGTAGAGCGGGCACAACGCAAGTTCAACATCCTGGATGCATCAGGCTAGAGCGGTCGGTGCAAAAACACCCCGTAGGCGGGAGAATCAAAGACATCACCGGCCTCGCTCTCCAGAGTGAGAAAATGACGTCGAAATTGCACTTCTAAATTCCTGCCGAATTGAAAACCGAGATAGACAAAACCGCCGAAGGAGGGTTTCAGGGAGATTTTGCGCCCGTAGAAATCGCGCACGCGGCTGTTGAACTGATAGCGCGCGCCCCCGCCAAATACAAGCCCCTTCTGTTTCGCGGCGAGGCTTGTCTCCAGTGACCAACCGGTATTGCGCCCCTCACCGGATTTGTCCAGTTGATAGCGATAGCCCAGTGAGAAATTCGCTGTGTAGGGGTAACTTCGGCCCAGCAACAAAGTACAGCCCAGCTGAAGAATAGAGCCGGAGTCGGCGAGATAATCTGAACCGTCTGGGTTCTGAGCAATCAAGCCACCGTCCATCCATTTGCCCACCGTGGTGCTGTCGTGACAACTCTTTGCCAACACGGGATTAGCGAGAAAACCCGCACATAATAACAACGCCCAAGACAGGCGTTTAACATCAATCGGGCGCAATCAGGATTCCCCCGCCAGCGCAGGGCCGAGGCGGCGAAGCCCCTGTGGCGTATCGATCAGTGCCCGAATAAAGGGGGTTTGACCCGCTGCCAATCGGTGCACCAGCACCGGCCCTTCGAAGTCACAGGCACGTAAAAAATCGTCGAGCGCGCTGTCCGCCGAGCAGTAGAGCTCCAGGCAATTCAAGCTGCAGCCCGACGCCGCCATGCTGCTCGCCGGGTGAGCCCCCGGCCACATGATCAACGGCGGCTCCGTGCCCCCCGCGGCCAGCGAGCCATCTTCGGCGACAGTAATCTGCCAGTGCAGATCACCGCGCGACATGGGCTCAACGCAACCGTGATCCAGCGGGGACGACTGCACTGTGGCGTCGATATCATCTGTTCGCGCCACCCAGGTGGCCAGCCGTGGCTCCGCGCCGTCACTCAAATCATCCAGCGCAAACCACCGCGGTCGCGATGGGCGCTCTGCAAGTGGATCGATGGCGATCACTTCCAAGTAAAGTGCAGGCCCGAGCTTGAGCAACTTGTTGTGTGTGCCCATGCGCGGATGTGCGCCACCCGGTTGCAAATCCACCCCCAGTGCGCAACGCACATAGTCCTCACCTTGCTGCAGTGACGGGGCCACCACTGCAAGATGGTCAATGTTTAGCTTTTGACTCACCGAAATATCCCAACAACATCAACGACAGCAAAGAACATTTTACACGCTCTACACAATGATGAGCACAGCGAGGCGCTGCAATGGCCAAGCAATGTCTTAATACCGTCTGTTATTTTTGCTTTGTTTACACATATTCACATTATTTTTGAGAAAGAGGCGTGAAACACTATTTTTGACTGAAATCATCAGTAACTCATTGATTAATCATCCAAGAACGAAAATAAAGACACGCCTAAAAAACAGCTGATGCAGGCTTGTCGTATGATGGTAATACAAATTCAGTAACCCACACCTACGGCAGCACCCTCTGCACCCGCCCTTACTGCATTGAGCAACTACGCTAATAGAAGCAATTGCGAGGGCAATTTGCGATGCACCACGTTTGAGTCAGCTATTAGCCCACACACTGCCCAGTGATATAGACTGTGAGTGGGCCAAATTAACGGTGAAGCACTGTTAAAAGGAAATTGCCAACTGCTCACCAAACGAACTTTCGCCCAAGAGAGACTATCCGCCACTTTGGCGCGGGTGCAATAGACAGACTTTCTATTGATCGTTCAGGTGAACCATGCACAGGACTGCTTCAACGCTACAAGCGATGAACACTAAATTCGACGCGGACAATTCAGCGTCAGAGCAATCAATAAACGCGCTGATGCACTTCTTCATCTTTCTGATGCCCGTGGCCTGTGGCCTGATCATCACGCTGGTACTGCCACTCTATGGCATGGCGACAGCATTTGGTGGCACCGGGCACGACGGCTACCTAGAGCTCGCGCGCAGCTTGTACAACGGTGACGGTTACCGATTCAGTGCGGACGGCCCGGCCGTTTTCCACCGCCCACCGCTCTACCCCTTGCTGCTGGCACCGCTGATGGGTTTGTCACTGCCGCTGCTCAAAACCGCCGTCGTGATCCAGAACAGCTTGTTTTTGTTTGCCGCCTGCGTTTATGCGCGCCGCATCAGCAATTTGTTGTTCCCGCAACGCGCCGTCGGTTTGATTGCCATGCTGCTGCTTATCTGCAACCCTTGGACATTGCGCCTGGTCAGCTCCCCACTGAGCGCAGTAATGCAAATGGCGCTCTACAGCGCATTGAGTTTTTACTTTTTACAGTTCTGTGCAAAATACCGCGAATTCGGGCAGATGACCGCGCTGCAACTCGCGCGCTCCTTCTCAATGACTTTTTTACTCACCACGGCCATGTGTTTCGCCCACGGCACCAGCATCTACGTCTGTGCCGCCGTCTTTGTTGTCGCCGTTGCCTTGGTCGTCGCCTCCAAAGAATGGAAGCTGCTAGCCTTCCTCACAGTCACTGCAATGCTCACCCTTATCGCCCTCAGCCCCTGGACCGTGCGCAACGAAGCGTTGCTGGATCGCCTGGAGCCCTCCGCCAGTGGTGCCGGCTTTACCTATTTCTTGGGCAACAGCTACTGGGCCATCGATGTCGACAACTACCGGCCCGAGCAGTCCATTGAGATGAACTCACTGCTGATGGGTGGCGTCGACAAGCCTCAGCAGGACAGCGTTGACTACTGGGGCATCACCGACGCCGGCGTGGACCAACAATTGCGCCAGGCGATGGTGGACCACCTCGTCGCCAATCCCCTCTCCGTGCTGAAAAAATCGCTGCTGAATCTGTCCGACATTTACTTCCCCATCACCCACCCGCTGTTTTGCCGAGCCGGCGGGGAAAGCGTCTACTGCGAACAGAGCACCAACCGCTACGAGATGACCAACCGAATTGCCCGCAGCGCACTGATGCTGTTTATCCTCGGCCTCGCGGCGGCCTATCTGCGCACCAGCCGACACCAGAGACCGGTGCTGGCCTGGCTTGCGGTGGCGGGGGCGGTGTTGCACACCTTGCCCTATCTGCCCATTGCCACCTACGCGCATCATGGCATCTACTCGCTGGGTGCGCTGCCGCTGCTGAGCCCTCTGGCAGCGGGCATGCTGTATCGCCTGCGCCTGCGTTACGTGCTGCGCAATGCCAAGCCCGTTCAGCTGGAACAAGGCGCCATCGTCACCGTTGCGCCGCCCACCTTCGCTGCAGACCCTGCCGCGACAACGGCTCAGTGGTTGCGCAGAGACAACAAAAGCCAGGCCGTGATCGTCGACTACGACATCGGCTAAGAGGCTGTGCGAGGGCCGGGCAGCGCTCAGCCGCCTTTCACCCTCCGGTCAATCCAGCTGACAATTCGCTCAAAACTGGCCTGCGCCCGCTGCACACTGTGGCGAGCGCGCAGATATCCGTGCACCAATCCCGCCTCACACACCCACTCCGCTGGCACGCCCGCAGCACTCAGGCCTCGGCAATAGTGTGCGCCGTCATCGCGGAGCGGATCACACTCGGCGCCCAGCACCAACGTGGGCGGCAAGTTGCGAAAGTCGCTGTCTTGCAAGGGCGCAAAACGCGCGTCGCCCACGTATGCATCCGCTGCGACTGCCCCCCTGCGCGCCACGTCGTAGAACAACAGCTCACGGCTGCTGAGCATCGGCGCCTCAGCGTGCAACACATAAGATCCGAGGCGACGGTCGCCCCCCAGGCCCGGGTAGATCAAAACCTGGCCAATCGGCCCGACGGGCTGGGCGCGGCTGGCGTGACTGAGCGCCGCCGCGAGATTGCCGCCCGCGCTGTCGCCACACAAGACCACCGGCAGCTGGAACTCCCGCTGCACCCAGGCAAAGGCCATGCTCGAGTCATCATACGGCGCGGGGTGTGGGTGCTCCGGGCAAAGCCGGTAGTCGACACTGACCAGCAGACAACCCGTACGGCTACACAGCTCGGCGCAGATGTCGTCGTGGCTTTCCAGCCCGCCCACCATGAAGCCGCCGCCGTGCAGGTAGAGGATCACTGCGGTCGGGGCCGAGGCCGTCCTGTAAATCCGCACAGGCACATTGCCAGCCCGCTGATCCGTGGCACTGACACCCGCCGGGTGGCCGTGTGCAAAAGCACAGCACATGGCGTTGTACACCGCGCGTTGCTGGTCGATGCTGCTGTCGATGGTATCGGACGGATAATAACTTTCGGTGCGCGCGATAAACGCCCAGGTCTCTGCATCTATCGCCTGCTGGTAATCAAAAGCGCTCATGTTTTTCCTTTGGCTAGCCCTGACACGGCTCAGTAGGGTTTGTGAGGGACACAGATCAAATCCGATGTTGTCAGGTGCTTCACCGCGACATTTGAAGCCCAAGCAACAGACTAATTGATCGCCGAGACGACTGAGCCTCTACCCCTATTCTCGGCAGCGAGACATTCCGCTGGTGCAAAAACTGCAATGAGGCTTGTGGTCGTGCTCAAACACGCTACTATGTGCCCGCTCGGTCGATAGTGCCATCCCCCTTGGTCAGAGCCACCACCTACGCAACTGAGGAGATAGGGCGATGCCCAGCGCCACAACAATCATCGGAATAGCCGGCCCATCGGGTTC
Organism: Granulosicoccaceae bacterium; assembly: GCA_033852095.1. Lineage (GTDB taxonomy): Bacteria > Pseudomonadota > Gammaproteobacteria > CALCKW01 > CALCKW01 > CALCKW01. Next base: position 9,929 of record JAWSVD010000312.1, on the reverse strand, counting down.
GGGGAAATCAACGATATGCCAACGCTTGCTCGCCTCAATGGGCGGTCAGGCCATGTTGATTGCCGAAGACGCCTATTACCGAGACCAATCAGACCTGAGCTTTGAGAACCGCACACAGGTTAACTACGACCACCCCGATGCCCTCGAACACTCCCTGCTCGCCGAACACCTGCAAGCGCTGAAGCAAGGGCAGCCTGTGATCAGCCCTGTGTACGATTTTACAGCACACACCCGCAGCGCAGACACCACCGTGCTAAATGCAGCGCCCATCATCATCGTGGAGGGTATTTTGTTGCTGGCCGATACCCAGCTGCGCGAACAACTCGATATCAAGGTCTATCTCGACACTGACACCAATACCTGCCTCGACCGGCGTGTCGCCCGAGACATCGTCGAACGCGGCCGCGATGAAGAGGACGTGCGCCGCCAGTACCGCGAGACCGTCGAACCCATGCTGCACGAATACGTCATCCCCTCGCGCCTGCACGCCGACCTGATCATCCCCACGGACCGCTATAACACCTTGGCTGAATCGATGCTGGTGAGCTATTTGGAAAAACTGAGCCAGTAGGCCAGCCAGCCTTCGCGGCCATCAAACAAACGAATCTTGATGCTGCCGAAAAAGCTCAAATAGGCTGCGCGACACCTGCATGATTGACGGAGACCAGCGCGACTCGTCGTGGCTCACCTGCCATTGATTGTGCGTCAGAGCATCGATCGGATCAGAGCAACACACCAGACCTTTTTCGCTGCCGCCAATAAAGCGCGGCAGCACACACAGGCCAGCGCCTGATATAGCCGCCTCCAAGACAGAATGCGGCGAGCTGCAGCTCAGCCTCGGCGATTCCCCAATGCGTTCTTGCAACCAAGAAGATGACAAACCCGTCGCGCTGCCTGCCGTGAGCGCTGCCCAATCACAGGCCTCAAAACGCTCTTCGCTCTGCGCCTGGGGGTTATTTTCAACGTAGCAGGGAGAGCCGTACACGGCAAAAGCAACCGACCCGATTCGACGTCTGGCCAAGCCCTGTTGCTCGGGCATTTTATTGCGAATCGCGAGATCCGCCTCACGCCGGCTGAGGTTCAGAAAATCAGCCCCGATGAGCAACTCTATACGCGGGCCGCTTTGCCGCTCGCTGAGCTGGTGCAAATGGCGAGCAATGAACACGCTGGTCCATGCACCAGATGTTATCCGCACCACAGGGCGCGGGTCGAGGTGCTTTTGCCACTGCTGGATCGCACGCGATTTCTCCTCCATTTCCTGCACGCGAGCGAGCAGCTCTTCACCCTGTGCCGTCAGCCTGTACCCACTTTGCAACCGTTCAAACAATGTGGCACCGAGCGCTTTTTCCAGGCCCGTCATGCGGCGTGACAATGTAGGGGCGCTGACGCCAGCCAAAGCACTTGCGCCGCTCAGCCCACCTGCCTTCGCCACCCACAAAAACAGCCGTAAATCCTCCCAATTCAGTTTTTCATTTTTGAAAGGCATTTTTCATTTCTCACGGTTTTTGTTCGACCCACATGCACATATCATTGCCAACTCCAGGATAAATCACTTTCCCACAACGATCATTAATGAAATACAACAAACTAAAAGGTAGATGAAATGACAACTAACAACCACACGGCAATGGTGACACTCAGGGCAGAGCCCAGCCGAAGATCCGATCTCGCGGCGGCACTGGACAGCGTCAAGGTCGAGCTTCCCGCAGTGGATGGCTGCTGCGCCGTCCGGGTTTTAGAACACGCCGACGACGAAACAAGCTTCACCCTGATTGAAGACTGGCAGAGCAAAGAACAGCACGCCGCTCATGTCGATAACCTGGTCGAATCGGGGGCCTGGGCTCAGCTTGAAATGCTGCTGCGCGAACCACCAGTCAGTCAGAGCCTGGTTGCCAAATAAGCGACAAACAACACACGGAAACGTGCCCGTCCTAATCACGTCGATCTAAATCCACCCGAAAACGCTTTTTTCTGGTTTCCATGCCCGGCACAACCTGAGCATTCTTAAGCGCCGTTTGAAGGGGTGAAGTTCGAGGTCGCTACTACGGCGGCAATCAAATGCTGTTTGCCACACCAAATAAAAGCCGTTGCGCACTGCCGCGGCCCACTGGGGTTAAAAGTGGTTGATGCGTTTCCCGACGTTGTGACAGCACAAAGTAGCCAATTTCAGCGACAACACTCAGTTTCCGGGCATTGGTGTCGTCATTTATTGAGAGAAGATGACAAAACAGAACAACGCGAGGTTTAACGTGCCCGTGCTCGTTAACACTCCGGACCGGCCGAAAAAACCATGAAACTCAAACAGCGCAAGAATGTGTCCATCGCCACGGGCGTGACATTAGCACTCACTCTGGTGGGATGTGATTCAAACAATGGTTCAACGGGTACATCGGCGATCTCAGGTCCTGCCGGTGGTTCGGTCCCTGTAAGCGGCCCAGTCAGCGGGACAGGCTCGGCCAGTGGCAGGGGTAAACCGACAATCATCCAAGACAGTCCTTTCTACTTATCTACGTTGGCACCCTCCCCGCGCCTGTACGGCTTTCTCCGAAACACGGGCAATGCCGGCGCAGTGTTTATCAAGGTTTCCTGCCGTTTTTACGACACTGCCTCAGCGCTGGTTTTCAGCAACTACACCTATTTTGACGGGAAGCAACGTGTCCATGCCGAGCATCGGCGCTACAACAGCCAGCGCACTCTACCCCGGTGAGTCGGGTTTTTTCGGTATCTGGCTCGACATTCATGAAGATCAGTTCTCAACCTACAGTTGCGGATACGACGCACAGACGATGGACGGCGAACAAGCGCCCGCAGCAAAACTGGAACTGGCAGGAGAAATAGAGCTGGACGCCGATTTCCGCGGCGACCTGGTCTATCGGGGAAGGGTGAAAAACACGGGAACGATGGCCATGGTTGGCGCACGCATCGGATTTATCACTTATGACAACGCCGGTTCAATCATTGACATCACAACAGAATACATCGATGGAGAGACCGTACACATTCCGGGCAGTCGCACAACCCACGACGCGTTGAGTGTGAATGCCAAGGGCGACTTCGAAGCGCCCACTTATTTTGTTCCGCCAAGTCCCTATGCCAGCCATGACACATTTTTTACCTGGGATGACTACGACGGAGTTTTTTGGGGAACCTACGGAGATGACACCTCATCGCAATCGCTATCGGATGATGCGAACGCCTTAGACAGACGCGAGGATCGTCGGATCAAAACAGCAGATTTAGAGCAGCAGTATTTGCGGGCCAAAGAGCACTAAAACCGTGCACGTCCCTAGACTGCTAGCAGTCTTTGCCTCCACAAGAGCAGTAATCCCGCCGGAGCACGTCGATCTAAGCCTGCCTGAAACAGTGTTTTCAGGTTCTGATTCCCCGCCAAATCCCGAGCATGCATTTTCAGAACTTCAACATGAATGAGACTCAGCACACTGTGCTACTTATTTTCACCGGCCTTCGGCCGCCATCAAAGCGCTTCAGCCCTCATCATTTCACCGAATACGCCGATGTGATACCATATGAGAACAGAGGAGACCCCATATGGGCACAACCAGCTACCACCCCAGCAGTGATGAAAGCCCGATTCCCAAATTGCTCATCAGGGACGCACGGCCGTCTTATGGCTCTGGCGGCCTGCTAACCGAGCGCGTAACAGGCGTCTCCCAACACGATCACCGAGCGCTGATTCGAAAAATCGAAAAGGGACTGGACGTGAGTGCTTTCAAGGTGATTTCCGAGTCTCTGCAGCTTGCACAGAGCGAGCTGGCCGATGTGCTTTCCATCCCAACATCCACCCTCGCGCGACGAAAGAAAGAAAAAGAGCTGCATTTTAATCCTTTGGAATCAGACCGGATTGTTCGTTTGACGCGGCTCTGGGACAGCGCGGTGAAGCTGATGGAAGGCGACAAGAATAAGGCGAGAGCATGGCTGCAAACCCCGCTCGACATATTCGGCGACAAATCCCCCATGGCGTACGCCAAAACCAGCATAGGCGCGGAAGACGTTGAAGACCTGATCGGCAGAATGCGACACGGGGTCTTTAGTTGATCCTTAGGGCCTGGAGATTGGCTGCATCTGATTTCGCAGCCACACCCGCTGACATGATATCGGGCAGAGGCGCGTTTTTATACGGCGGCCGCTGGAATACAAAAGGCACGCTGCTGGTCTATTTGGGCGGCAGCCTCTCTCTTGCGACGCTGGAGATTCTGGTGAACGCGCCCAACGCAACATCAATTGTACGCGGCCACTACCGCTGCTTAGAACTCAGTTTTGACAGCGATTTGGTGTGTTACGTGGATCCATCTGACTTGCCCGACAACTGGGCAAAACCCGGCATGTCGTCCCCCGTCAGCCACATCGGGGATCAATGGGCGCGAGAACAAAGCGCCGCGATATTGCGTGTGCCAAGTGCCGTCATCCCCGTGGAATGCAACTACCTTCTTAACCCGAACCACCCGGATGCAGCACTGGTCACACACGGTGACATTCAACCTTTCTCAATCGATGCAAGGCTTATCAAAACTTAGCGCGAAATGTGCGGAAAACACTTTTCTTTGCCGTGATTGAAATGACGAATGAAAACAACAACCCGCTCATATCGATTCCACAGCGCGTAGCCAGAAGCCCCCGAAAGGGATACGCAAATCACAGTGATTTCCGTCATCAATCATCGTGAAAACAGGCTCGCCCGCGTTCCGCTCCATGACGGCCCACAGGTACAGTGATGTGGCGCAGTTCGTAGCCCGGATACAACCCAGCGGAATCCGGGATTGCGAAGCAATTTTGTCCCTCGTCCTACTGCAAAGCCAACAGGGCACACCGCGCGTTGGGCTGGCTCAGTGTTGAAGACCAGCTCAGGTGAATCCCCGCATTCCGCTGCGCTTCATGACAGGCTACAGCTACGGCTATGCAGCGCAGTTCGTAGCCCGGGTGCAGCCCCAGCGGAATCTGGGATTGCGCCGCAATCTCGCCCTCATCCACAACTCTTAACACTCACCTAAGCTTCACCCCCTAGACTTTGAACCAATTGTTATCCAGATTGCCCAAAGCCCTCAGGAGAGAGAACACTATGCGAAGAATTCTTGGCTTGATCTTGCTGCTCGTAAGCAGTGCTGCGCACAGCGCCGATTTAGACCTCAGCCCCTACAAGGGCAAGGTAGTTTATGTCGATCTGTGGGCTGCTTGGTGTCCGCCCTGCCGGGCGTCTTTCCCGTGGATGGAAGCGCTGCACACGGACCTGCGCGATCAGGGCCTGGTGGTGCTGGCAGTCAACACGGCGGACGATCCCGCTGACGCCGCGCGCTTTTTGGCCAAGGCGCAGCCGAGCTTCACGATCATCACGGACCCCGAGGGTGACATTGCTGAGTCGCTCGGTGCCACCGGCATGCCCTATTCGGTGATTTTTGACCGCAACGGTGAACGAGTCAGCTCGCACGTGGGCTTTCAGCTGAAAAATGCCCCCGCCCTGCGCCGCTCTATTAAAGCGTTGCTGAGCAGTACCGAGCAGACCAACTGATGCGCGCGTTGATTTCCGCCGCCCTGATACTGACCCTTGCCGGGTGCAGCAACCTGGGCGTCAAACCCTGGGAACGCGGCACCCTGGCCAAGCCCGAGATGGCGCTGGACAGCAGCCCACTGCAAACCGCCTTTGAGGAGCACATCTATTTCAGCAAAGAGGCTTCCAGCGGTGGCCGAGGTTTTGCCGGCGGCGGCTGCGGGTGCAACTGATGGCACGCGATAAAAAAATCTCGCGCGCGCTCAGCGCCGCGGCCGCCACCTTGCTGGGCAGCAGCGCGGAAGCCGGCCTGCTAGACTACGACTTTGGCGGACAAGACTGGGACGCGGAAGCCGCTTTTCTGCTCTACAGCGAATCCGACGGCCGTGTCAGCGCCGTCGCCCCCGCGCTGCAATTGACCCGCACCATCGACACCGACGAGAGCGTGACCCTGCGCTTCACCCTGGACGCCCTCACGGGTGCATCGCCGAACGGTGCAGTGCCTTCTAAAAGCGTACAAACCTTCACGGGCCCGTCGGGCAGCAGTGATTACCGTGTCGAAGCCGGACAAACGCCGCTGGATGATACCTTCAAGGACACCCGCGCGGCGCTGAGCGCCAGCTGGACCCAAGCCCTGAGCCGCGAGAACACACTCACGCTGGGCAGCCATTTGTCGGTGGAATTCGATTATTTGTCACTGGGCGCTAACGCCAGCTTGGCGCGGGATTTCAATCAACGCAACACCACCCTGAGCGCTGGCTTGTCCGTCTCTGCGGACACCATCAGCCCCGTGGGCGGCACGCCAACCCCCTATGCGGCAACTGCTGTAGACGGAGACGACGACCAGCGCCCTGACAATGATCAAAACAAAACCGTCACGGACCTGTTGTTCGGCCTGACTCAAGTCATCGACCGCGACAGCGTGCTGCAGTTGAGCCTGGGGCTTGGTCTGAGTGACGGCTACCACAACGACCCCTACAAGCTGATCAGCGTGGTGGACAACAACGGCGATCCCACCGAGACGATCCACGAAAACCGGCCAGACAGCCGCAGCCGCCAGAGCCTCTACACCCAGTACAAACGCAACATGAATGACGCGGTATTGAACACAGCGTATCGCTACATGCGCGATGACTGGGGCATACGGTCCCACACGGTGGACATCAGTTACCGCCTGCCAGCCGGCACCGGCTGGTGGCAACCGCGCCTGCGGCTGTACAGCCAAACCGCCACGGACTTCTACCGCCCCTACCTGCTGGACGGAGAACAGCCCACTGCCGGAGTCGACAGCAGCTACGCCTCTGCCGATTACCGACTGGGGGAGATGGACACCACCACGGTGGGCCTCAGCTACGGCCGCGACGGCGATCGCCCCTGGCAGCTGAGCGTGGAGTACTATTTGCAGACACCTAAAGAGCCTGAGGCTAAAATTGGCAGCCTGCGGCAATTGACCCTGGCGCCGGAGATGAGCGCTGTCATATTGCGCCTGAACCTCGACCTTTAAAACAACCGAAACTGCACACCTTCTTCCGCCGAGCAGATCTCGGTTTTTACCACCACTGACAACGAGTAAGGCATGTTTGGCAAATTGAGCAAGAGAATCATCACGCTGGCACTGTTGGGCCTCAGCAGCTTCGCGGCTCACGCCGACGAGGAGTTGCTGCGACCCGAGCAGGCCTTCCCCGTGAGCGCCCGAGCCCAGAATGCCAACTCCGTCAGCGTGCGATTCGACATTGTCGACAGCTATTACCTCTACCACGACAAGATCAGCGTCAGCACCGACACCCCCGGTGTGGAGCTGGGCGAGCTGCGCGTGCCGCCGGGTAAAGTCAAAACCGACGAGTTTTTCGGTGAAGTCGAGACCCACCGCGGCAAGCTGGCCATGACCCTGCCACTGCAGCAGCGCCCGGCACAGGCCACCACCCTGGAGCTGCAGGTCAAATCCCAGGGCTGCGCCGACATCGGCATTTGTTATCCGCCCATCACCCAGACAGTCTCGCTGCAGTTAGCCGCGCTCAGCTTCGGCGCCACCGCCAGCCCCGCGCCCAGCGGTGGCCTGGATTTTAGCCAACTGGGCCGCAGCAACGACGCTATCCCCGACCCGGCCGAGGCCTTCACGGTGTCGGTGGGCAACGGCGGCGCGGGCGCGCTGGTGATCGACTGGGACATCCACCCCAATACTTATCTCTACAAAGACAAATTTGATTTTGAACTGATGAGCGGCACAGGCCAGCTCGGCGCAGTGGCGCTGCCTGTGGGCAAACAAACCCACGACGCCTATTTTGGTGACGTCGAAGTCTACCGCGACACCGTCAGCATGCGGCTGCCCTACAGCGGGGATGTCAGCGGCGCGCAGCTAAAACTCAAATACCAGGGCTGTGCCGACGCGGGCGTGTGTTATGTACCGCAAGAGCAAACCCTGACCCTCGCAGCAAAGCTCAGCCCTGCACTTGCCACCCAGGCGGCCACGCCCAGCGCCGCGGTCAGCGAGAGCAGCACCGGCATCAAAGCTATGTCAGAGCAGGATCGGCTCACCGCAGAGGTGCGCGACAGCAACTTCGCTTGGGTGCTGCTGGGCTTTTTCGGGCTCGGCCTGCTACTCGCCTTCACCCCCTGCGTCTTCCCCATGATCCCCATCCTCTCCGGCATCATCGTCGGCCAGGGTGAATCCCTCACCACGCGCAAGGCCTTCACCCTGAGTCTGGTCTACGTGCTGGCGATGGCGCTCACCTACACCGTGCTCGGCGTGTTGATCGGCCTGTCTGGGCACAATATACAAGCATGGTTTCAAACTCCGTGGCTGCTCTACAGCTTCGCCGCATTGTTTGTTGCGCTCAGCTTCTCCATGTTCGGATTCTACGAGCTACAGATGCCCGCCGCGCTGCAAACCCGGCTGAGTAAACTCAGCAACCGGCAACACGGTGGCGACTACGCGGGCGTGGCCATCATGGGCTTTCTCTCGGCGCTGATTGTCGGCCCCTGTGTCACCGCACCGCTGATGGCGGTGCTGGTGTACATCGCCGAGAGCGGCGACGCCATCAAGGGCGGCATTATCCTGTTTACCCTCAGTATGGGCATGGGCGCACCGCTGCTGCTGATCGGTGCCAGCGCGGGCAAGCTGCTGCCCCGCAGCGGCAGCTGGATGGACACGGTCAAGGCGGTGTTTGGTGTCTTGATGCTCGGCATGGCGATCTGGATGTTGGAGCGCACCCTGCCCGCAGCGGTGATACTGGCCCTGACAGCCGCGTTGTTGATCACCAGCAGCGTGTACATGGGCGCACTCAGCACCCCCGCCGCAGGCAAGAGCGGCTGGTATCAGCTCTGGCGCGGGCTGGGCCTGGTGCTGATGCTCTACGGCGTGCTCTTGCTGGTGGGCGCAGCCAGCGGCGCCAAGAGCCTGTTGCGGCCCTTGGCCCAACTGAACACCCCTGCTCTTTTGGGCAACGGTGAGTTTGCCGCCGCATCGGAGCAACACTTCAAACGCATCGACAACAGCGCGCAACTCGACGCGGCCGTCGCCAGCGCAACCGCTGCGGGCAAGCCTGTCTTATTCGATTTTTACGCCGACTGGTGTACCTCCTGCAAAGAGATGGAAGCCTTTACTTTCACCGACGCCACAGTGCAAACAGCGCTGAGTGATTTTGTCATGTTGCAGGTCGATGTCACCGACAACAACAGCGAGCACCAAGCCCTGCTCAAGCGCTTCAGCCTGTTCGGCCCGCCCGCGATTATCTTCTTTGATCGTCACGGCGAGGAGCAGCGCGTCAGCCGCGTGGTGGGTTATGTCTCGGCTGAGCCCTTCGCTGAAATCGTACGCGGCGTCTTGTGAGCAAACCGCCGTTAGAATTCACTGCCCAAGCGCCCGGTTACGCCGGGCGTTTTGCCGCCATGGCCAGCCCTTGCGAGGTGCTGGTGCACAGCGACGACGCCAAACTGGCCAAAGCCATCTGCGAAGCGGTCAGCCAAGAGACCTGGCGCATTGAAGCCGCCTTCTCCCGCTACAGCCAAGGCAACCAAATTCACCGCATCAACACGGCCAAAGGCAAGCCAATCGAAGTCAACGAGGAACTCGCCGGGCTGCTGAACTTTGCCGACACCTGCTGGCAACTCAGCGACGGCGCCTTCGACATCAGCAGCGGCGTCTTGCGCCGCGTGTGGCTCTTCGACGGCGGCGATCAACTGCCCGAAGACCGTGCGGTAAACGCCCTGCTGCCCTTGATCGGCTGGGACAAAATCAACTGGAACGGCAGCAGCATTCGCTTGCCGACCGGCATGGAAATAGACCTCGGCGGGCTGGGCAAGGAATACGCGGTCGACCGAGCGGCGCGACTGGCCAGCCAGATGAGCGACGACCCCGTGCTGATCAACTGCGGCGGCGACCTGCGCGCCAACCGCGCCCCCTGGGGTGCACAGGCGTGGCGTGTGG
>JAWSVD010000311.1:0-2230 GCA_033852095.1 Granulosicoccaceae bacterium | reverse complement strand
TATGAAATATCTAGGCTAGGAGGCGGATAGTGGACTGCGTCGATCGCTGGGTTGAACCGCCGCTTAGGAATCGAGCTAGCCCCAGTGTCAGTCCAAACAGCCATCAGATCGAACTCTTCCGGTGACTTGCTATCTGTGGACACGGCTTCAAGCAAATATTGTTTAGTCATAACTTTGCATTCACCCTCCCTATCCTTCCCTCTCCAGCTTAACCAAACATCTAAGTCATTCGGATCGTCACCGAGCATCTTGAAAGGCAAGCGCAGCCTCTCTTTGCGACCAAGTCCCATTGGCGCAAAAGCCCTCTCATCCAGTTGTTTCTGTTCCTCCTGCTGCGCTCGAAAAGAAACTGAAATCCTAACGTCTAGCCTTTCAATTTCTGCGCCCTCATAATCGATGGTAACCCACCCTTTGTTCCAGGTTGGTATAACTCCACCCTCAGAAACTCCAGGTCGAACTATTTTCAGAAAACCACCTACAACAAACTTCGGCGCGTTACCTTGCTTTACGAACTCTTTATGCTGCGTTACTTGATTTTTAATCTCATCGGTATTTTGTCGGAGCTCTTTCCCTTGCTGTACATAACCTAACACCAGCCATAGCAGAGCTAATACACCAGCAGTTCCCGCTAAAAAGTCACCAACTTCATTCAGGCTTGCATTTTCTAGAAAACAGTTTATTTCTTGATATGATCGAAAGTCGACAACCTTCCATAAATATAAACAAGACAACACAACCCCAACAATGGAGGGGATATGACGAACAATCAAATCCTTAACAGGTTTAAAAATTGAGCACATTTCTAAATTCAACGCCTCATCATAAAAAATACCGAAACCCCATCAGCAGCACAGCCCCCCCCACTAAGCACAACCAACTAAACCTCTCCAATGCCGAACCTGTTGCACCACATCGCCACCATAACCCTTCCGCGGCGCCTTAATGCCTTGATGCCTTGATGCCCACATTCCGAAGAATATCCGTCGCGTGTGGTCGTCTGAGTAGGACAGCACATGTTGCTGGTTGTACTGCGTGATGAACCGCTCACACTCGTTGAAGCTCATTGGTACACCAGCCACGTCACTGACGCGCATCCTATTATGCCAGAATGACGAGTACGGTTTAGTAACTAGGCGGTAACTTGAGCGGACACTCCAACAGCTGACAATAATGACGGCGGACGGAGCCTTTAAGGTGAGAATTTGTAGAGCTACAAGCGCTAGCCGCAATGCGGCGCGAGCATTCGGTCGAGCGGGGTCGACCTCCCACGGAGGGTGCGCCAAGCCAGGCGATTCGTACCACTCGACCTAGCCGGTAACAACAGGGTCGGCGAACAACGGAGTCGCGTCTAACAAACGAACAAATCCCTCAAAGCAATACTGGCGCTATTGGAGCAATACGGGACTGCCCACCCCTGCCGGGCACCGGACGGAATCCACCAACGCTAACCCCCGCCCCTTATCTAGTATACTTCCCACACAAACCATCAGATGTTCCGTCGCCCTGCCAGCACGTTGCAACGGCTCGTGCGACTGGATCAACCAACACTATTCACCGGAGGCAATGTGTCAAACACGCTTTATGAAGGCAAGACGGTAGCGGTTACAGGGGCGGGATCGGGCATTGGCCAGGCGATGGCATTGACCTTTGCGGAATCTGGCGCACAGGTGGCGGTGATCGACATCAGCTCAGAGCAAGCCGAGGCGACGGTTGCGCTGATCAGCGCGGCGGGCGGTGTGGCGAAGGCTTATGTGTGTGATGCCTCGCAGCAGTCACAGACTATCGAAACGGTGGCGGCCATCATTGCGCAGCACACGGGCCGCGTTGATGTGTGGATCAACAACGCGGGCATTGCGCACGTGGGCAATATCGAGGGGACCCAGGAGAGCGATATGGACCGGATCTACGCGGTCAATGTCAAAGGCGTGTACAACGGCATGTTCTCGGTGATTCCCACGATGATCGAAGCCGGCGGTGGTGTCATTCTCAACATGGCGTCAATAGCGTCTAAGGTGGGGATCTCGGATCGTTTTGCCTACTCCATGAGCAAGGGCGCGGTGCTGACCATGACGCTCTCGGTGGCCAAGGACTACGTCGACAAGCACATCCGCTGCAATTGCATCTGCCCTGGCCGTGTACACACCCCTTTTGTTGATGGATTCGTCAAACAGAACTACCCCGGCGAAGAGAAAGAAGTGTTTGAAAAGCTGGCCGCCTTTCAGCCCATGGG
>JAWSVD010000310.1:0-3263 GCA_033852095.1 Granulosicoccaceae bacterium | reverse complement strand
CCATTGCGCAGCAAACCCTCCACAGCGCCGCACAACAAACCTCCGCCACCGACAGACAAGACGATGCCCTCAGGTCGAAGGCCTGACTGCACGATTTCGTCAATTACAGTGGCGTGGCCGGACCACAGTAAAGGATCGTCAAAGGGATGAATAAGAACCGCCCCGCCCCTCGCCAACAGCTGCGCCTGTGCGTGTGCGGCTGCCCAATCGTGCCCGTGCACAAGCACCTCGGCGCCCTCTGCTTCGATGAGATTGATTGCCCGTTTCTTGGTACTGAGCGGAACAACGACGGTCACCGGAACGTCCAGACGCCGGCCGCTATAGGCAACGGCTAAGCCGGCATTTCCGCCAGATGAGGAAACAAAAGATGTAGCGCCATTGTCGATGTGCACTTGGCATGCATGACCAACGCCACGCGCTTTGAATGAGCCGCAAGGCTGCAGTGCGTCCAGCTTTAGCCAAACCCGAGACGACACACCGCGTCCAATCGCAAGGGACTCAATCAACGGTGTGTTTATATGTAATGTGCTCACTAAGACCTCTGTTAACGTTGAAAAATTGCGCTATTGACTAAGGACCCACCGCCCTTGCAATGATACAGAGCTACGGACATTCGCCAATGCGGCTCTCAGCGTGGGGCGAGCCACTAGCGCTCTGTCACGGCAACCTTCAGCCCAATGCTGATGAGCAGCACACCAAGAATCCGGTTAACCGTTTGTTGCCCGTGCTCGAATACACGCTTCACAGACGGCCTATCAAGTGTGCAAACAAAAGCTAACCAAAAAATCGCGCTCACGGTCATCATGGTTAATACAAGCACCGCCATGTGCACTGCGGATGTCTCAGCCTCGATCAACAACGTGAACACGCCCATATAGAACAAGGTTCCCTTGGGATTCAGCACGTTGTTCAGCAAGCCTTGCAGATAGAACCCTCTCACCGGCTCAGGCCGATCAACAATATCGGGCGACAATACCTCACGCCCTGCCAAAAGACTTTCGACGCCAAGATATATCAAGTACGCAGCCCCCGCGAATTTCAGCAAATTAAAGGCGACGATGCTCTGTGAAATCACCCAACCGATGCCCAATAGACAGTAGGAAATGTGGATTAGGTTGCCTGACAAGACACCGGCAGAGGTGATCAATCCCGCCCTGCGCCCCCCGGCGAGTGCGTTGCGCAAGACGATGATCATGTCGGGACCTGGGCTTATCATGCACAGGAACGTCACACTGGTGACCACCAAAATCTGCTCAAACATCGGCGTATACCTTTTTGATTATTCAGACAAAAACAAAAAAAACGGGCCCTGTCACGTTATTGGTTCAGCTCTAATGGAGCCAGTAAACGCGGATGATTCGCGGCCTCGCGCCTAGGCACCGATGCTGCGGCCATCATGATAAAAGCTCACGTAGCGTGGCAAGACTGAAGACGTCAAGCGACTTTTCGATCACTTAATCCTTACTGTGCTGGCGTGTCATTGTCGGCGTTCAATTGCAGGCCATAGCACCGCAGCGTGTGCGATCAGCACTTAATTTTAATGTACCATATGCCGATGTGATCACTCGGAGCTTATGATGAAAACCAAGCTAGACCCTGTCGGCTGTTATGTAACACGTGTCTGGAACCCCGCTGTGCAAGGGCCGTCGCTCTGCCACCTGCGTGATGGGCAATTGTTCGACATCAGCTGCACTGACGCGCCGACCATGCGCGATCTACTGGAAATGCAGGACCCCGCTGCGTGGGTTGCTGCCGCTCCCGGTACGTCGCTGGGCAGCATGGAGGAGATAGAACAAAATTCCTGCGAAGCACCCGACAGCAGCAAGCCCTACTTGCTCGCCCCTTCGGACCTACAGGCCATCAAAGCCTGCGGCGTGACCTTCGCCTCGTCGATGTTAGAGCGCGTGATCGAAGAGCAGGCCGGTGGCGACCCCAGCAAAGCACAAGCACTTCGACAGCATTGCACGGATATCATTGGCGACAGCTTGTCGCAGGTAAAGCCGGGCTCAGAGAAATCAGAGCAGCTCAAGGCGACACTGATTGAACAGGGACTGTGGTCTCAATATCTGGAAGTTGGTATCGGCCCAGACGCGGAAATCTTCTCCAAATCCCAGGCCATGTCAGCCGTGGGCTGGGGCGCGAGCGTGGGCCTCCACCCTGTCTCCACCTGGAACAACCCCGAGCCGGAGGTCGTGCTGGCGGTGAACAGCCGGGGTGTGGTGCAAGGTGCTTGCCTGGGCAATGACGTGAACCTGCGCGATGTCGAGGGACGCTCTGCGTTGCTGCTCGGCAAAGCCAAAGACAACAACGCGTCTTGCTCCCTCGGGCCCGCTATTCGTTTGTTCGACGGCAGCTATGGCATCGATGACGTGCGCAGTGCCGAGCTGAAGCTCACAGTCGAGGGTGAAGACGACTACCTGTTGAACGGCGCATCATCCATGTCGGAGATCAGCCGAGACCCATTGGACTTGGTCGCGCAGGTACACGGTGAGCACCACCAGTACCCCGACGGTTTTATGTTGATGTGCGGCACCTTGTTCGCACCCACGCAAGACCGGGACATCAAAGACGGCGGCTTCACCCACAAGCTGGGCGATCAAGTGACCATTGCCAACGCAGAGCTGGGCTCACTGACGAACACCGTTCGTCTGTCCACTCAGTGCCCGCCCTGGGCGTACGGGGCGTCGCACCTGATGCGGAACTTGGCCAAAAGAGAGCTCATCTAAAGCGCTTTGCACGAGGCCCTGCCCTGGCTTGTCATTCAATCCAGTGCTGGGCCTCTCGCACGCTGCAGCCTCTTGGTACTTCAACAGGCACATGCGCTAAGCGGCTTCTGCCCCGCTCGCTTCAATCCTGATTGAGACCGAGCTCTTTCTGTAGCTTCTTGGTCAGGCCCATTGAGACGATGCGGTGGGATTCTTTCAAGTAATACTCGAGATCACTGTTATCACTGTCGAGTGCTTCGAATTGTTGAATCCAGAGCATGCCGCGAGACGCCAGATAGGGCGCTGGCCTGTATCCCGCCAGTCCCACCAGAAAATGGAAGTTGAGCTCGGAGGTTTTGAACGTGAAGCCCGGCGTTTCACCTTCGCCCCAGCCACCGACAGCGAACACCTTGGCGCCTACTTTCCACACGTGACTGCCACCCCATTGCACGACATAACCAGTCGCTGCTAACGCAGAGCAATAGCGATTAAAGCCATCGTAAGTCATAAAATTCACTTGCACGCTAAGAACGGGACAGCAGAAAGTGAGTATAAGCT
>JAWSVD010000309.1:0-924 GCA_033852095.1 Granulosicoccaceae bacterium | reverse complement strand
CTAAGAGTCTACCCGAAGGTAGTGGTCAACTATTCTGACGCAGGGGGTCTCCGTCGCCTTTAAAATACCTGTAACAGCTGCTTGGAAGACGGCGCATGCTTTGGTGTGAAGGGTATCGGAAAGCCGTGTACGCCGAGTGCGGACCAGTCAACTGTAAGCACGGTTTGATGAGGGAGGACAGGGTTGGCCTGTCCTCTGCTCTACCCGTATTTCGGGCTGCTATACGCGTTTACTTCCTTCCTAAAATAAATCGCGAGAATAAATTTTTGATGTCAACAAATCCGGGAGATGTTGAAGAGGTAATGAATAGCATTGCTCCTCCCCAATACGGCCCGAAAAAATATAATGTCACAATAGAAAAGACCAACAAACATAGCCAGATAACTGCGTATTTTTCATCGTAACTCATAGATTTTACTCAAACAATAACCTAGAAAGCTCTCGCTGTACGGTCCCGCGGCATTCACCTGGCAGGTCGATCTGATTGATAGCGGAACCTACTAATACACCCGCTTCATACGCTATTGACGCGCCTACCCAATTTGCTGCCGCACCGTAAGCTGAGAATTGCAGCCCTCCAGCTGCTCCGGCCCGAGCCCATTGGATACTTTCCTTAAACCCAGGAACACCCATAGCAGAAGATGTGGCTGCAGATGTAATTGAGGAGACTCCAGTGGGGAACGTTAAACCCATTAGTTGGCTGTTGGTTTGAGAAAAGTTTTCAATGACTCGATCTACATAGCCTTTCAGCCCACTGGGATCCACAAAATTAACCGGATCAACAGCCACATACCCATACAGATTCACATCCCCACCCGCAAAGCCAATCGGGTCCTTGGCTGTCCATCTGCCCACAGCCGCATCATAATCCCGAGCCCCAAACCTTGTCAGCTCGGTATGATGATCATAGATCCCACCCGCAAA
>JAWSVD010000308.1:0-6721 GCA_033852095.1 Granulosicoccaceae bacterium | reverse complement strand
GGGGTCAGTTCTAACAACTCAACATTTGCTTCGCAATGTTGGATTGTTAGAACTGACCCCTATTACTCATACTCACATTTTCTGAATCGCTGTTCCGCACAACCAAGTACCGGCACGATTTCCCCAGCGATGGTTTTAAAACGGTTGAGGATGCCCGCGTCTGGGTGCTTGGATTTGTTCGCTGGTACAACACCGAGCACCGCCACAGCGCCACAGCGCCATCAAATTTGTCACGCCAGTCCAGCGCCACGAAGGTCAAGACGTGGAGATATTGGCCAACAGGGAGCGGTTGTACAAGCGCGCTAAAGAATGCAACCCCCACCGCTGGAGTGGTCAAACACGAAACTGGGAGCAACCGGCAGTTGTCTGGTTAAACCCTGAGACTAAAACTGATAAACCGGACGAGAAACTTAAAGAAGTCGCCTAGGTAAAACGGTCAACTATCTTGACAACGCTCGCAAGATAGCCATGAACATAGTGCGGGCGGACAAGACGAAAAAAGCAAGTATGCGTGGCAAGCGTCGTATAGCAGGATGGGACGAGGAGTACCTTGTTACGCTATTGAAAACACTCGCGGTTTGATGCGGTTGCCCAGGGCAATACGTCGATTTGCTGGCCCTTACATTATAACTGGGTGTCAGCATTTATTCCTTTTTAATGTCGTTCAATTCATCAAACAGCCGAGCTACAGCTGGGTACTCCTCCTCAAGGCAAGTCACGGCTCCGCCAATATGCGCAGCTAGATCTTCCTTGAATTTTCCAACGTCTCCGTGATCGATAATACCATTTTCCCTAAGGTATTCGAGAAACTTTGAGTGTATTGCTTTATTCCATTCAGGATAATCGAGGCCAGTCAAATAGTCATTTGTCTTGCATATGTCGTACAACTGCTCAAGTTCTTCTCCACCGCCTAGACAATGTATTGAAACATTATCACTATTATTCAATTTCAATTTATCGGAATTTTGTAATGGTCCGTCAAAAACAATAGCAATACGTGCCCCAAGTAGATATTTCAGTGGCTTCGTTTTGTTCATATTATCTATGGCTTTCAGAAGATCTGCTGCAGCATTGGAATTTGTCACCGCGTTACTATCACCGCTTACAGTGATTGCATAAGCATTAAAATATTTATTTGACTTCTTGGCGCATGCCTGCAGAAAAACCTCAACAGAGTTTTCACACAGCACCAGCGGCGAAGGCACAAAGTCCTGGACGTTTGATCCAAGCATAAAGTGAGATGCAAGTAGTGCTTGATGCGGACCATAACCGATTTGAGCGGCTAGTGTATCCTTTTTCATTTTTATATCAATGAGCCCTCCATCACACAGAAGGTAAATCTTATGGTTCGGGTTAGTATTTCTCACACCACTGATAATAAACGGAGAATGGGTTGTCACGAATATTTGTGAAGAAGAATGTTTATTTACAATTTCCTCTAAAATTTCTGGTATTTTTCTTTGAAGATCAGGGTGTAACCCACTTTCGATTTCGTCAAAACACAGAATTTGTGGCTCTACATCATCACCATCCGAACCAATTGTATTTGATGTATTTTTAGCCATCTTGTCGCTTACCACCTTCTTTAAGGTTAGGTATTTTACCGTTCCTCTGGATAATATAGATTGTCCTGGCACTACGTTTTTATCAATACCATGTACGCAAACCTTAGATATTTCAGTTTCGCCATCTACTGTTTTCTCTCCCAATTTAGTTCTTACAGTTATTTCCTGATCAATTAATTCAAAACCATGCTGCCCAATTTCTTTGAGATCTTCATTTAATTTACTGACATCTTGATCGACCAATCTATCATCCATACGGCCCCAGTCATCTTCGATAAAGGCCAATTTACCTGCTTCCGTGGACTGTAGCTGTTCAAGTAGTCTCGTCTTCCCCGATCCATTTGGCCCAACAAAATAGTTAACTTTCCCAAGACCCTTTAATTGTATGTTAAGACCATTCTCGGTGAGTTTCACAGTTTCAATGCTTTTAGTCTGAGCTATCATCCCATTACCTCTACTTGTTATTAGGTGGCAGTATGCGTTCGCCAGATTTACTAACGTCAATCGTACAGTGGAGTAACCTTTCCAATGACCAGAATTCTGGGATTCTGGTGTCTGCTCTAACAATCCAACAATTTCTCTGAAATGTTGGGTTGTTAGAACTGACTCTTATCTCTCTACCATTTCTCCATTTTAACTTTTAGCTCAAAATATCATTTGACTCATTGAGCTGGAAGTCAACCTGGTATTCATAGAGAGAGACACTTGGGATAATCGACGCAGCATACCTGAGTTTCTTGCCGATTTGCTTGGCGACAATAATACCATGCATCTTTTTTTTCTTTCCAATCGTGCTTTGAACCCAACCCATATATCGTGCAATTTGACCAACGACTCTATCTGAGCCAACATCTCGCTTTAGCTCAAAGACGTAAAAATTCCCATCATCGTCAATACCAAGAACATCAATAAAACCAACAGCAGTTGGGAACTCCACCCCATCCTGCCCTGTTGGATCGACGTAAAGGTGAAGTCGGTTTCCGTTAATTACCAATGACTCGATGTTTCCAGCTAGAAAATCCCTTAGCTGCACTTCCAAACCGAACGCTTGATTGCCTTCTGAATCGTTGGGCTCGTCAGATTCACCGAGAACTGCTTTTACAAGCACCTCGTCGACAGCCTCGCCTGGTGGGAACAGCCTGACTTCTGAATCTGTTTCTTCAAATTTCCACCCATTCCGCTTTAATCCCGATAGAAGCTGGCGGGAAGTGCTCAATGTCGGATCCATATTGGCAGGAATGCTATCAGTATGCAGACGCAGCCACTCCTTCATCGGATGGATGTCCAAGCCTCCTTCAGAGCTCGTTTTTACGACGATAAACCTAGCCATCGGGATTCCTTTTCTAAGCTGCAGCGGATTATTAGTTATCCTCACAAACTGAGATTCCCCAGAACATCAAGAAAGCAACAGCCGCAAAAGACCCAACACCCTACCCCAACCGGCCCCACAGCGTAAGCACTCACACCCCCACTCACCCAACCGTAACAATCAGCAAAACCGGCAACAATCCAACCCCACTACAAACAAGGTAAAATCCCACCACCCCAAACACCCACCGACCAGAAAATGCCACCCCAAACCTGGAAAGCAGACCTAAAAAACCTACTAACAAACCCAGCCGAGCTCTGCGAGACACTGAACCTAGCCCCAGCAGACGCAGCCACCATCCAAGCAGCCGAGCTACCAGTGACGCCGGGCTACAGCGCCGACCCATTACAGGAAGCGGACTTCTCCCCCGTGAAGGGCTTGCTGCACAAGCAGCACGGCCCTGTGCCCGCCGCCTCCCGATACTACCCCGGCCGAACACGAGGCCATGAACCCGGTGAAAAATGCACGGAAACGCAGGAAGGCTTAATATAGATGGAATAATGAGATTAAGAACGCGAATTTTCCAATCTTGGTGGCTGACGATATGAACCCCGAAGTATTGCTGCAACGCTTGCTATCTATGGAGTCAGAGTCGGAAATAGTCGAGTTTAAGCATGCGGAGAATAATTTCGATCGACGAAAACTGGGTAAGTACTTTTCTGCCCTGAGCAACGAAGCAAACTTGAAAGGTGCTGGGTGTGCATGGCTTGTATTCGGTGTTGATGACAAGAGGAACGTGAAGGGAACCCAGTTTTGCAGGGATGCAGCGAGTCTTCAAACACTGAAAAAGGAGATCGCTGACAAGCTCTCACCGCGCATGAGTTTTATCGACATTCATGTCGTTCGACATAATCTAGGCCGCGTTATCCTGTTTGAGATTCCTCCCGCCCCACGTGGCATACCGGTTGCCTGCGACGATCACTGGTACGGCAGAGACGGAGAGTCGCTGGTCGGCCTTTCCATTGAAGAACTCGAACGCATCCGCAATCAAAACACTGTTTCTGATTGGAGTAGTGGAATTTGTGCAGGCGCCACGCTTGACGATCTGAGTTCTGAAGCAATTACTCTTGCCCGTCAGGAGTATGCGACGAAGTTTCCGAATCAGCGCGAAGACATCTCCGCTTGGGATGACACCACATTTCTAAATAAAGCAAAGCTATGCATCAAAGGTGGCATCACTCGTACAGCCTTACTGCTACTTGGAAAGCCTGAGGCGTCGACTCTGCTGAACCCTGCCTCCGCTACGCTGACTTGGGTGTTGAAAGACCGCGACGGCGTAGAGCGAGACTATGAGCACTTCTCGTGCCCATTACTCATCAGCGCTGATAGAGTTTTCAAGAAGATTCGTAATCTAAAGTATCGCTACATGTCAGAGGCCTCTTTGTTTCCGGACGAGGTCGATCAATACGACCCTTTCATCATTCGAGAGGCGCTAAACAATGCGATCGCACATCAGGACTACGAACTAGCGGGCAAAATTTCGATAGTTGAGTTCGAGGACGGGAGGCTTTGTTTCAGCAACCATGGCTCATTTATTCCCGGCAGCGTGGAGCAAGTCGTGCATGCTGACGCACCAGAGTCACGCTATAGGAATCGGTTTTTGACAGATGCCATGGTCAATCTGAATATGATCGACACCATCGGGAGCGGTATTCGCAAGATGTTCATCATCCAAAAGCGCCGTTACTTCCCGCTACCTGAGTATCTGCTGGAGAGGGACCGTGTCCAAGTCACCATTACTGGTCGCGTGCTTGATATGAATTATGCCCACAAGCTGGCTGAGCTACCGGACCTCTCGCTCGAGGACATCATGTTGCTCGATCGAGTGCAAAAACGGAAGCCTCTGACCGATGAACAGGCACGCCACCTGAAGCATTTGAGGTTCATCGAGGGGCGTAAACCGAACTATCACATCTCCGCCCAAGTCGCGACAGCAAGCAATGAAAAGGCCCAATACATTCGCAATCGAGGCTTCGACGACCAGCACTACAAACAACTGATCAGGGAGTACATTGAAGAGTTTGGCTCGGCAAAGCGTGTAGACATTGATCAGCTTTTGGTAGACAAACTGCCTGACATTTTGACTGCCGCGCAGAAGACAAACAGAGTAAAGAACCTTCTTCAATCCATGAAAAATCAAAGTGTTATCATGATAGACGGGAAGACATGGCGAATGTCTAAGCGCAAAGATTAGAGTTTTTTAGACATTCAGTAGACATTTCATAACCTCACGAAAGGCGAAAGGCAGAGGCCGCTGGGAAGAAAGGACATGAATGGCAATCGTCCACGGCGTCAGGTTCCGGCCCTGCCAACTGAGCGCTCAGGTAGCTGCCATGCCGACAACGCAAGAGCCGTAGTCGCCCTTGCCGTGTCACCCATCACCGCACCCGCTCGGCTAGTTACTGTTACACGGCCAAACGCAAGCACAACAATCCACCGCACTCTGAAATCAAGTTAAAATCCCACCATCCCCGACCGCGCCTTGGCAACGACATGCAGCCCCAAATCCCAACCCAACTCCCCCCACCCCAAAACTGGAAAACAGACCTAAAAAACCTACTAACAAACCCAGCCGCGCTCTGCCAGATCCTGGACCTTGCCCCAGCGGACGCAGCCACCATCCAAGCAGCCTGCCACGGCTTCCCCCTACGCATCCCCCGCCCCTACCTGGCCCGCATCCAACCCAACAACCCAACAGACCCCCTACTGCTACAAGTCCTCCCCCAAGCAGCCGAGCTGACGGTGACCCCCGGCTACAGCGCGGACCCGCTACAAGAGGCGAACTTCTCCCCCGTCAAGGGCCTGCTGCACAAGTACCACGGCCGGGTGCTGGTGGTGCTGACCGGTAGCTGTGCTATCCATTGCCGTTATTGTTTTAGGCGGCATTTCCCCTATGACGAGGCGCAGATTGGGCCGGCGGAGTGGCAGGGGATTTTGCAGTACATCGAGGCCGATGAGAGCATCGATGAGGTGATCTTGAGCGGGGGCGACCCGCTGAACGTGACGGACAAAGTATTGGCGCGGCAGGTGGCGGAGCTGGGGGCGATTGCGCACTTGAAGACGCTGCGCATTCATACCCGGCAGCCGGTGATGATCCCCGCGCGGGTGGATGAGGCCATGCTGGCCTGGGTGCAGGCGACGCGGCTGGGGGTGGTGGTGGTGTTGCACTCTAATCATGCACACGAGCTGGATGATGAAGTACAGCAGGCATTGGGGCGGCTGCGGGATGTAGGGGTGATGCTGCTGAACCAGAGCGTGTTGCTGCGTGGGGTGAACGATGATGCGGGGACGCTGGCGGCGTTGAGCAGGCGGTTGTTTGAGTGTGGGGTGCTGCCCTATTACCTGCATTTGCTGGATGCGGTGCAGGGGGCGGCGCATTTTGCGCTACCGCGGGAGCGGGCGATGGCGATCAAGGCGGAGCTGGCGGCTTTGCTGCCGGGGTATTTGCTGCCGCGCTTTGCGGTTGAGGAACCGCATGTGGGGCATAGGACTGTGGTGTGAGGTTGGGGTTTTTTGGCAGTGGTTTTGTAAGGCCGGGAGTGCTGGGCTGAAGCTTTATCTGCAGGATTTCTCGAGCGGCATTGTAAGGCTGCGCGCCCCGGACTAAAGCCTCACCCACATGAGACCCCGTGTGGCTTTGTAAGGCTGGGTGCGCTGGGCTGAAGCCTCACCCACAACAGGCTCCAGAGCCGCACTGTATGGCTGCGCGCCCCAGACTGCAGCCTCACCCACAAGAGGCCCCGAGCGGCTTTGTAAGGCTGCGCACCCCGGACTGAACCCTCACCCA
>JAWSVD010000307.1:0-2277 GCA_033852095.1 Granulosicoccaceae bacterium | reverse complement strand
GCGGTCATACTGCTGAGCATGGATATTCCTAAGAAGCATACGGAGCCGAGCATTCTACGCGATCTAAGGAAGGGGAGGGTTTGCAAAGGGCAGATTAGCTTGCCAATTGAATTTTCAATCTTGTCCAGTCCCCACATTTAAAGCTGACCGATATCGCCGCACGACATGTGTCAATCGCTAGATCCCAGAGGAGGGATTGGGTTTTGTATGTCTAGACCTGCGATTCCTAAGCCTTTGCTCAGTTTTTGCCACGCTGCTAAGTGCCGGATGGGGAAACAGTTCAGCAGCCAATTGGCAATATTGGCACTGCTGGGCTTTTTCTCTCCGTGCCAATCATCACGCGTTTCAGCGATGAAATCATGCAGACAGCTCCGGGCTTGTTCTGTGTCACCAGCCAATGCTAAAGCCGCGGATTGCCACGCTCTTACGTCTGACATGGCGTCTTCAGCAAGGTGCGAGCACTCAATGCAATGCCCGTAATCTTCTCTTAGAAAGGCGATTGCGGCTTGGTAGGCCCAATGCAGTGGGGGAGGGTTTCTGTCTATACGGAAGGCTTTGTCGGATAGCATTCTTGCGCTGTCGATGTCGTGGCAAAAGGCCAGACCAAGTGCCGATGATATCTTTGTCCACGGGTCGTTTTCATTGAGTGTTGAGGCGAGAATAAAGGTGTTTTTGGCGGCAGGGAACTGCCCTTTCATGGACAGGGCCCATGCTAAACACAGTTGGTTCCGACTGTCTTGAGGGTCCAGTTCAACGCTTCGCTTGGCATAGCCGAGCGCGCGTTGGCGTCGTTCCGGGTTGCTGAGAATGCCAGGGAAAACAAAATGCTTGGCGTTGTCCATTTGTGCGAGGCTGCTATAGGCACGCGAAAATTTTGGTTCACTGACCATGAGTTCTCTGAGCACATCGCGTGCTTCAAGCCAGGCGATTTGCTTGAACTTCGCCGTTTTTGACTCTGCTAATAGCCATTTGTCGTAGACATTGAGCTTGAAGTTCTCACGTCCCGAAATCTGCCTTAGGCGTTCATCTGATATTTGCACGTTGAGCGAATGTGCGAGACTTTGTACTAATTCACTCTGGCACTGCAGCCAGTTGTCCACCGAATGTTCAACTCGTTCACTCCAAAGATAGGTGTCTGTTTGCAAATCCTTCAAGGTGACGATGAGGCGCAGGGAGTCGGTTTGCTCAATGGGCGTGAAGGTCAACAAGAAAGCGGATGATTGGGGGCGTTCTGTGTGTGTCTGGGACTGCTGGAAATCACCGATGCGCCATTCGCGAAATCGTATCAGGCCCGCCAGAAGCTCTTGATAGAAACCAATCAACAGTCCCTTTTGGCTGCCGCTCATAAGCCCAGTCTCTGGTGGCTGAACAAAAACCCATGGTCTGGTGTCTTGCTGTGATTTATTGTTCTGGGTGGAATCACCATTTTTGATGAGAACAGCTTGTTCCTGAGTTTGCGTAGATGGCTCCATACCTTGGCGGGTGTCCATCTCATGACACAGTCGCTGGTAGGCTGCCAAGGCGCCAGCGGTATCGCCTGAGCTTGCTCTGTAGTGCATTATCGCCTGGGTCGCCGGTTCGTTCAGTGGGTCGATTTCTCTTGTTATTTCAGATAGCTGCAATTTGGTCGAGTCACTTGTTGTGGGCTCACTCAGCGCCCGGTTTATGCAGGGCACGATCTGTTGTTGTAAAAGTGCGCGCTTCTCCATTGCCCACTGGCAGTAATCGTGACTGCTCTGGTCGACGCCTTGCAGCAGTGACTCAAATATATTTGGATTTTGCTGCAGCAGCTTCGGCACATTTCTTCGTTCTAGAGAGTGCAAGGCATCAAGTGCGTCGACCCAAAAAAACTGCGACTTGAGTTGGATCTCTTGCCGATTGCTCTCGATAGCCGTGAAGGGAAGATGTGCGAGATCTCGGCCGAGCTGCCACAGGCAATGGCGAAGACTGGATTGAGAGCGGCAATCTGAAGTATCGGACCACAAGAGGTGTCGCAGTGTGTCACGTCGAGCGAAGCCGCCTGGAGAGAGCGACAAGTAAGCCAGCAGGGCCTGGCATTTTTTTGACTTGATGTGGATTCGCTGCTGAGCGAATGAGGCGCTGAAATCCCCAAGCAACCTGAGTTCAATCAAGGGCTCTTTAGGTTGTTCGCCAGCAGATGTCGTGGGCGCAAAATACTCAGTGCTGCTGGTCAAGGAAGTAATTGCCGGAATGCCCAAAAGGGGGGCTCTTGCTCAGATCCAGCCATTTGCTGCGCTAGCCGATCGGTTATGGTGT
>JAWSVD010000306.1:0-1409 GCA_033852095.1 Granulosicoccaceae bacterium | reverse complement strand
CCCTGATCAAGCGCTTGTTTCACGAAGAGGATGTGCGGCTCTACGATGCGCGCGATGTGGCGTTCAACTGCGGTTGTTCACGCGAGCGCTGCGGCGCCATGGTGGTGGGCTTGGGTGCTGAGGACGCGCGCGAGCTGCTGCTCGAATCCGGCGGGCAGATAGACGTGAACTGCGAGTTCTGTGGCCTGAAATACAGCTTTGACGGCATCGATCTGGAGGCCTTGTTGGCCGGCGCTGATGACGTGAGTGGCTCCCTGCAGTAGCGGGCCGCTGTGTCCAGCTAAAGCAGAACCTACAGAAGTATAATGGGCCGGTGGAAGCGGATTTGCGTTTAATGGCGGTGTTTGGGTGCGGTGATATGCGAATAAATTCGCACCTACACAAGACTTCCGGTAGCGGCATTCGTTCGAACGGGGAGAGGCACGCGCAGTTTGCGTGTGGCCTTGCTGCGGTGATTCGTTTGTTGCCTATTCGGTTATCCACATGCCAGTGCTTTGCTTTCATGCCGGTGGGTCGGGCTTGATCTTTCCTCGATAGGCTTTTTTATCGGGCTGATCATTGCCTCGTCTTCAAAGGCGCCCAAGATCGCGTCTGGCAGTCCTGCCATTGCTTTTTCGGCACGTTGTCTGGCGGCTTGTTCTGCTGTTGTTCCGGCTCTCAGCCGCGCAGAGGAATCTCGCAGTGCCCGTGCGGCTGATGCGCGGTCGCCGTAGGGGCCGGCGAGCTTGAGCAGCGCGCGTGGCACACCGAACCGGCGCGCAATGGTCAGCAGACCGAATCTTCGCAGGAAGGACTCCGTTCCCCAGAGGCACAAGCCGCTGCATTCGCAGTCTGCCTGATTGATCAAGGTGTGCCACGGCAGTTGTTTGGCTGCTTCTCGCAATGTGAATTTGTCGCCAAAGGTGGTCAGTAGCGAATCCGCTTTGAGCAGGGCTTTCAGCGATTCGGTGTTAGCCCGCGCTGCCGATTCTGCGCGGCTGTGGTAGGGGTGAGCGTTGTCACGCAGCACGAGATGTCCTCGTTGGCCGTTGTTGTCGATCCCTGGCGCCACGAGTGCCTTGCCGATAAGACGTGCTTGATCTGCGTGTATGGCCAGGGTGACGAAGCCTGTCTGCGTCACGAGGATGTCGCCGTCCTCGGCCACAATTTGCGTGCTTCGAAGTCGTGAGCGAACAGCTGCTGCCATCTGTGGGTCAGAGGCTGTTAGCGCGAAGCCGTTCCACTGTTGGTAGGCTTGCTGCATGGCGCGGTTGATTCTTAAGGATTTGAACATCAGGTGTCGCTCCCAGATTGACGACACCGCAGATGTGGTGCCTCTGTTTTATCAAACAGGTGGGCAGCTGGGATTTGACTAATAAAACTAAAAAAATGTTGGGATGGACTGGTGGGTCAGAATTCATGTGTGCCGT
>JAWSVD010000305.1:0-726 GCA_033852095.1 Granulosicoccaceae bacterium | reverse complement strand
CGGTGCATGTCGAACACGACCCGTCTGCCCGCCACAGGGTCGAGCTGGGCGGCGGCGGCTTCGAGCCGGCAGAGCGTGGGCGCACTGCCCATCGGATCGAGCACACCGACAGCGCTTTGCAGGGCGGCATCAAGGCGCAGCTGTTGGTGGTCGTTGAGGTCAGAGAAGCCGGCAGCAATGGCGTAGATGCGTTGGCGAAACAAGGAAGCCCAAGAGTGAGTGACGAGGTTTTGGTCGCGGGGGTCAGGCAGGCATTTAGCCGTACTTTGGCATAATCCGAGTCGATCATCTGCGGCCCGCAGTAGCTGTACGCCCCCGATGCCACTGACATCACCGCCGTCAAAGTTGAGATGAATCGAACGTCGTTTGAGTTTGCGACCGAGAGTGATCTTTGCGGTACAATCTGACACTGGCGGGGTGCTCCTGTTTTTGTCGTAAAGCTTTGGTAGGCCTACGATTTTACAGTCACTCCGCCAACTTTGATGAAATATTCAGGCTAGTGGCTCTGCAGCCTCTGCTCAGTGGTGGTGACTGCGCTTGGGAGTGTGCATCAGTTGCAATATCTGTTTGACCGAATTGGCCAGTCGATGGATTGACATTGCTCCTACCAGCCCGTTCAAAAACGACTGCCTACTGCGAGCGCGCTGGATTTGGCCATATTTTCACCCAGATTTCGTTAAATGGTCGGGGCCGCCTAGGCAGCTATTCGCCTCAATCAGCGCGAAA
>JAWSVD010000304.1:0-13823 GCA_033852095.1 Granulosicoccaceae bacterium | reverse complement strand
GGTGACGGCCTGTATTCTATGGCTGCAACTGCAGATTTGTTTTCTCTTGAGTCTCTGCGTTGAATAACTCTACTTGCAAAAAAAGGAACACATTGGAGGCGGTGTATTTGCGTAAAACCAACGCGGTCATAGAATTACTTGGAGCAAACTTAACGAAAATCATCAGTCGCATTCAGCGCAAGGCGGGTCAACTGCTGATGTTCGCTCGCCTGCAGAGTGTGCCGCTGCCGAGCCAGGGCCACTGTTTTTTTTGCGCGAGCGCATCGAGCAGCAGCTAACTGACTTGTCTCCCTTGATTAGCGACAAAGTGTTGTCAGTAGAGCTAGACTTTGGGAAGGGTAGTTTTCTACGTGGCAACCGAGATAAGATGGATTTGTCGCTGAGCAACGTGATCAGAAACACCGTGAAAAACAGACCGCAAGAAGAGCCCCCGCCGCGTGTACCGCTAGCTGCTTCACTGCGCCAGTATATGGCGTGCTACTGAATATCCCGCCTGCGCACTGTTAGGCGCGCAGCTGCCCTGTTAACAAGGCATATCTACGCGCTCTGCAGTACTTTAAATACAAGCGGTCGACCACTTCGTGCATTTTTCGCTGATCAGGCACTTTGTACGACAGGGGTACAGGGTTGCGCAATTGTCGGTTCAGGGCTGTGAACACTTGATGGTTCAGCGTGTGTGGATCTATAGTAAGTCGGGCGGCAGCCTCACGCAGATGATCCCTGGCGACGTTCTCCCGCCCCCGCGCGTGCGCTATCCGTGCATGCTCTATTCGGTATAACGTTTTGACAAAAGAAGGTGAGTTATCAAGATCTTCTGCAGTTGCTTGACATAATGACGCAGCCTTCACATAGTGCCCACGTGCGCAGGCGTCGCGGCAGGAATACAGCATCACCAGCTGCTGCGCAGTGAAAGACAACAGGGAGCGCCCATTGTTTCGGTCGGAGCGTAACGATGCAAAGAGGTCGGGGGTTCGTTTGTGGCACTGCATCATCAACATCGCATGAGCTTGTGAGAACTTATTGCGCTGGAATTTGCCCTGATCATCTAAAAGCAGCGCAAGCGCCAGTCCGTCTTCTGCGAGTTTTTGTTGGTGATTAAATTGCTTGCTGTCAGTTTTCAGCGCCGCCAATAGGCAGCTCGTAGCCCAGAGCGAACTGCGCACAGATTCGACGGATCTTTCACGGAAATCAAGCATCGCATCCATAGCTTGCTCTGCCTCCTCGCACAGGCCTGAGCGAAAGGCTGAAAAAAGCAATTGCAAGCGCCCAAAATCGCCTAGATCACTGTTTTCGACGCAAGGCGAGATGATGAGCAGAGCGAGCTTTTTGGTTTTGTCTAGGCACCCGTACAGAGCCGCCAGTGACGCAAGTGAAAACAAGATCGTTGCGCGCTCCCGCTGGAGGCGCACCACAGCCCGGCTCAATCGGCTAAAAATAATCTGCACGACCGCGCTGCTCTCGGCTGAGCTGAACAAAGAGGTGGCGATTGAATCTATGGATTGCACGCGTTGAACCGCGCAAACGGCTTGAGTAGCATCGTCGATCAGCTCTTCCAGCCTTGCGCTGTCATGTACAGCGAATTCAACCCCGCTGCTGTCGAGCTCGATGTGCCAATGCTCTATTTCATGCTCTTCGATCATCATGACAAGTACCAAATCCATGTGGCTTGCATTGTCGTCACCACCATCCCTGACTTGCCTTGTGTTACCCGGCAGGTGCGGGATTGATAGGCAAAGTTCTCGGCGAGCGATGGTGCATTGTTGCATATTGCTGTGCCGAAACAAAGTAATAGAGAGCGGCTGTTGACGTTACATTGAATAACCGCATAACAGCTCATCAAAACCCATTTTCAACACACCGTGTAGAGGGCATAAAATATGGAATATCAACGACTTAGGATCTTCAGCATGGCATTGTACAGAATCCAAAAGCAGCCATAAACGCTCTACACCCAGACCATCAAGTACGAACTCTAGCCAACTAGGCGTTTCGCTGACAGAAGCCTGTGCGATCTGTTGTCTGAAGTGCGGTCAGGCAGGCAGCCGCTTGTCGACTCAATTTCCCTTGTACGCTGTTATTACAGCGACATTATGCCGCAGAACCGACCAATCAAGCTCTGGGTGCATTGATGTCCCCAAAGATTGCATTTAGTGTGTTGGCAACTTCCGCTTTCACAGAGACGCCCCATGGCCAGCAACTTCGACGTTATCATCATCGGTGCCGGTATCATCGGCGCGGCCACCGCACTGGAGCTGGCGCGCAGTGGCAATCGGGTGCTGGTGCTGGATAAGTTACCCGCCGCGGGCTACGGTTCCACCTCCAATTCCTGTGCCATAATCCGCACCTACTACTCCACGCTGGACGGCACCGCCCTCGCCTACGAGGGCTATCACTATTGGCGCGACTGGGCGCAGTATTTGGGCTGTGAGGATGAGTCAGGTCACGCCGAGTTTATCCAGTGTGGCACCCTGACCATGAAGGTGGAGCAGAACAACGGACTGCAAACCGCCATCAGCATGGCCGATGAGCTGGGCTTGCCTTTTGAGGAGCTGGACACAGCCGCCGTGGCGGCGCGCATTCCCGCAGCCAATATGGGTGTGTTCCATCCGGCTAAACGGCCGGACGATGCCGGTTTCGCGCAGAGCAACGGCAGCGACATTGAGGGCGCGGTGTTCTGGCCGCACAGCGGTTACATCAGTGATCCGCAACTGGCCACACACAATTTGCAACGCGCCGCCGAGTCTCACGGTGCGCAGTTCCAATTCAACACCACTGTCACGGAGATTCTCAGCGAGCAAGGCCGCGTGAGCGGTGTGCGCACGCAAACAGACGAGCACATCGAGGCGCCGGTGGTGATCAACATTGCAGGCCCGCACAGCGCAAAGATCAACGCCCTGGCTGGCGTTGCCGAGTCCATGAACATCAAAACCCGCGCCCTGCGCCATGAGGTGCCACACGTGCCCGCACCAGCTGGGTTCACCGCTAGCAACAACGCACCCGTGACCTCGGACAGCGACATCGAGACCTACTCACGACCCGCCAGCGGTGACCAAGTGCTGATCGGCAGCGAAGACCCCGCCTGCGAT
This sequence comes from Granulosicoccaceae bacterium, assembly GCA_033852095.1. Lineage (GTDB taxonomy): Bacteria > Pseudomonadota > Gammaproteobacteria > CALCKW01 > CALCKW01 > CALCKW01. The sequence goes on along the minus strand of JAWSVD010000304.1, from coordinate 10,737 downwards.
GAGAGTCACTACGTCGACCCCGACAATTACGACCAAGAGCTCAGCGAGCAGGCCCGGGTGCAAGCCATGCGCCTCGCCCAGCGCTTTACCGAGCTGGAGATCCCCAACCGCATCGGCGGCGTGGTTGATCTCTACGACGTCAGCGACGATTGGATCCCGATTTATGATAAGACCGATCTCGATGGTTTTTATGTGGCCATCGGCACCAGCGGAAACCAATTCAAGAACGCCCCGGTGGTAGGTCGTTTGATGGCGCGCCTGATCGAGGCCTGCGAAGCGGGCCAGGACCACGACTCGGACCCGGTGAGCTACCACTTGGAATACCTGGACCGCGACATAGACATCGGATTTTACTCGCGCAACCGCGAGATCAACCGCGACAGCAGCTTCTCCGTGCTGGGCTAGGCGCCATTCCTTATTTTGCTCTGCCGCGCACAGTGGCGAGCAAAAGCACTGCGCTAGTCAAGCCGAAGGGCTATATCAGGGCTTCTCTAGCCGCTGAGACCTGCCAAAAACAACGCAATGTCACCGCAGCAGTCACATTTGTGAACATGTGATTAGGGTTGCTATTGCTGCGCAACAGCTGTCCGCCGATTAGATTGGGCTCTTTGTCGCCACATGGAGCAATTAAGAGCGCTCAATCCGCTTTGGGCCCTCAATCCACTCCGCTTTGCCTGAATGCCAGCACATCAAATTGACGCTTACATCATTTGACAAAACAGCGCATTATGCAATTATTCAATGCGTTAGAATCGCCAGATCCCCCTGCCCTAAAATAAAATAAAGGAAGCCCCATGCTTCGACCTTGTGGTTTGGCAAATCGCCGTCACGGTAGTCTTCTTGGCGCAAGCGCGCTTCTTTGCGCCTTGCTGCCGCCTGCCGCTCACGCCAGAGACATCGGCGTTGCATTCATCGAAGACGCGCTGAACGAACCCACACCTCGAATATCTGAGCTCATCGTGCAAGAGCTGCAGCCCCTGCTAAACAGCGGTGACAAGGTCGTCCCTGTCTTTTTAAGGACAGAGCCTCCCGCCATCAACGCACAGCACTTGTTATCCCAGGCCTACGCTGCCTCTGATGTGGACATAGTAATCGCCACGGGCTATATCGCTAGCCAAGTGATCTACCAAAACCCGCAGCTGCAAAAGCCGACCTACCTGCTGAGCGTGCTCGACCCCAGCCTGACCGGTATCGCACCACGCGACCGTGTCAACAATTTGCGCAGCTACATCAGCGTTAACGCCATCGTCGATGTGTTCAGTCGCATATCTGAGCTGTTCGGCGCCGAGCGTGTGGGCATTGCACTGCCAGCCAATGCAAAGGCAGCACCTCAAGCAATGACCAACGCCGTGCTCGAGGCGGCGCGACAGGCAGGTGTGGACGCCGAATTTTTGCTGCTGGACTACAGCGCAGATCTCGGCCCGCAGCTGGCGGACTTAGACACTGTGTTGCTGCCACCCATAAGCACCACAGAGCAAGAGCGCACGGCATTACTGAATGCACTGCGTGCGAAAAAAATCCCGAGCTTTGTTGTCGGTGGTGACAGCCTAGTGGTTGCCGGCGCTTTGATCAGCGACACGGTCGACGAAGACAGGCGCGTGCTGGCGCGCCGCGTAGCGCTTGATCTGCAACTGGCCATCGCCGGCGAGTCACGAACACGCGGTGTGCGCCTGCTCGAGCCCAAGCGACGGACCACCATCAACATCGACACAGCCCGCGCCATCGACGTCGATTTTCAGCTTGACGAATTGATGAACGCACGCATCGTGCAGGGCAGCAACAATACCTTGTCCCTGAGTTTTCTCTCGGCGCTTGAGCAGGCAATGGGCAAGAACCTCGACCTGCGCGCTCAGCAGTATCAACTGCAGATAGACACCGAATCCCTGGTGCAAGCGCGTGCTGCAAAACGCCCACAGATCGCGGCACAAGTTGAATACACGCGACGCGGTGAGGCATTGCCTGCGCAAGACACGCTGGCTGTGCTCGCCGTGAGCCAGACCCTCTACTCCGCCTCGGAAAACGCAGCCGTCAACGTAGCCAAGCTCGGCCTAAAAGCTTCGGAATCCTCCCTTGAACAACAGCAATTGGACACGGTGCAGCGAACCGCGAGCGCTTATTTTCAAGCGCTGCAAACGCAGGCGCAGTTCGAGAGCAGCCTGCGAGATCTCGCGCTAAACCGCGAGAACCTCAGCCTCGCCGAAAAGCGCAAAAGCAGTGGCAGCGGCTCGGGCGCGGACATCTACCGCTGGCAGGCAATTATCGCCAACAGCGAGAGTGCCCTGCTCGGCGCCTATACCGCCAATACCAGCGCGCAGCATCAGTTGGTGCAATTGTTAAACAGCCGCATGGAGATCCCGACACGATTGGCGGAAGTCGATCTCGATCAACCGCCTTTTGATCTCTTACATCAGGGTTTGGAGCCCTTTCTAAGCAGCACGGGGCGGGCAGAATCACTGCGCCGTGCCAGCGCTTCACGCGCCTTGCTCAGCTCTCCCCAGCTGGCGAGCCTCGAGTCCAACATCGGCGCCGTCGACACCAATCTCACGGCGATCAAACGCGCGTATTACACGCCTTCTCTGTCCCTCTCCGCCTCCTACGCCCACTACCTGGACAGCAGCGAGAACGCGGCGGGCATTGAGCTGGACGGCGAAGGCGACTGGAATATGTCGCTCAAAGCTGAGCTGCCGCTGTGGTTGGGCGGCACACGCTCCAGCACCACGCGGCAACTGAGCGCGCAAAAACAACTGGCCGATACGCAACTGCGCAGCCTCAAAAACGCGCTGTGGAGCAACAGCGGCATCGCCGTGGACAGCTTGATCAGCAACTACCGCCGCATCGGCTTGAGTGACAGAGCAGAGGACGCGGCGCGCAAGAGCCACGAGATAACTCAAAAGGCTTACAAGCTGGGCGCTTCTTCAGTGACTGACTTACTGGACACCCAGAACAGCTACCGCGAGGCGCAGGACAACGCCAACAACGCGCGTTATCAATACTTAAACGCACTGGTGGACTTTCAAGCGCTGATGGGTGAAATGCCCATGCTGACCCCCGGTACGGAGCAACAACAATGGCTGCTCAATTTCACCCAGAGCATGCTCGACGAGCATTCAAAATGAAGACACTAGCTGCAGGAACACCCGACATGACCGCATCCCCCAATGCCCGCCCCACACGTTTGCTGAGCCTGTTGCTGTGCTGCAGCGCACTGATTGCCTGCCAGCCGGAAGAAGAGACAGAGCTCGCTGTCGCCACAGCACCCTTGCGCCCGGTGAAAGTACTTGAAGCCAACACCGGAAGCAGTGCATTGCAACGGGTGCTCGCCTCGACTGTTATCTCCGCCGACAGCCAGAATTTGAGCTTTCGCATCGGCGGTTCGATCACTGCACTGCCTGTCGGTGTGGGTGATCGTTTAAAGGCCGGCGCGCTGGTGGCGTCACTCGATCAGCAACCCTTCAGCTTGAGCGAAAAAGAAGCGCGCGCGCAGCTCGCTCAGGCGGAAGCCAACTACCGCAACGCCGAGAGCCAATACGCGCGCACGCGTGAGCTCTACAGCACTGAGGCCGCGAGCCTCTCCGACTTGGAAAATGCCAAGGCCAGCGCGTCTTCCGCACGCGCTAACCGCAGCCTCGCCCAAGAAGGGCTCAACGCCGCGCAACTCAACACGGGTTACAGCCGTCTGCTCAGCCCAAGCGATAACTGCCAGGTGGTCAGCGTGCCGGTGGCGGTCAACCAAAACATCAGCGCGGGCCAGACAATCGCAACCACAGCCTGTGGCGATCAGCAGCGCTTGCGCACCGTTGTGCCCGAGAGCCTGATCAACCACATCAGCATGGGCATGCTTGTCAGCGCGGAACTGCAAGCCGACCGCAGCCCCTTGAGCGGCAAAGTGGTCGAGATCGCGGTGAGCAACAATAACAGCAGCGGCTACGCAGTAGAGATCGAACTCGAAGCGCCGCCCGCCGCCGTCAAAGTCGGCATGGCCGCTGAAGTGACTTTCAGCCTCGCGGGCAGTGAGCAGAGACTGGTCGTGCCCTTGATAGCCGTGCTGAGCAGCAGCGAAGAGAAATACGTGTACGTGGCTTCAGCGCAAGACGAGCACTACGTCATCGAGCGCCAAGTTGTGCAGACCGGCACACTCGATAACGACGGCATCGAGATTCTCTCAGGCCTAGAGCCCGGCCAACAGGTGGTGATAGCCGGCATGTCGCGTATCAGCGAAGGCATGAAAGTGACGCTCTATTCCGGCGTTGGGCAGTGAGTCGCCGCGCATGAATATTTTACAATTTGTATTCGACAACAAGCGTGTCTCCCTCACCCTGCTAACCCTCATGACCCTGATGGGGGTCAGCGCCTATAACAGTTTGCCCAAAGCAGAAGACCCAGGTTTTGTCGTTCGCCGAGCGACCGTGATCACCCGGCTGCCCGGCGCCAATGCACAGCGCATGGAGGAGCTGGTCAGCTCCGTGCTGGAAAAAGCCGTGGTCGAAATGCCCGAGCTGGACAACGTCAGCAGCAGCTCGCGCAACGGCGTGTCCATCATCAATGTGACTTACAAAGCCACTTACAGCAACATGCGCCCTATCTTCGATGACCTGCGCCGCAAGATAGACGCGGCGAGCAGCGACCTGCCCTCGGGCGTGTTCGGCCCCACGGTAGAAGACGATCTTGGCGATGTTTACGGCACGGTCTATACCCTGAACGGCGAGGGTTTCAGCTACCCCGAGCTCAAGCAAGAAGCCGAGGCCATCCGCGACGAGCTACTGCTGCTCGACGACGTGGGCAAGGTGAAGCTCCAAGGCCTGCGCGATGAGACCATCTACGTCGAGTACAGCGACGCGACCCTGCGCGAACTCGGTATCACCGCCAATGAACTCGCCGGTGCGATTAAAAACACCAATACCATCAGCAGCGGTGGCCAGATGGTGGTCGGCAATGAACGGCTCAGCCTCGAGCCCTCGGGGGATTTCTCAAGCGTAGAGGCGCTGCGCACCACGGTGCTGCGAACGGCCTCCGGCGATTTATTGCAACTGCAGGACCTGGCACAGATAGATCGCGTGCTCGAAGACCCGCCAAGCGAGCTGATCCGCACCCGCGGTGCGCCCGCTATCTCCATCAACATCAACATGGTCACGGGCGGCGACATCGTCACCCTAGGGGCGCAACTCGAGCCGCTGGTGCAGCAAATCGAACAGACGCTGCCCATTGGCATGACGCTGGAAAAGACAGCCTTTCAAGCAGACATCGTCAACGCCAACATCAGCGGTTTTATTGTCAGCATCGTACAGGCCGTGTCCATTGTGGGCGGTATATTGCTGCTGTTTTTAGGTTTGCGCACCGGGCTGATCATCGCCGCCTCCATCCCCATCACCATGGCACTGACGTTAATGGTGATGCAGTGGTTCGGCATGACCATCGACAAAGTGTCCCTGGCTGGATTGATCATCTCCCTGGGTCTGCTGGTCGACAACGGCATCGTCATCGCCGAATCCATTCAAAAGCGTTTGCAGCGCGGTGAAAAACGTATCACCGCCGCCATCGACACAGCAGACACCATGCGTATCCCGCTGCTGGTCGGCTCAGCCACGACCATTGCCGCCTTCTCCCCCATCGTCTTGGCGGAGTCTGCGGTCGGCGAATTCACCGCCTCTATCGGCTATATCGTGGCGATCTCGTTGAGTATTTCCTGGCTGCTGTCGATGACCATCATCCCGATGGTGGGCGGTTTGTTGCTCAAAGCAGCAGACGATCCCGGCGAGCAAAAGCCCAGCACTTTTCAACGACTCTACAGCGCGCTCTTGGACAAAGCCATTCGCTTTCGCTGGTTGACCATTGCGGTGGCCTGCCTGATGTTTTACTCCATGACGATCGCCATGGGCATGGTCCGCAATGTGTTTATTCCCCCGTCTGACGAGCCGTTGATCACCATCGAGCTGGACCTGCCGCGCGGCGTTGACATCAGCGTCACCGAGCGCACCGCCAACAGCATCAGTGATTTTCTGAGCTCTGAGACGGCGGCTGATGCAGGGGTCATGAACTGGACCCAGTACATCGGCCTATCCGCACCCAAGTTCAAACTCGGCTACAACCCGGGGCAGAGCGATTCCTCGCACATGACGGCTCTTGTTAATGTCGCGGGCCCGGAGAGTATCGACGCAGTGATCGAGCTGCTGCAAAATCACATCGGCAGCAACTACCCGGACGCACAATACAAGGTTGCACGCTTGTCCCAGGGCCCGCCCGTCTCCTACCCAATCCAAGTGCGCCTGTCGGGCAAAGGCATTGAAGAGCTCGAGCAGCTCACAGCACAACTCAAACGCCAGCTCTACGCCACCGAAGGCGTGCTCGACGTGATCGATGACTGGGGCATTCGCACGCGCAAAATCAGCGTCGACATCAACACCGACCGCGCCAACGCAGCGGGCCTGTCCAACAATGACGTCGCCACCTCATTGTTTGCCGGCATCAGCGGCAACACCGTCAGCGAGCTGCGCGAAGGCGAGGACCGCGTGCCCGTGGTGCTGCGTTCAAGCAATTCGGACCGCCACGACATCAGGCGCCTGCCGGACCTCACGGTGACCTCCTCCACCAGCGGCAACTCTGTGCCCCTGGCGCAGGTTGCGGAGGTGGACGTGGCGTGGGAAGTCCCCTTGATAAAGCGCCGCGACAGGGTACGCACCGTGACCGTCTCGGCGACGCTGCTGCCCGGTTACGGCGCGGCAAACATCAACGCCAGCCTCACGCCCTGGCTAGCGCAGTGGGCGCTGCCAATAGGTTATGGTTATGCCGAAGGCGGCGAGTCGGAATCCTCCGATGAGGCCAACCAATCCATCGCCGACAAACTGCCCATGGCCGGCCTTGTCATCGTGCTGCTGTTGGTGGGTCAGTTCAACTCCTTCCGCAAAGCGTCAATAGTCCTGATGACCATCCCGCTGGGCCTTATCGGCATGGCCTGGGGCCTGGTGATCACCGACGTCGCCTTCGGCTTTTTCACCATACTGGGCATCATCTCGCTGGCGGGTATCGTGATCAATAACGCGATCATCTTGATCGATCAAATCAGCATCGAGGAAGCAGCCGGCACCCCGGCACGAGAGGCGATAATCACGGCGTCCATCCAGCGCTTTACCCCGATCCTATTAACCACCGCAACCACCTGTGGCGGCATGCTGCCCCTGACCCTCGCTCCTGGCATGTTTCAAACCATGGCGGTGACCCTGATCGGCGGCATGCTGGTCGGCACAACCATCACTTTGTTGCTGGTGCCAGCCGTGTATTCTCTGCTGTTCAGGGTGCCTCGGGTCAAAACGTCAACGCCGCCAACCGAAGAAAATGCGCCTGAAGCTGCGTAGATAAGTCGGGCGGCAGTCGTGCCGCCCGCTGTTTCAAAGGTTTAAAACGGAAGGCGGTTAGCTTTGCGCATCGACTGCATATATAGCTGCAGCAGACAGCGCCAACCTGAATCTAATCCGCTAAGACACTCTCCATAAGGGGAACACATTCTCGACGCCGCGTGGTTATTACACCCGACAGATTTTCAGGCACCCGCCCCTTGAATTGAGACAATGATCACTGCAGCGATACGCTGTATGTCCTGTTTACTCGCAGGGCGCTGCTGAATAACGATGCGCCAATACAAGGGCGCGATGAGCAGGTCCAGCGCTAATTCACGGTCTGCATCTGCTTTGAGTTCGCCGCGCGCAATCGCACGGTCGAGTATGGCAACAGCCTGACTGCGCCTGTCACGACCCACAAAATCAACCAATTCAGAAAGCTCGCCAGAGCGGATGCGCTCAGCGTGTAGATCTGGCAGGATGCGCCGCACCAAGGGGTGCCTGAGCACCACTGCCAGCCTGTGTGTAAATTGCTGCACATCCCCGGCGAGCGAGCCTGTATTTGGTACCGGGCTAATAGAACCACCCAGCGTGCGCACGGCTTCCATCACCAGCGCTTGCTTGGACTTCCAGCGCCTGTAGAGAGCCGCTTTGCCCACGCCTGCGCGCGCGGCGATACGCTCCATGCGCAGCGCCGCAAAACCTGTCTCTGCCCATTCTTCAAACAGCGCCCGGTGCAGTGCCTCGGTCACGGCCGGCTGCAAAACAGCGGCACCACTGGCCTTACGCCGCGGTTTATCTGACTTATTTACGCCGGAACCCTTGTGTTCCATCGAAATTTACCTCATATTCATCGTTAGAACGCTATCGTTCCGACGTAATGTGCCGCAAAGTCTGCCACAGCGCAAGCCCAGTGTCAGTTGCTCGCTTGTGCCGCTTCAAAGCTCAGGTCATTTTGCAGCAAGTAAGCAGCGCAGCAACCGTCGGCACTAGAGCTTTCGTAGATGTTTTTACTCAGTTAGGAGTTTTGAAAATGCAAGACACCCAGCCCATCCCTAGCTTTGGCGCAATGCTGCGCCTGGCCCTCGGCGGCGCAGTTGTCAGGGATGCGGGCGACGACTTCTTGGCCATGTGCGCCGAGCGCATCGTCTTTGAATTCCCCTGCGCACCCGCCGGCACAGTGACGAAGATAGAGGGGCGCGATGCACTCATTCGTTACTTGTCGAAAGTGAGCGAACTGCTGGAATTTGAGGCCATGAGCACCCCGTTGGTGCACCCTTCAATAGACGGTGAAACCTATGTGCTGGAATTCAGCTGTCAGGGAAAAGGAAAGCAGACCGGAAAACGATACGACCAGAACTACATCTCTGTCGTGCGGCTCAGTGATGGCCTCATCGTGCATTACCGAGATTACTGGAATCCGACGGTATTGCTCGATGCAGTCGGCGATGCCGGCCCACTGAAATCAACCTTAGCGGAGTTTATCCATGACTAAGCCCATCCTTGTAACTGGCGGCACGGGTAAAACCGGCCGTCGCACTGTTGATCAACTCCGTGAGCGCGGGCACGCGCCACGGGTCGGCACTCGCAAGCCAATTGCCGCGGCCGATGTTCGTTTTGATTGGCGCGACGCGAGCACCTTTGATGCGGCGTTCACCGGTGTACGCGCTGTGTACCTGGTCGCCCCCACGGACGACTTTGATTCTATAGGGGTCATGCAGCCGGGGCTAGAAGCCGCTTTACAAGCCGGTGTTCAGCGCTTCGTGCTGCTCAGCGCCTCCTCCCTTGAACACGATGGCCCGATGATGGGCAAGGTGCACGCTTGGCTGCACAAACACGCCCCAGAATGGGCTGTCTTGCGGCCTTCGTGGTTTATGCAGAACTTCTCTGAAGGTCAGCACCTGGCACCCATCCGGGATGAATCATCCATCTATACCGCCACCGAAGACGGTCGCGCCGGTTTTATTGACGCGGATGATATTGCCGCATGCGCAACCGCCCTGCTCACGGCACCCCAAATCGAGAACGCAGACCACATCATCACCGGGCCCGAAGCTGTCTCATACGACTCACTTGCATCAACGCTGTCGTCGCAACTGGGCCGCACTGTCAAACACGCACGATTGAGCACTGCAAGCCTGGCTGGACGATATGAGACACTCGGCTTGCCAGCGGACTACGCCGCCACACTCGCCAGCATGGACGCGAGCATTGCCGGCGGTTCCGAGAATCGAATCAGCAATAACGTCGAGAAGATCACGGGCAAAACACCAAATTCATTCGCACAATTTGCACAGCGCAATGTCGCTGTTTGGCAGCCTGGTTGCTGAAGGATTAGCGCGGGGCTGTCTTTTCCACAAGGCAACGTATTTCATGGCGTGATTTAAGAATCAACACAGGCACATCGGGGCCGAATCTATCTAAGTTGCGGATAATTACAGGCGCGGAGCGCTTTTCAAATTTCCAAATATAGGACAGAAACTCTAAGTCAGGCCACCGCTCTGGGCAGCCCGCCGCCATGTCGGGGCGCACCCTGCCGAAGTACTTGCGCACCCGCTGCGCCACGCCCATCAGCGAAACCCGGCGCGGCACACGAACCCAGATAAGCAGATCAGTGCGTGGCAAGCGGATATCGAAAGTCGATGGGCTACTGCCGTCCATCACCCAGTGCTCGCGCCTCATCAGCGTGTTGAGGATGCGCCTTTGCTCCTGCTTCTCACGGTTGATCCATCCCTGCAGCCAGCGCACGTCGCGGTCAAAGGAGATATATTCCAGATCTAACAGTGTGCATAACCGCATGGACAGCGTTGATTTCCCGCCACCGGAGCAGCCGATGACCATGATCCGCTGTGCCGCTACGAGGTGCTGTGCCGCTTCGTCAAACTCTATGTAATTCGGCAATCGAGTGCCCCTTTCAATGCGGCACTGGCGCTGCTGGCGAGCGGCATAACCGAGCGCATGCCGGCGCCTCCCGCGTCATGACAATCTGACGTTTAAGCCGCCAGCTTATAGCGAGAATATTAGACCCTGCGCGTCACTGCCACCCAAACACTTCGACGCAGAGCGAAGTATCTAGCGTGCAACAGCTGATACAGTTCCCTGCTTAGCTTGAATGTGTTGGAAGATAAGGAGAACCACGCCAATTTCAGCGCACTCAGCCAAAGCCCACCCGTCTTTTCCGCGTAAAGCATCGCGTCGAAATCAGAGGAATATCCATGCTCGAAATCTCCCCCTTTATGCCCGGCATCTTGCTCGCCTACTCCGCCTTCCTGTTGGCGATTGCGAGCCCTGGTCCCAATATCCTAGCGGTAATTGGCACGTCCATGGAAGTCGATCGCGCATCTGGAATTTTTCTGGCTCTGGGCGTGGCATGCGGCTCATTCACCTGGGCACTTCTGACGGTGTT
>JAWSVD010000641.1:0-759 GCA_033852095.1 Granulosicoccaceae bacterium | reverse complement strand
GGCGCAAACTCAAAGCCCCCGGTCACGCAGAAGAAGTGCTGGAGACATTGAGAAAACTGGGCGAGCACTAGAAACCCAGCCTCGGTGTCGATGCGCGGGGCCAGACACAGCCCGCGCGGAATCGGTCTTATCCGGGCTCGAAGCTCGGTGAGGACGGCCAGGCCTTGAGCAGGGCGTGTACAAAGGTGGCCAGCGGGATGGCGAAGAACACGCCCCACACGCCCCACAGGCCGCCGAAGAACAGCACCGCCACGATGATCGCCAGCGGGTGCAGACTGACCACTTCGGAGAACAGCACCGGCACGAGCAGATTGCCGTCCAGAACCTGGATGATGACGTAAGAGAACAGCAACCAGTAAAAATCGGCGCTCAAGCCCCACTGGAAATAAGCGATCACCGCCACGGGCAAGGTGACGGAAAAGGCACCAACAAAGGGCACGATCACGGACATGCCGACAAAGAAAGATAACAGCAGCGAGTAATTCAGGCCCATCAGGGCGAAAACTAAGTAGGTGACCGCCCAGACAATGCCTATCTCGATGAATTTGCCGCGCACGTAACTGGCGACCTTATTGTCAACTTCACCCCAAACTCGCTTGGACAAATCACTGCGGGTGGGCATGAAGTGGCGCAGCCAACCGAGCACCATGTGCTTGTCCTTCAGCGCGAAAAACACCATCAGCGGCACCAGGATGAAATAGATGGCAAAGGCAAACACGTTCAAGACATTGGCCACCGAAAAGGACACCACCGACCGGC
>JAWSVD010000303.1:0-961 GCA_033852095.1 Granulosicoccaceae bacterium | reverse complement strand
TCTGCTGAGGAAGCGGTCAAGCTGTGGCAGCGCCCAGCGGATGTCAGCGCACTGCTCGATGGCTTGGCCGCTGACGAGCAAATGCAGTCGCTGATCGATCTGCAGCAGGTGTCCATGTTCGGCTTCTCCGCGGGCGGTTATACCTCCCTAGCGCTGGCGGGAGCACGCATCGATGTGGACAAGCTGCACAGCTTCTGTGACCAAGCGACGGGCATGTCCGATTGCGCTTACCTGCGTCACGGCGGGGTGGATCTGCACGCCATGGACTTAGACCTCGCGGGCCGCGATAACAGCGATGCGCGTATCAAGGCCTTTGTGGCGGTCGACCCTGGGGTCGCGACCACACTGACCGACGCCAGCCTGGCCAGCATAAACGCACCGGTGGCGCTTATCGGCCTCGGTGCCGAGGGCACCATCCCGCCGGTGGTGGATGCAGCCCGCGCCGCCACGCTGATCCCCGGCGTCGAGTACGCCCGCATCAGTGATGCAGTGCACTTCAGCTTCCTGCCCCTGTGCAAGCCAAAGGGCGCGGCGATCTTAGCGGAAGAAGGCGAGCCCGACGCGCTCTGTGATGACGCCGGTGGCCGCCCACGCGCAGCACTGCACAGCCAGCTCGGGCAGATGATCAGCCAATTCTTCGTCGAGCAGCTGTCAGCACAATAGCGCGTCCCAGAATCAGTTCGCACCCACAAGGGCATCACATAACCCTGTAGGTGCGAATGTTCCGGGGCGCGCAGCCCGGGGCGCGCAGCTCGGGGCGCGCAGCTGCATGTCACCAAAGCCAAACTAAGCCCCAACACACGTCTCCACACCAGCTCCAAAAAACCACAACCTAAACGTCGCATCAACAGCACTGAGACCCGGCCGCCCTCGACGTAAGAATAAATTCTCACCCACAAAGGACCTGCAACGCATCCCATCTGAGCCAATCAAAACTCCACCGTAGGCTCGAACACCATCC
>JAWSVD010000027.1:13876-31572 GCA_033852095.1 Granulosicoccaceae bacterium | reverse complement strand
GTATTGGCAAGTCTGTTCACAATGGTGGGCGCAAGTCCAAGGGATAGATCGTCACTGAGCAGAAATTGGGGGTTAGCAATAATGGCCTGGCCGATCAGAACCATCTGCTTTTGGCCACCTGACAATGCACTTGCAGGGACATCAAGTCGCGCCGACAGCTCGGGGAATAGAGCTAAAGCGCGGTCAATGTTAGCTATCGAATCACGCAAAGACATAAAGCTGGCCGCGGCACGCAGATTGTCCAGTACGGTGAGATCACCCAGAACCCGGGTGACCTTCGGGAACCAGCGCCACCCCGTGCCTTCGGATTCTGTCCGCTGCCAATCCAGAGAGATCCAGATCACCAAGCTAGACTTGGCCCTGCTCGCTCTTTATGGCCCCCACGATCGCCATAACAGAACTGGATTTCCCCGCCCCGTTTGCTCCAATCATCGCGGTTATTAGACGACAATTAACATGGCCGGTCGGCGACAGCTATCTTGGCCAGTTGATCTGATACGGTTCGACACTGTTTTTCCCTTGGAGATGACAGTGTCGGGCCAGCACATCACAGATCACTATGCGGCGGCCTCCAGACCGTCGCCAGGGAAAAATGCCCGCGTAATTGAGCATGATGAGTTACGCTAAGTAGCTGAATGTTAATTACTTCCCTGATCAAGTTCGGAATCTTGAGGTCTGATCGGGTAGTTTAGATTCGGCCACAGGTGTCGCTGCCGGAGGTTGATCCGTTTCATTTCCTTCAGGTTGATCGTCAGGCCTTTGGCATACGTCGTATTGTCGTGACACGCTTTGACTTGCAGTCCCTTATTCCTTGTCGTCCCGCGGATCAAAGCAAGTACGGTGTCTAGCGACAGCAAGGGATGCCCAGCCCAAATACCACTGATTTGACTGAACAAACGATGCTCTATTGCTTTGTGCGTTGTAAATGCCGTAGGGCACGGCCTTGGCTATTGCATCGCTTGGGAAATCATCGGTGTTCACTTCATCGGCGGTGCGGAAGTAGTGCGCGCCATTGTTTTTGAATGCGCCGATTAATTCACTTTTCTTGGCGTCTACACTGATCACGGGTTGGTCATGGTGGACAAACAAGGCATTGCAACGCTGTATGAATCGACACTGCTGGTCACGTTGCGGGCGAGGCTTGCCGATTAAGCGTTTGACATTGGTTTTGAGTGAATACCCCAGTGGCTTTAGCAGCCTCCTTATCGTGCTGGCAGAGCCTCGGCCGAGTCGTTGGGCGAGGAGATCGTAAACTGAGCGCACATACTGTCTGTGCCGCTCAGGATCGCCTCCTGTTCCTGACTCAACTAATTTGAGCAGATCCCTCTCTATCGTGGGATCTTTTTTTGTATCCGATGAGCTCTGACAGCCCCCCCCCCACCCAGCGGCGTTGCTGTTCATCGAGCCTCTCAAAAAACCAAATTCAATTGAGACTCCCACACCTTCGTCGCTATTGAGCTCTTCATGGACAACGCATCCTGACGATTACACTGTGTAAAGCAGCTCATCTTGAGAATTGTTCAAGGTCAGTTGCGGGAATTAATTCTGTACAGCGACTAAATAATGTTCAATTCATGTGATTCGCTGAATACTCTCCGCAATTGCATCTTTTTCAAAGATTTTTTTCCAATCGGACTGGATGATATCGGGCTTACCAAACTCGATTGCTTTATTACAAGCATCAGAGAAGACACCCGGCACCTCGTCAAAAATGACTGCACCCAGAATGTTCATGTGACCTAAGAGAAAATCCCGTGCCGCCTCTTTGGGAACACCCCGGGCAACTACTTCATCCATTGCTTCGCGCATTACGGTCAGCAGTGTGGCACAGACCGTCTCCGACAACACAGGCTCCAGCAGAGCCATCTGCTCAACTGTTACACGGTAGGTACGCGCCACAGGTGCGTAGATGACGCGGCTGATTGCATCACCCATGGCATAGGCCTCATCGGGGCCCTGCATCAGCGAATTTGTCACACCCTGCTTGGCCGCAATGCCGCCGAAATGATCACGCTTCGCCTCCATGTCTGTTTCATCATTGAAGATCGGTGGGTGACAGGGGTGTGTAATGAAATACACCAAATCATCTCGATCGGGCAAGTGGCCGGCAAAAGGCCCCGCCGCGTCCAAAATTATTATCATGGTCCCTGGTTTAAACAAAGGCTCAAGTTGGTGAGAAATCTTTTGGATCAAAGTATCCGGGACCGCCAGTATCACGGCATCTGCGTCCGCAATTGCCACTGCGGCCTCAACCGGCTCCACGCCCAGTTCATCGCGCAAGCGTGCTTGTCCGACATCACTCACCTCCACGTGGGCGACACTAAAATCTGATGGGGCCAGGTTGGCGCCTATGCGCATGCCCATTTTCCCACCAGCCCCGATTAACGCGATTTTTTTCATCTCTAACTGCCTCGATAAATTTGTGAATAAGCCTGGAGGCTCCGCAGCCCCGCTTTGCCCATTCGAATATTTTCTGGTTGAGCCAGCACTACTGGTATGATGACCTGCCTTGTGCTGAGATATTGATCGATTTATTGGCTTCAGTCAACAGTCTTTATTGGACTGCCGCACAGAGCTCTTTTTCTCGGCCTCCGCGTCGGTCTGAAGTCAATTATTAGAATGGTATTTGTAATCAATGAGGTTGATTGCTTCAACATTTTTTGACGACGGCCCATTCGTATCAAAAGAACTGTCGAGCCACGCATCGACGATAGACTTAGCCAACTCAGCCCCAATCACGCGAGCGCCCATGGTGATAACTTGCGCATTGTTGGACGTCGATGCCTTTGCCGCAGAGTAGCTGTCGTGTGTTAAGGCCGCGCGAATTCCCGGCACTTTATTAGCGGATATGCACACACCTATGCCGGTTCCGCACACCAGGATTGCTCGATCATAAACTCCATTTACAAGCTCGCTACACACCCGGTTAGAAAGTTCGGCGTACAGCTCATCCGTGCCGCCCTGCAAGGTCGAGACTTCAGATACCTGCAAGCCCTCTCGGGACTCTAGATACCGCGCAATGTCCTTGGCCAGGCCCACCCCTGCACTATCACCTGCAATGGCAACTTTCACAGCAACTCCTTATAGATTCATTAAACAACGGAAGAACAGCGCTTTAAAATATCCAAATATCCCTCGACGCTCCAAGCCGAGCGACCAATAAACAGGCCATCAATATGCTCACACTGTATTAGCTCTTCACAATTCCCCGGATTAACACTGCCACCGTAGAGACAGGGGGTGTTTTTCTTCAGAATATTTTTCGCTGTGGCTTTGATTAACTTCTGCTTTTCATCGGCGTAGACCGCACTGGCGGGGACTCCGCCCTCCCCGATAGCCCACACAGGTTCATAGGCAAACAGGATGTCAGCCGTGTATTGCGCCTCAGTGAGCCGGCTCAATGCACTGCTGACTTCTTGTGTCAGCACCTCCTCGGCAAGTCCTGCATCTTTTTGCTCTAAGGTTTCCCCTACGCATATCAGTGGCACCAAGCCGTGCTCAACTGCGGCCTGCACTTTGAGGCCCACAGTCTCTTGTGTTTCACCGAAATGGGCGCGCCGTTCCGAATGACCGAGCTCGACGATATCAAGCCCGCAATCGACCAACTGAGCGGGGGAGACCTCCCCTGTCCACGCGCCCCGCTCGTACCAATGCATGTTTTGAGCACCGACCATCACCGATGATCCTGCCAGTTTGTTTTTGACCTCGCGCACGGCGGTAAATGACGGAATCACAAAGCGCTGAATATCAGTGTCTCGCGCATTGTCGGCCGCTAGCAAAGCGTCCGCAAACGCCAGTGACTCGGCGAGCGTTTTGTTCATTTTCCAGCTAGTGCCTATCCACAGTGTCGGGCTTTGATCAGTCATGAGTGTGCAAATCTTTGTCTGTTTGAGAGACATGGTATACTGGTATGATCAGTATGCAAAGTCTAACAAAACTCAAAACCCCACTATCAAGGGTCAAGAGCCCTCAAAAGAGCTTGATTTTTCATGTCCAATGAATTGATTCGCGTCAAATACCTGATCGAGACTGCTCACTCTCCCGAGAGTGTTGCAGCCAAGATTGCATCCGACCAATCGACGGGTACCTTCACGGAGCTGCCCAACGAGACGGACGAGATGAAATCGCGCTACGCGGCCCGTGTCTCCAATCTGGAAATACTGGCGCCTGCCCAGCACCCTGCTTGGCCGGAGAATGCAGCAGGGGGAGAAATTCAACGCGCTGAAATGACACTGGATTTTCCGCTCGAAGCGATCGGCAGCGACCTCGCTGCGCTGCAGACGGTTGCCTTTGGCGGCGTCTACTCCGCCAGTGGAATTACCGGTGCTCGCGTATTGGATTTTGAACTTCCCGATGCATTTTCACACTACCCTGGCCCGCAATTCGGCATAGAGGGCACAAGGCGCCTTACCGGTGTTGCAACGGGGCCGATCATCGCCTCGATTATTAAACCCTCCCTTGGACTGCCACCCGACAAAACAGCGGAAGTCGTGCGCTCCCTGTGTGATGCGGGCGTCGATTTTATAAAAGATGACGAGAAGCTGATGTCGCCGGACTATTCTCCTTTTGAAAAACGCGTGAAAGCCATCATGGCGGTGATTCGAGACCATCAGCAAAAGACCGGCAAGAAAGTGATGTATGCCTTTGGCCTGTCGTCGACAGACCCCGATGAGATGATGCGGCGGCACGACATTGTCTGCAGAGAACAAGGCAATGCCGCGGTTGTAAATATAAACTCCATCGGCACGGGCGGCATGCACTTTTTGCGCAAGCGCTCGCAACTTTGCCTGCACGCGCACCGCAACGGCTGGGACATATTGACCCGTCACCCAGCGCTCGGCATGGAATTCACGGCCTACCAAAAAATCTGGCGCCTACTGGGTGTGGATCAATTCCAAATCAACGGCATCAGGGCCAAGTATTGGGAGCCCGATGAGAGTTTCGTGAAAAGTTTTAAGGCTTGTGAAACGCCCATTTTCACCCCCGCTGATTGCCCTCTGCCAGTGGTTTGCTCCGGGCAATGGGGCGGTCAAGTTCCCGATACCTACGCGCAGACAGGCAGTTTGGATCTGATGTATTTAGGCGGCGGCGGAATTCACGGCCACCCTGATGGCCCCGGCTCAGGGGTGCGGGCGATTCGCCAAGCGTGGGACGCGACCATCAATGGCAGCAGCTTAGAAACGTGGGCTGAAACCCACCCTGAATTAGCGGCTTCTTTGAAAAAATTCGGCTGAAGCCTGGTCGGCGATTGCCTGCCGCTGACTACGCGTCGCGGCGCGCGAATCTGAACAAATTTCTTAGGGATTAGCAGCGATGAGCGCCCAGTTCATCGCCGTCAATTGGGCAGGCGATAATGCTTGTTGACACGATTGAGATGATCACCGATCGCTTGCTCTGCCGCGTCTGCATCGCCAGCTTTTATGCTGTCGAGAATGACGCCATGTTCTTTCAAAGTCAGGGATTCCTTGCCGGCAATCCTCACTTGATCGTTGTGAAACTCTTTGAGCCAATCAAAAATCGTGGCGGAGAGCGCTTCAAAAATAGGGTTGCCAGCAATCGAGCCGATCAGACGGTGGAACTCGCCGTCGAAATCCACAAATCCGGCTATGTCACCCGATTTTTTTGCCTCCGCGTGATTTTTCAGATTTGCCTCCAAGAGCGCAATATCTTCCGGCTTCGCTTGGACAGCAGCCAATCGCACCAAATGCGACTCGATCACTAGGCGTACAGATTTAAGGTGATCGAGTGTTGCTGCGGAATTGACCAACAAATAGCGCATCGCCAGGTTTGTTTGCCCTAGAACAGAGCTTACTGAAGGGTTGGCCACACGCGGCCGTTCGCCGTGGCGTATCTCCAACAAACCCATCCGCTCTAAGTTCTGCATCGCCTCGCGGATAGCGGGCCGCCCCACGCCATAAGAGGCCATCAGCTCCCGTTCGGACGGGAATTGATCTCCCGATACCAAGGACTCGTCCTCGATCATTTTCAAAAGGCGATCTTGCACCTCATGGGATAACTTGCGCCGGCGAATAGGCTCTGATTTAGATGTCATACCAGCTATTCTAGCGCAGTGAGCTCAGCCCTACCATAGCCAAAGCTCAGCAATGAGAACAGGGGCTGCAGGCCTGGTCAAAATCGATCAACAGTTGCAGAGATGGCATTGAACTCAGCGCTTCGCCGGTGATCAGCGAATACCACCACCACAACGAACCCAGCTAAAGTAGTCCTTGGAGCCCATTTGCCCACCTTTTAGAGCGATCTCCAAACCATCGTGAACGGAGTCGCCATGGGCAACACAGATAGAGGCGCCGGGTACGGTGGGGGCTTTGGCCACAAGCGCCTGCAAGCCCAGCTTCTGCATGCCATAACCGGAGGTGTCTCCCCCCGATATGACCGCACGCCGAATACCCGTCTTTTGCAAGATCCCGTCGAGAATTTCACCCAAAGCCAAGCCGATGCGTTCATTCGCCTGCCCCATAGCCAGTGAGCTCTGCGACAGCGCCTGGTTAAATTCGGCGACAGCGGGATCATTCGGCCCCCTCGCGGTACACACCAGCGGGCTCAGCCCCCTCGCGGCGCAGTCGGCCCCGGCATTGATCAAGCGCACAATCTCAGCGTCTAGCTCGCTCGCATCGCCGAAGGCGGCGCATGCCGGCAGGCGGAGTAACTCAAAGCCATCGGACTCGGCGTGCGCGAGCTGCTCTGCGGTCATGGGCGAGACAGAACCGGACACCGCAGCGATAACATCGACTTTGCCCGCCGAGGGAACAGGCGGCGCTGCCTCAAGCATGCCACTGGCCACCCAGTGCCGGACCAAGGCGTATTCAATGCCCTGGCTTCCGGCGACAAAGCCAAGTCTCTCTCGGTTCTCCCAGATCAATCTGCCCGCGGCTTGCTCGGAGTCAGCGTCGAGGGAATCGATTGAGATCACTTTGGCGCCGGCGCTAAGGGCATCCTCTAGAGCCTGCTGAGAATCACCTAAGAGCATTTCCAAATCAATCAACGAAGACTGCAGATCGCTCTGCTTTGCCAGGTGCCGCAAGAGGTCTGACTCGTGCATCGGGGTCACCGGATGCTGGGACATCACCGGGTGCCGATCTAAGCGGTATACGCCCCCAAAAGTACCGGCGAACAGGTTTCCAAAAACCTGGAAACGCCGCATTTGCGGAGCACCCGTCACAATCGGAACCGCTTCCGCGGGACGAACGGAGAGACCCAGCTCTATCGCCTTGCCGATGGAGCCCATCTCAGGGGAGGAATCAAAGGTTGAACACGCCTTGTAATGAAGAATGGGTGCGCCACAGGCGTCCAGCCAGGCTAAAGGCTCGGGCAGGTGCTGTTCCATCCACGCGGGATCTTTTGAACGCGCTGTAGAAGCAATACCAATAGCGCGTGCAGAGGAAAAGCGCTGACGAACGGCCTCGCAGGGAAGTTCGGTGAACAACACCGTCGGCACACCGGCGAAAGCCAAAACCTCCATCACCGCAGCAGCACCCGTGAAGTCATCACCGAACCAAGTCAGCCACGGTCGCTGGGCATATTCGAGGTGTTGTTGATCTGACATGTAGGGTCTCCAGAAATAGCGCTGAACAGGACAGCACATCAATTAGGTTTCTTCTGAGCTATCGGCCAACGGGTAATTCATCTGGCCAGCCCGGCAAACAGCGGATGCTCAGGGATTATCTGCGTTGCCACACGCACGCGCAGGAGCGGGCAACAGCGCGGGTCACGACGGCTTTCTCGGTAGCCATTTCAGCGTGATAGATACTATCATCATACCAGTAGACCGCGAGCGATAAATCTCATTCTTCTCACGTTCGAATGACCACCCACGCAGCCGTTCAACATCATTGCCCTGACCAGGGCCTGATCGATGTCACTGCTCAGCTTGCATTAAAAGATAAAACACCGCTGCTGAAAATACGCATAAAGCTGATCCACGTACGCTCGAGCGAGCGGCTTCAACAGCTCTGCGCCATCGCCTAAGCAGATAGATGACATGGAATGTAAAAGAAAATCACCGGCAACAAACAGTTGTTTGCAGCACATCACATTATTGCTTTGACTTGCGCTCGAGGCCCGATTCGAGCAGCTAACAAAAGAAATTCAAAACAATTCGCGTGCAATTAAACAACGATAAAAACAATTAGTTGCGGTGTTTCTCTAGGACTTCTTCTTAAAGCTGTTTTGAGACCCTGGAGCAATTGAAACGGAGAGCTCAACTCAAGCGTGGCGAATGTGATCGCAGCTAGATCCTTGCCGCATTCAGATTTTTTTCACCTGATCCGATGATCATACCAGTTGACGTGGCTATCATTATATTTCACACTGATCTTCGTTCAATGCGTGATGCTCTAAACAGATTAATCGATCAATTTTAAGAGGAAATCATTTATGAAAACCAATCGCCGTCTTTTTGTTCTCGGCATGACCCTCGCAGCTGCTATCCCCAGCATCCCCTCTGCCATCGCTGCGGACAAAGGCCTAATAGCGATCCTGACACCAAGCCATGACAACCCCTTTTTTAAAGCCGAGGCCGTGGGCGCTGAAGGCCGGGCAAAAGCGCTTGGCTACGAGACATTGGTGCTGGTGCACGACGATGACCCGAACAAACAATCCGAGATGTTCGACACCGCCATAGCGCGCGGCGCGAAGGCCATCATTCTCGATAACGCAGGCGCCGACGCCACACTGGCCCCGATAAAACGCGCCAAAGAGGCGGGCATCCCTTCTTTTCTGATCGATCGCGAGATCAAAGAATCCGGTTTTGCCGTCAGCCAGATTGTCTCCAACAACTACCAGGGCGCACAGCTCGGTGCCGAAGAATTCGTCCAGCTGATGGGTGAAGAAGGCAGCTACGTCGAACTCGTAGGCCGTGAGGCAGACACCAACGCCGGCATTCGCTCCTCGGGTTACCACGACATCATCGATCAATACCCCGACCTGGTGATGGTTGCACGACAATCAGCGAATTGGTCTCAGACTGAAGGTTACGAGAAGATGGAAACCATTCTCCAAGCCAACCCCGGCATCAAAGGCGTTATTTCAGGAAACGACACCATGGCGATGGGCGCTTGGGCAGCGCTCGAGGCCGCTGGCCGCAAAGACGTGATCGTGGTCGGTTTTGACGGTTCAAACGATGTGCGCGATTCCATCCTCGCGGGCGGCATCAAAGCGACCGTGCTTCAGCCTGCTTTTAGGCAGGCCGAGTGGGCGGTTGAACAAGCGGACAAGTATCTCAGCAGCGGCTCAACTGGGCTCCCTGAGAAACAGCTCATGGACTGCGTATTGATTAACGCCGACAACGCATCCACGCTAGAAACTTTCGCGCTTTCTGAATAGTCCAATAGTCTTATCGAGTGCGCCCAGCCGAAATCATCGGTGGGCGCCAGCACAGTAGAAAGGATTAAGAATGCACTTCAAGCCTAAACTGGCAGCGTTACTGCTCTGCCCTGCTTTAACCTTGTTAAGTTGTAAAATTGTTGAGACCCCCACCCTTGAGATGCAGACAGAAGCGGCGGCCAAGCAAACCGATGAAGCGCGCATGGGCGTCTACGCAGCTGAAATTTGGGACACCAAAGTACTGCCAACAGTACAAGAACATCTGATCCCCATCACCGAGCTTCGCCACAAATTAGCGCAGGGGCTCGACGTGGCGGGTGAAGCGCACGGGCTGCGCCCAGAGGGGGCGACAAACCCCTGGAATTTTGCGGTGTCCGGCGAAGGTACAATTGTCGCCGCCAATCCTGAAAGCCGTGCGGCCAAACTCAAAATAGACACTGATGCAGACGGCAAGCAGGACGCCATTATACAACTCGGCCCCATTGTCCGTGGCTCCTCGCTGAGAGACGCCATGCCGTTCATCGTGTTCACCAATTTCAGAGATCAGATCGAATTCGCCAAACTCGCCCGTGCATTGAATACCCAGGCTAATAGCCACCTGAGTATTCCGAGCGGCGATTTGATCGGCAAGACCGTTTTTTTTGAAGGGGTCTTTTCTCTGAAAAAACTGTCCGGCGCTTTTGAAATTGTGCCAACAAGCTTGCAGTTCAAATGATGGAAACGGGCAAGCATCCCATTGGCCTCAGCATCCGCGGCGGGTCTAAGTTATACCCCGGCACTATTGCATTGAACAACGTCGACTTCGATCTGCGCATGGGCGCGGTGAATGTACTGGTCGGTGAAAACGGCGCCGGCAAATCGACGATGATGAAGGTGATTGCCGGTGTAGAACAGTTAAGCTCTGGCAGTATTTCGCTCAACGGAAAAGAAGTCAGCTTCAGCAGCACAGATGAAGCCACAAAACACGGCATTGGCATTGTTTTCCAGGAGCTCAACCTCTTTCCCAATATGTCGGTGATGGAGAATATTTTCATCAGCCGGGAACACACCCGCTTCGGCGTCGACATCGACAAAAATAAACAGCACGAAAAAACACGCGCCTTGATGCAGCGCCTAGAGCACGACATCGACCCAGACCAGCTCGTGGGTGACTTGAAGGTCGGACAGCAACAGATTGTAGAGATCGCCAAAAGCCTGTCCAAAGATGTGCAGATTCTGATTCTCGACGAGCCCACCTCTGCACTCTCTGCCACCGAAGTTGACATCCTGTTTCGGGTCATCGCAGAGCTGAAGAACGACGGCGTCGGCATTGTCTACATTTCCCACCGCTTGGAAGAGTTGATTCGAATCGGTGATTACATCACGGTGCTTCGCGACGGCCACATCACGGGCACACGCTCCATGCTCGGCGTGGACCTGCCCTGGATCGTGCAGCACATGATCGGGGACGCCAGTAAGGAATTCCCGAAAACGATTGAACACGATTTTGGCCCCGAGGTTTTTCGGGCTGAAGACGTGTACCTGGCCAACAGCGCGGGTGGATTTTCGGTGGACGGGGTTTCAATATCGCTGCGCGCGGGGGAGATCCTCGGCGTGTATGGCTTGATGGGCGCGGGTCGCACAGAGCTGGTTGAATGCGCCATGGGCCGACACCCCGAAGCCCGTGGCGGCTTTTTCGTGGACGGTGAAGAACTGACATCAAACCACGTATCAAAACGCATTGACATGGGCCTGGCCCTAATTCCCGAAGACCGCCAGCAGGACGGCGTGGTGCAAATCATGTCTATTCGCGAGAACTTAACCTTGTCTTCACTCGACGATTTAACCCGCATGGGCACGCTGAACCTCAGCGCTGAGAAACGCACCGTCAAAGATTTCGTCAAACAGTTACAGATCAAAATCGCCTCAGCAGAGAACTCGGTTTCTTCTCTTTCAGGCGGCAATCAACAGAAAGTTGTTATCGGAAAAGCGCTGATGACCAAACCCAAAGTGCTGCTCATGGACGAACCGTCTCGGGGTATCGACATAGGTGCGAAGGCCGAAGTGTTCAGGGTCATGCGCCAGCTGGCATCCGAAGGCATGGGCATTATCTTTGTCACCTCCGATCTCGAGGAAGTGATGGGCTTATCTGATCGGATCATCGTCATGTGCAGCGGACGGATCAGTGGGGAGTTCAGTCGAGAGAGCGCCACTGAAACCGCGCTGATAGAAGCCTCTGCTCCGGGGCAAACAACCTCACTCAATACGAAGGAAACCGCTCAATGAAGAACCTCACAGCGCCCGCTGCGAACAACAACGGCAACATGCTGCTGGTCCTGTTGAAGGCACGGACATTTATAGCGCTGATCATGGTCGTCGTGTTCTTTTCTATTTTTGCACCGAACTTTTTGTCCGCTGCCAACCTTGTCATCATGTCCAAGCACGTAGCCCTGAACGCCTTTCTGGCGATAGCGATGACCTTCGTGATTGTATCCGGCGGTATTGATTTGTCAGTGGGCTCCATCGTCGGCTTGTGTGGCATGGTGACAGGCTTTCTTCTGCTCAACGGCATTGACTTTGGTCTGGGTTGGTCCATTCAACTCAACACGCTGGAGATCTGTTTTCTTGTTGTTTTGGTGGGTATTTTTATCGGTGCCATCAACGGCTTTTTAATCACTCAACTTAACGTTGCGCCCTTTATCGCCACCCTCGGCACCCTCTATGTCGCCCGGGGCGCGGCCATGCTGTCCTCGGACGGTCGAACCTTCCCCAACCTCAACGGCAACCCTGAATACGGATCAGACACCTTCAGGCAGATAGGCGCGGGATATTTTCTCGGCGTCCCCGTCTCAATCTGGATGCTGATCGCCGTGGGCTTACTGGCCGCCTACATTGCAACTCGGACTCCCTTGGGTCGTTATATCTATGCGGTCGGCGGCAACGAACGCGCCGCGGGCCTGTCGGGGGTGAAGGTCAATCGGGTCAAGTATTTCGTCTACATGTTCTCGGGCTTTTGCGCGGCGCTGGTCGGTATCATCATTTCCTCACAGCTGGTCGCCGCCCACCCCGCCACCGGTGACACCTTCGAGCTGAACGCCATCGCCGCGGCAGTTTTGGGCGGCACATCCATGTCTGGAGGTCGCGGCCGTATAGGCGGCACCATCGTCGGGGCATTTGTTATCGGTGTGCTGTCCGACGGCCTGGTGATGATGGGGGTTTCCTCCTTTTGGCAAACCGTGATCAAAGGCCTGGTGATTATTGCCGCAGTTGTTATAGACCAGGCGCAGCAGCGCATCCAGGCGCGCGTGGCGCTGCAGGCACAGGCCGCGGTTAGCGAGTAAAATTAGGCGAGATATTTCAAAACAACCTGCTGTTCGAAATACAAGGCCAAACAGACTAGAAGGAATGACACGATGAAAGTTGCCTTGATCGGCTGCGGTTTTTTCGCCCAAAACCAACTTCATGCCTGGGCTGACATAGAGGGCGTCGAGGTGGTGGCTGTCTGCGACAAAGACCCGCAACGGCTGTCGCAGACATGCGCGGAATTTAGCATCAATCGACGTTATGACGACGCTGAGAGTATGTTTAAGGACGGTGGCTTTGAGGCCGTGGACATCGCCACAACCGTCGGCTCCCACCGGCCTCTGGTCGAGCTCGCCGCCCGCCACGGCTTACACGTTATCTGTCAAAAGCCCTTTGCCCTGAACATGGAAGATGCCCGCGCGATGATCAAAGCGGTAGAGGCCACGGGAAAGACACTGATGATCCATGAGAATTTTCGCTGGCAATCGGCTGTTCGCTCAGCGATTGAGCAGCTCAGAAAGGGCAGCATCGGCACGCCATTTTTTGGCAGAATCAGCTTCCGCTCGGGTTATGACGTCTACGCCAGCCAACCCTACCTCGCGCAGGGCTCTCGCTTTATCATTGAGGATCTGGGTATCCATATCCTCGACATCGCGCGCGCCCTGTTCGGTGATGTGCAGCGCATTAGCGCGAGCACGCGCAGCATCAACCCCAACATCAAGGGCGAGGACGTCGCCACCATGTTGCTCGAGCATCAAAGCGGCGTGACGAGTGTAGTGGATTGCTCCTACGCCACCAAACGCCAACCCGAGACCTTCCCTGAGAGCCTGCTGGAGATTGACGGCGAACACGGCAGCATCAGGCTCGACGCGGGTTACAAGCTAAGCGTGCAGAGTGACATACAAACAGATGCCCGCGATGTGGCACCTGAATTACTGCCCTGGGCCTCGCGCCCCTGGCACAACATCCAAGAAAGCGTGCTGATCATCCAACAACATTTTGTCGATTGCATCCGCCAGGGCAAACAGCCCGAAAGCAACGGACACGACAACCTAAAAACGCTCGCCTTGGTTGAAGCGGCCTATCTCTCGGCGGCAGAACACCGCAGCGTCGATGTCAGTGAACTGTGACAGAGCGACTGAGGCTCTTCGGGACCGAGGCGGCAGACCTTGCCGCTGAGCGCATAAGCCTCGGCAATCTGTCGTTTAGCCTGCAAGATGGCGCCCTGCGCCACATTCGACTGGGGGACACAGAGCTGATTCGCGGTATTGCCTTCTTGGTGAGAGACCGTGACTGGGGGACTCTCGCCCCTGAACTGACCGAAGTAGCGCGGCGCATAGACAATGACAGCCTGGAACTGGTGTTCAACACCGTGTACCTAAACGGCGATGCCACACTTGATGTATCGCTGTACATAAGCGCGGATGCGGACAGCTTAAGCGTCCGTGCCAAAGGGCTCGCATCCCAGCCATTCGAGACCAACCGCGCCGGCTTCACCGTGTTACACCCAGCGGCGCTTGCCGGGCAGCCAGTGTCCGTGATTCACTCTGATGCCACCGTCGAGGCAAGCAGTTTCCCCACCCTGATCGAGCCCTGGCAACCCTTCAAGGACATCAGCGCCCTGGAGCACTGCTGTGATGGTTTGCGTGTTCGCTGCGCCTTTGAAGGCGATTGTTTTGAAAGCGAAGACCAGCGGCAGTGGGGGGACGCCTCCTACAAGACCTACGTGCGCCCGCTGGCCCTGCCCTGGCCCTACGAGCTGACAGCCGAGCAGCCGCTCGAGCAATCCGTGACTGTCAGCTGGAGCAAATCGGCGCAAATGCCAGCCTACGACAGAGAGAAGATTGTACGCGCTTTCTTGTACCCCACGACCCCTCAGCTCGCGACAAAAAAAGCGGCCAAAGGCCTGAAATTCCCCGAGACAGCACTTGTCCTGGATGCAGCAGACGCACGGCGCCTGGCGGCAAACACGGGAGATGTCAGCGCAGTGTCACCGCAGCGTTTATTGTGCCATGTGGACGCTTCACAGGGCGACGCTGAAGCGCAAATAGCCGCGTTTGCACAACTTCAATCTGCGCAGCCACTGTTGATTTACGACGCAGAATTGATCTGTGGTTTCCAGCTCGAACCCCTGGATGAATTGACCCAGCTGCGCGAGTTCATGCACAAGTACGGCTACCGGCCCGACAGCGTCTTAGTGTGCCCCGCAGTGGATCGGCAATCCACCCCGCCGGGCTCTGAGTGGCCGATCTGCCCTCCATTAGAGATCATCCATCAGGCCAGTGCTGCGGTGTTCGGCGACCTGCGTCGTGGTGGCGGCATGGTGAGTTTCTTCCCTGAACTCAACCGCAAGCGCCCCCCGCTGGAGCTGCTCGATTTTGTCTCGCACGGCCTTTGCCCCACCGTGCACGCCGCCGATGACCTGTCGGTGATGGAGACACTCGAGGCAATCCCGCACATCAGCCGCTCCGCACGGGCCATCATGGGCAAGCGTGAATACCGCATCGGCCCGGCGACTATCGCCATGCGGCAGAACCCCTACGGCCAGCGCACTATGCCCAACCCGGATCAGCTGCGGCTGTGCATGGCAGATGATGATCCCCGGCACCGCGCTCAGTTTGGCGCGGCCTATGTGATGGGCCTTGCCACTGCTTTGGCACCTGCGGGGGTCAGTGTGTGGACACCTGCAGCACTGTACGGCCCTCGTGGCTTATCCGGCCCTATCGTAGCCGCCATCGCGGCACTCAGCGCCTGTGCCGGTCAGCGCGTCCACGCGGCAAGCATCAGCGCAGGTCTTGCGCGCTTACATATAGGGGACACACTGTTTGAGGCCAATTTGAGCGAGCGACCGCTGGGCGCTCTCGGGCCCTATGAGTGGCGCCAAACAGTGCACTTGTCATAAGGAACAAGGGAAGCAGGCTGTGGAGCAGATAAGCGGGATGGGCGCGAGCGCGGCCCATCCCCGATGGCTATCAAAGGCAGCGCGGCCTTCGAGCCCTTATTAAAGCAGAGCGAACAAGGCTCGCTTATGCTCCAGCGCAGACGGGCTAGGCCCGTGACAACAGCGCCTGCGGCATGCCGCGCCACACGGTCTGTGCAATCAATCCAGTCAGCACCACCTTCAGCGCGTCCCCCGGCAAATAGACAACCATGACACTGGCGGCTTTTGCCAAGCTCATCTCTGTCTTCATCGACAAACCCACAATGCCAAAGCCGTAGAGCACGACAATGCCGCCCAGCACAGCGGCGATGCATGCAGCGGGAAACACCGGGATGCCGCGCAGCAGCTTCATGATCAAGCCACAGGCCATGGCGGCAAAGGGCCAGCCAATCAGGAAGCCGACGGATGGCGCTGCAAATACACCCAGCCCACCACGGCCACCGGCCAACAGCGGCATACCGAGCGCCACCACCACCAAAAACAGCAGCAGTGCCAGGGCACCGCGAACAGGGCCGAGCATGACCCCCGCCAACATCACACCCAGTGACTGAGCGGTGATCGGGATTCCCCCGGCCAGCGGGATTGAGATCTTAGGCAACAAACCCAGTGCGGCAATCAGCGCGGCGTAGAGCGCAATTTGAGCGATATCACGCTCAATCGAACGATTCGACATAATTAAAAACACCATCAATAGAAAAAAGAAAATTTGGCCGCTGCCGAACAACAATTAGCGCAAGCCCCGAACACCGCCCCTGGCCGCCAGCGCCTCGCCAGCGTGATCCGCCAGCTTCAACGCGCTGATCATCGCGGGGGCAACGAGCTTCCAGCGCCCCCTGCGCCCCCCACCCCGCGCAATCCATGCCTGGCGTTGTTGCTCAAACAAATGCAACAGCACCGGCAGGTAGCTGATCATCATCGACACAGCCAGCGCAAAGGGACGCGACGATACCCCCAACCAGCTCAGAGGCCGCAAGCCATATTCTAACGCTGCAAGCAGATCGCTTTGCCGCGTGCTCAGCGTCAACAAATTCGCCAACAGCACCAAGACCACCATTTTTGATACAACGAGCAAACCCAGCAGCGGATCCCCGCTCAGCCAGTGAAAGACAAACATCATCAGTAACCAGGGCCACAGCGGCTTCACCACCCGCATTTCCAGCAGGCCTCGCTGGCCCAAGCTTGCATACAACAGCGCTGTAGTGAGCGCCAATACAAGGATGGGCAGCATGGTACTGAACTTATAAGACACAGCGCTGATCAAGCACAGGGCGATCAGCTTGTGGCCCGCTGCCTGTCGATGCAGCCAAGTGCTTCCAGTTCGGTAGAGCGAGATCACAGTGCTGTGCGCGCGTATTGCCGGTAAGCGGCGAGTACCTGCGCCGCCTCGCCGTCCGCTTCAATGCGACCGTGGTGCAACCAGATCACGCGATCAAAACGCTCCAGCAGCTCCAGCTCGTGGCTGATCATCACGATCTGTAGGTCTTGGCGCTCAAGCTCTGCCATGATGGAAAAACGCGTGCGGATATCCAAGCTCGAAAAGCTTTCATCCAAGACCAAGAGCTTGGGCTTCATCAACAGCACAGACCACAGACACAGGCGCTGTTTTTCGCCTTCAGAGAGTGATTGCGCCGGCCTGTCGGCCCAGTCTTGGCAGCCGTGCGAAGCCAGATACTCCCGGCACAGGGTCTGCGCATCCAGCTGTGATGCGCTAAGCTGCTGCAGGCCGAAAGCCATTTCTTCCAACACGGTGGGGAATAGAATTTGGTGATCAGGGTTTTGGAATAAAAAGCCCACCAGCGCCGGCAGCCGTGAGACACCGCTGTGCGCGCTGTTGTGTCCGTAAATCTCGACCTCGCCCGTGTCGGGCAGCAACAGGCCATTAAAGAGCCGAGCAAGGGTGCTTTTTCCGGAGCCGTTGTCGCCGACTATGCCCACACGGCGCTCGTCGATCAGCAAGTCGATAGCGCTGAGAACCTCGCGCCCTTCTCGCCTCACGTCCACGCCTTTCAGCACAACTGCGGCCGCTTGCGGTATCGCCTCTAAGCGCTGCTGAACCTTGCGCTGGCGTCTATACCAAGCCATCACAGGCACCTGACTTCTGCATAACACCCAATTCGCTGATCCCGCTCAC
>JAWSVD010000027.1:0-13869 GCA_033852095.1 Granulosicoccaceae bacterium | reverse complement strand
AAATAACGGTCCGCGCCTTTGGGAAATTAACGCTTCTGGCCAGACACCGAAAGCAGCGCCTAAGAAAACAACCTGCGCCAAAAGCCAGGACGCAGGTGCTCTTGGCATCTTTTGTACTGGCGCTCGTAGTCAGCGCTGCGCTGCTCAACCCGCTTGGCGACGTTTAAAAGCCAGGTCTTGGCCTCGTAGGACTTCCTGGAAAAGCCCCCCCAACCCTCGTGATAATTCAGGTACTGTCGGCGGCTGTCATTCATCGCCACACCGTTGCGCGCACGCGTTTGTTGTGAATACCAGCCGATAAAATCCATGGCGTCATCAAAATTGTCGCGGTCCGCGCCCCAATTGCCCGTGGCATCGACATAACCACGCCAGGTTTGATTCAGCGCCTGCGAATAACCGTAGGCACTGCTGGTGCGCCCCCAGGGAACAATGCCAAAAAAAACATGTTTCCTCGGCGCCTTGGCGTTGTGTTGAAAACTGCTCTCTTGAAAAATGAAGGCCATCGACTGGCCAACCGGCACGCCCCAGTCGCTCTGGGTCTTCAGCGCAGCTCTGTGCCAGCGGGGTTTCTCGGAAAATATCGCACAGATGTCATCTGTCTGCGCAGGAGGACGAGTGGCACAACCCGCGAGGGAAAAGCACAACAACATGAGGGGGATACGCAACAAAGGGCCAGCTCCCGAACGATTGAGGGAACCAGAAAGCATAGCTCGAAATATCAGAAACGTCGCGAGTAGCTGGCCACTTTGTCAAGTATTCACTGGGTACAGCGGAGGGCTAGCCGCGACCGATATACGGCATGGCTGTCGCCATGATGGTCATGAACTGCACATTGCTGGACAGCGGCAGGCTGGCCATGTGACGAACGGCATCAGCCACCTCTTGAGCAGGCATGCGGGGCTCAACGACAACCTCTCCAGTGGGCTGCAAAATGCCGGTCGCCATGCGGGCGCTCATTTCGGTCACCGCGTTGCCGATGTCGATCTGCCCGCAGGCAATGTTGTGAGCACGCCCATCGAGGGAGAGGCTGCGCGTCAGCCCAGTGATAGCGTGCTTAGTTGCCGTGTAGGGCACAGAATGCGGCCGTGGTACGTGCGCGGAGATGGAACCGTTGTTGATGATGCGTCCACCCTTGGGGGACTGTTTTTTCATCAATTTGAAGGCGGCGCGTGCGCACAAGAACGAACCTGTCAGGTTGACGTCCAAGACCCGCTGCCAATCCGCTACTTCCAGCTCGTCGATGTCCACCGCGGGGGCATTTTGACCGGCATTGTTAAACAACAGATCGATGCGGCCAAACCGCTGTTCGCAGGCGGCAAACAAGGCATCAACCTGATCAGCTTGCGTGATATCAGCCGCGTGAACGAGGGCATCTTCGAGCCCACCGTGCTCAGTGGCTGCGCTGTTCAACACGTCTGCATCGCGCCCGGTGTAAACCACACTGAAACCATCAGCGCGCAACGACGCGGCAACTGCTTTACCAATTCCTCTGCCCGCGCCAGTGATCAGCGCAACTTTCAACGAACTTGTAGACATCTTAAAGCCTTATTCCTGTGTAGAGAGCCAGTAGCGGTGCTTGTAATCAAGCTCCTCATCGACAACGGGGAGTTGTTCAAACTTCAACGCTTGAAAGAATTCGAGTGCATCGGGCTGCGCCTTGACCAACACACCGTCCAGGGACTGCTCTTTCGCAGCCTTAATGCAGCACTTGACAAGCGTACGCCCGACGCCGTGGCGGTGGTTCGGGGTATCGACAAACACGCCGTGCAACAGCAGTGCTTTTCTGTCTTCGAGCACATCGTTATCCGCAGGGGCGCGCCAAGCAATCAAACCGACAATGTCGCCATCGACGTCACTGGCGACTTGCATGTGCACGCCCGCGAATGCCTTGGCATCGTAGCGATAGTTCGGCATGGACAGGCGCTTAACCCGCTCGGGCAGAGCCCAACTCATCACGGCGGCTTCGATGATACCGTTGATGAACAACAGATCGTCCGCGGTGGCGGAACGTAGCTTTACTTTTGTTTTAACAGCCAAAGGGGGGCTTCCTTTTGTGGCATGGCCAGCACGCTGACCAGAGTACAAATCTAAGATAGTCGCAGCGGCAACGCAGGGGCCTACTGACACGTGTACATGTGTAGACCGAGGTTCCGTGAGGAAATTGCAGCGGTGGTGAAATAACTGCCTACAAAAATACATCAGTATCAGTTACTTGACCAGTGCATGTACCAAGGTGTCATGGTATTTCGATCAAAATAGACAAAGCCGCGCAGCATTTTGACAGCACTATAATGCCACTTTCCCATAAACGACGTTCATCCTACCTTTTCAGACGCAAACGGGTGTCCCAGCGTTGGAAAACCTTATACAATTCCTCTTTTTGCACGGCGCGGTGCCGACAATAGGCTCACCTCGCTGCACCTTTGTGCTACCTGATCCGGCAATGATCGCCTTCAAATAGCGGAATCAATCCATGAAAATTCTTGTCACTTGTAAACGAGTACTCGACCCTTATATCAAAGCGCGTGTAAAACCAGACGGCTCGGGCGTCAATCTCGACAACGTCAAAATGGCGATGAACCCCTTTGACGAAATTGCAGTTGAAGAAGCCATCCGCCTCAAAGAGGCCGGCTCCGCATCAGAAGTCATCTCAGTCTCTATCGGTGGTGCAAAATGTGAAGAGACACTGCGCACCTCATTAGCGATGGGTGCGGATCGCGCTATTCACGTCGTAACAGACGAAGACGTTGAGCCCTTGGCACTGGCCAAAGTCCTGCAGAAGCTGGTGGAAGAAGAGGCGCCTGGCCTGGTGATCATGGGCAAGCAATCCATCGATGGCGACAGCAACCAGGTGGGCCAAATGTTGGCAGCACTTTTGGGCTGGGCCCAGGGCACGAATATATCCGAGGTTCAGCTGGGCGACGGCGAAGCGACAGTCACACGTGAAATTGACGGTGGCCTAGAGACTCTGAAGCTGAAGACCCCTGCGGTACTGACGGCGGATTTGCGCTTGAACGAGCCGCGCTACGCTTCTCTGCCCAACATCATGAAGGCGAAGAAAAAACCACTGGAGAAGAAACCACTGGAGGACATGGGTGTCGACACCGCGCCCCGCCAAGTGACAACTCAAGTGAGCGAGCCTGCGGCACGCGCCGCGGGTATCAAGGTGGCCGATGTGGCCGAATTGGTCGCTAAACTCAAAAACGCGCAAGTCATTTAAGGAGACGGCAATGAGCATTCTGATCATCGCAGAACACGATAACGCCAGCCTCAAGGCCGCAACCCTCAACACGGTCTCAGCAGCACAGAAAATCGGTGGCGACATCGACATTCTGATCGCGGGCACCGATTGCGGCGGCGCAGCTGAAGCCGCTGCCAAACTACCAGGTGTGCGTTCAGTCAAATTGGCCGACAGCGCCGAATACGGGCACCAGCTTGCTGAAAACGTTGCGCCACTGGTGGTAACCATCGCAGCGGACTACAGCCACGTATTGGCCCCCGCAACTACCGACGGAAAAAACCTGATTCCCCGCGTTGCAGCGCTGCTGGACGTCATGGCGGTATCCGACATTTCTGATGTCATCGACGCCGACACCTTTGAGCGCCCCATCTACGCGGGCAACATCATGAGCGTTGTCAAAAGCAGCGACGCCAAAAAGATCATCACCGTGCGCACCACCAAGTTCCCCGCGTGCGCAGAGGAAGGCGGTTCGGCGTCCATCGACGCTGTAGCTGCAACGGGCGACGCCGGGCTGTCCAGCTTTGTCAGCCAAGACCTCACGCAATCTGATCGGCCTGAGCTCACCTCTGCCAAGATCGTTGTCTCAGGCGGGCGCGGTATGCAGAACGGCGAGAATTTTGCGCTGTTGGATGCCGTCGCAGAAAAGCTCAATGCCGCAGTCGGCGCATCACGCGCTGCAGTCGATGCGGGATTTGTCCCCAACGACTATCAAGTAGGCCAAACCGGCAAGGTAGTCGCTCCTGACTTGTACATCGCAGTGGGCATTTCAGGCGCTATCCAGCATTTGGCGGGCATGAAAGATTCCAAAGTCATCGTCGCCATCAACAACGACGAGGAAGCGCCTATCTTCCAAGTTGCAGACTATGGCTTGGTCATGGACTTATTTGATGCACTTCCACAGTTGAAAGACGCTCTGGATTAATGAGCGATTTGATTCATCGCTCCCTCAGCGCTGAATCCACCGGGTCTTCTTAGGGCGGCTTCCTAAGAGCACCCACTGACGCCGGCTATTCAGCCGGCGTTTTTTATGGGGCGCGATAATTATACTGCAGCTCCAAAACTGATACAGAATTCACGTTACAACCTTTCCGTACGCCAATTCTTGCGCTAAGTGCGTACTGAAGCAAAACGCTGGAGCATATAGTTCAGTAACCTGAGGCCATCCGAGTTACACGTCACACGTCCATTCAATCACGCACAGTTTGCTGTATCAGACTTCAAGGCCGCCCTATTATGTTTTGCTGTATCGACGCTCCAATCGGACTATCTCGCCAACACCTGTGGGAGCTGCTAGTTCAACCCGACGTTCGTCAACTGTGGCAGCAGGACGTGCGATCGGCGGAACTCAAACAAGGTTTCCACGGCGGAAAAGGCAGCACCTTATTGTTGGAAGTAAAACACGGCAAGTCCATTACCCAAATCGATGAGCGAGTAACTCGAAGTCGCCGTCAGGACTCCATCGTGATGGTGCAACATTGGCCGCAACATCAGATACACAATAAATTCATATTGACCGCCACCCCGGGTGGCCTGTCGAGACTGACCTTGCAAAAGCGCTACCGCGGCCAGACACGATTTGCGCTGCTGGGCAGGCAACTGACCCGACGCCAACTGGAAAACTCGGCAGAGCAAGAGATAGAAGCGATCAAACGGCTGGGCTTAGAAATAGCGAATCGCATGACTCAGCCATTGGGGCTAGATCAAGCGCTGTAAACTGAGTCGTCGAGCAGGCAGCCGCCGCTCGACGCACAGATCACAAACTCACTTCATCTCAAAACCACGGGCAGCCAGAAACGCCTTCATGTGAGGGCGTGATTCCTTGCCCAGCAGGCTCGACATTTCCTGACTCCAGCAACTGTCTTTTTTCCCGCCAGTACGCGACTTGTAATATTCACTAACAAGGGGATCGTATTCACCCAGGGCTTTGCTGTTCGCGGCACTGTCATAGTGCTCCTCGTGCAAAACACCGGCGAGCGGCAGCCGCGGTTTCACTTCGGGCTCTTGATCGGGGTAACCCAAGCACAGCCCGAAGACCGGATAGACCTGCGCTGGCAGTCGCAATAAATCGCTGACCTCTTGGGGGTTATTTCTGAGCCCCCCGATATAACAAATCCCCAGCCCTAGGGACTCCGCCGCGATCACTGCATTTTGCGCGGCCAGCGCCACGTCTATGGTCGCAATCATAAAATGTTCTGTCATGCCGGGATGAAACACACCGCCACCGACTTCGCAGCCCTGTGCAGGTCGCGCCAAGTCAGCGCAGTAGACGAGCAACACCGGAGCACGCGCCACGTAGGGCTGCCCTCCGGCACACTGCGCCAACTGTTCTCGGGTCTGCGCATTTCGCACCCGGATCACCGTGGTCGCTTGAACGTTGCTGGACGTAGCGGCCGCCTGCCCACAGGACACAAGCTCTGCAATCACTTCATCGCTGACCGCCTGATCCTTGAATTTTCGGATGGAACGGTGCGCCTTCAACAAGTTCATTGTGTCGTTCATTGTTTTGATCTCTTGGGTGTGACGCCATTATACAGCTCCGGCTGCAGGCGCGCGCTGCGCAGTCCGTGTGGAACAGGCAAACCGAGGCAATGTGATGGAAGGTGCGAGGGGGCATGCTTCGAACACCCTGCTTGGACTAAATGCAGTTCAGTGCCGAGACCAATGCAGAATAGCAGTTGCCCAAAGCGAGCTGCTCCTGACACAGAATGTCGGAGCTCCGTCCTTTCTGGGCGGTTTTCAGGTGCGGGGAATTGAATCGATGAAGATTCTAGCTTGACGATGCAAGCCTGCCGCACGGGGAGCGCGCACTGTCGCCACGCTCCCCGCCTGCTCTATCGGCAGAGCAATATCATCTGCTGTATCTTGAGACTCGAGCTAGCGCCCGGCCTCGAGCGCCGCGATACGTTGCTCTAACGGCGGGTGCGTAGACGCGAGTTTTTGCATCAAACCACCGTGACCGCCCAAGATACCGAAGGCCGCCATCTGATCGGGCAGGCCCTCCGGTTGACTGACCCGCTGCAGGGCCTTCAAGGCGCCTATCATGCCTTTCCTCGAACCGTACTCAGCACCTGCCCTGTCGGCAACGAACTCCCGACGTCTGGAGAACCAAGCGGCGATGAAACTGGCGAGAATACCCAAGACCATCTCGGCCGCCATGCTGACAGCGTAGTAGACCATGGTATTGCCGCGCTGCCCGTTGCGGCCGCCGCCCGCTATCTGGCCAATGACCCGCGCAAAGAACACCACAAACGTATTCAGCACCCCTTGGATCAGGCCCATGGTCACCATGTCGCCGCTGGCCACGTGACCGACCTCATGGCCCAGCACAGCCTCCGCCTCTTCGCGGCTCATCGCTTCCAGCAAGCCAGTGCTCACGGCCACTAGGGCGTTGTTTTTGTTCATGCCGGTGGCAAAGGCGTTGGGGGACGGGGAATTGAAGATCCCCACTTCGGGCAGGCCAATACCCGCCTGCTGGGCCTGGCGGTGCACCGTGCGCTGCACCCAGGCCTCGGTCTCGTTGCGCGGCTGCTCGATGATTTGCACCCCCATGCTGCGCTTGGCCATGGACTTGGACATCGCAAGGGAGATAAACGAGCCTACAAAACCCGCGCAGGCAGAGAACAACAACAGCGAGGAGTAATTCGAGCCCAAGTAACGGTCGATGCCGAGTAGCTTAGAGGTCACGCTGAACACCAGCATGATCGCCGCATTAGTGGCGAGAAACATGACTATTCTGAGCACCGAGCTCTCCTTGATTGTTAGCTGAATGCGCTGATTTTGGGGGCGATTAGCTGACTAATCAAGGCCTCCGCCCTTACACACAGGCAACACACGCCGCTGCCGCCCTCTGCGCGAGCAGCGCGCTAACCGCTACTGACTGAGAATGGTTTCAAAGCCGCCGAAGATCAGGCGGTGGCCGTCATAGGGAATGGGATTCACCTCCGCCTGCAGCCGCGGGTCGGCCATGGCCAGCGCCATGCCAGCGTCTCGCGTTGCTTTGTCTGGCCAAGAGATCCAGCTGAACACAACCGTCTCGTTGTCTTTGCACTGCACAGCCAAAGGCATAGACGTGCGCTTGCCCTCCGGCACGTCAGTGCCCCAGTTCTCCACCAAGCCCAGTGCGCCGTGCTCCTTAAACACGATCGCAGCAGCTTTGGCGTGGCGCAGATAATCGTCTTTGTTGGCGGTGGGCACAGCGGCGAGAAAGCCGTCGATATAGGACATGTGTTGCTCCTCAGGTGATGAGTCTTAGAGATCGGGCCATTGGTAGTGACCCTGTGGTGACTCGCATAAATCAGACCCAGTGCGCCAGCGGGCGCCACGCTCACACCATATAGGCCGACGTTACATTCGGTTACACCCGGCTACATGCGGTAACGGAAAACACATCAGCTCAGGCGCTACAGTCGCTGAACAGGACAATCCCAGCCACGCAGCCGCGCGGGCCCAACCAAGAGCACCTCATGCACAGACCGACAACACCCGCCGCTTCTGCCCCCACTCTCGCCCTGGCCGTCGCGGCCTGTGCGCTTGGATCACTGCAACCCGTCCACGCCGAGACCACTGAGCTCGAGGAAGTCACCGTAGAGGCCAGTAGTCAGAGCCAGAGCATCGAGAGCGAGCTGCCCATGGGTACGGCGCTCAGTGGCGAGACCCTGCGCACCCTGCCCGGCTCCGCAGGCGACCCGATCAAGGGGCTGCAAGCCCTGCCCGGCATGTACTTCACAGACGACAGTGAGGGCGAACCCGCGGTCAGGGGCTCCAGCCCCGATGATAACGTGATCGAGATTGACCACTTACCCGTCGGCTATCTCTTTCACGTGGGCGGTATCATCAGCGTGTTCAACGCCAATCTGGTGGAGTCGTTTCAGGTGTATCCGTCCGCGTATGGGCCGGAGTTCGCCGGTGCCACAGGCGCCGCCATCGACGTGCGGCTGCGCGACCCCAAGAGCGATCGCCTGCAGGGCAGTGTCGACATTTCAATTCTGCAGGCGGGCGGTTTGATCGAGGGCCCGCTCGCGCCGGGTCACTCCTTCTACTTAGCGGGCCGCATGAGCTACCTGGACCTGCTGGTCGGGGGCCAGCTCGACAAAGAGGACGGCATCGAGTTCACAGAGTTCCCCAAATACACTGACTACCAAGGCAAGTACGTCTGGCACACTGGGCCGGACTCGGTGTTGCGGCTGCAAATTACCGGCGCCACGGACGAATACGAGCTCTTTGTCTACGACGACGCCGAAGACATCGCCACCGAGCCACTGCTGGCGGGGCGTCACTACGATAAAGAGACCTTTCACCAACAGGGCGTGACGTGGGAGAACACGTTCAACAACGGCATGACGCTGCTCAGCGCCTTCGCCCACCACAGGGATTCGGGCGAAGCACAAATGGGCGATGCGGGCCTGAGCGACTACAGCGTCGATGGTTTGACCGCCAAGTCACACTTGACCATCCCACTCAACGAGGCACACGATCTTAAGCTCGGTCTCCAGGCACGGCGCTTGAAAGCCGACGTCACGCTGGCCTTTAATGACCCAGGCTGCACGGAGTTCGAGCCCGATTGTTCGATCTCTGGCGCCGAGCGACTGAACATCACCGAGCAGGTCAAGCTCAACACCCTGCACGCCTTCGTCAAAGACAGCTGGTACCTGAACGACAAGCTCACCGTGTTCCCGTCACTCGTGCTGCAAAGCGATGACCTGCTGGACAAACAGTATGTGGACCCGCGATTCTCGCTGGAATACAGCCACACAGATGACTTGATTTTCACCGCCGGCACCGGCGTTTACCGCAGCATGCCGGGTTATTTTGAGATCAACGAAGTCTTCGGCAACCCCGATCTGGACTACGTTGAGTCCCTGCACGGAGTGGTGGGCGTGCAGCGTTTTTTCGACAAGGGCTTGGAGATCAAAACAGAGCTCTACTACAAAGACACCGACAAGCTGATCACCGCCGATGATGACACCCGTTACGCCAATAACGGCGAAGGCACCGCCTATGGCCTGGACACCTTGGTGCGAAAAACCTTCAGTGACAAGCTCTCGGGCTGGATGTCCCTGTCACTGTCACAAGCTGATCGTCGGCACAAAGTGAGCGGCAATACCTTTGACTTCAGCCACGACCAGCCGGTCAATATGTCACTGGTGGCCAACTACAAAATCTCCCCAAAGTGGACCGCCGGCGCAAAACTGTGGGTGCACAGTGGCTCGCCCTACACGCCTGTGCTCGGCGCCACCGAAAGCGCACAAACACCGGGGCTTTTTGATCCCATCTACGGCAAAATCAACAGCGAACGCCACTCCCTGTATCATCGACTGGATCTGCGCTTCGATCGGGTGGTCAAACGGGCCAGCGGCCGCACCATGAGCACCTACTTCGAGATCAACAACCTGCTCGGCACCAAGAACATCTCGGGCTTTGACTACAACGCTGACTACAGCGAGCGCACGGACATCGAACAATTACCCCGGCTGATTTCGCTGGGCTTTAAGGCTGACTTTTGATGATGGATTTTATTCGGGAATACTTGGACATCACGATCTTTGCGGTGCTGGGCGTGATGAGCGTGCTGGCACTGGCCTACACCGTGGAGCGCGCCCTGCACTACCGCAGTATCTCAGTGCGTGATTTCGACCAGCTGGAAAGCCTCAAACTGGATCTCAGCAAAGGGCTGACGATGATCGCTACCATCGGCTCCAACGCCCCCTACGTGGGCTTGCTCGGCACGGTCTTCGGCATCATGCTGACCTTCTACGATATCGGCCAGAGCGGCCAGATAGACACCAAGGCCGTGATGGTCGGCTTATCCCTGGCGCTCAAGGCCACCGCCATGGGGCTGTTCGTCGCCATTCCCTCGATGGTGTTCTACAACGCCCTCGCCGCACGTGCCGAAGCCCTGCAGTCCGAGTGGCTGATCGCCCACCGACGCGAGCGCTAGCCCCATGCGCAAGTTCGACACCATCAACGTCATCCCCTTCATCGACATCATGCTGGTGCTGCTCGCGATCGTGCTGACCACCGCCACCTTTGTGGCCAGCGGGCAGCTCGACATCGCCCTGCCCGACGCGGATGGCAAGGCCAGCACAGAGACAGTGCAGCCACTGGAAATCGCCATCGACCGCGAGCTGCAACACTACGTCGACGGCGCTGAAACGACCGTGGGCGCGCTGAGCAAAACATTGGATGACACGCCTCCCGCCACGCCCATCACTTTGGTGATCGACGAGCGCGTACCCTTTGGCAAGTTTGTCACCGTGATCGATCTGCTCAAGGACCGGTCGCTGGATAAAATCGCCATCCGCACGAGGAAGGCGCATTGAGCTACCGCTCCATCGGCTTGGCGCTGTCCCTGTCACTGCACGCCTTCATTGCTGCGGGCATCTACCAATGGCAGCAACAAGACGACGACAAACCCGAGGTCAGCAGCCAGGCCAGCAAAGCGGTGAGGCTGAGCATGGCGATGTTTCAAGCGCTACCGCAGCCTGTAACGCCAGAGAAAGAACCAGTCGTCGAGAAGAAGAAAACAGATTCCAAAGCCGTTGTGTTGAACAACAGCACAAAGAGCCAAAAACCAAAACCTGTGGTGACAGAAAAACTGCTGCCAAAGGAAAAATATGAACCTACACCTAAACCCGTGCCGGTACCCAAGCCCAAGCCCAAGCCCAAGCCCAAGCCCAAGCCCATAGAGCCTATCAGCCCGACGCCGCCACCTGCGGCAAAACCACCGCCGAAAAAAAAGGTGGTTAAACCCGCGTCTGCCAAGACGGTAATCGTCGCCGAGCCAGCTGTTATCACTGCGCCAGCAGTCCAGGGCAGCACAGCTAACACCGCGCAAACAGCACAAGCCGACGCCGCGCGCCAAGGCGTTGAGGACGCCTACAAAAACGCCGTGCGCGTAGCGATCCTCAAACACCGCAAGTACCCGCGCCAAGCGCGCCGCAAACGCCGCGAAGGCACCGTGCGCATCGCCTTCCTGCTATCACGCGATGGAGGCATCAGCAATCTAAGGGTGGTGCAATCATCGGGCATTGAACAACTCGACAAAGCAGCGCTGAACGCGGTGCGCAAAGTCCAGCGATTCCCAACTATCCCCGCGGAAGTTCGACGCGAGCTGTGGCAATTCGAATTGCCGGTGAGCTTTAAACTGGCCACGTGAGTCAAAGCAAGCGCGAGCCCATCGCGCTGCTATCGCACAGAGCCAATAACGGGCCCAACACCCCGCTTCTGGGCGAGATGGCTCAGTGTGCCCCGGCATTTCGATCGAAGTGCTGGCCTCCAACGAACTCAGTAATCTCGGCCGCAGAGAAGCCGACATCGCCGTGCGAAACGTCCCGCCAACACACCCAGACCTGGTTGCAAAAAAAATCTGCGATGTCGCAGCCCATCTCTATGGCTCTAAAGATTACCTAAGAAAACTAGGCCACCCGCTAACAACCGAGAAGCTCAATCAGGCAGAGTTCACCGGCTTTGACCGAAGCGAGCAGATGATCAACACCCTGCGCGGCTTTGGCCTGAGTGTGTCGCAGGACAATATCTTGGTGACCTCAGAAAACCACCTCGTGCAATGGGAGATGATCAAACAAGGCGTCGCCATCGGCACGATGATGGAGTCCGTCGCAGCCAAAGAGCCACTGGTAGAGCGCGCACTGCCCGACGCCGAAGCCATTGTTTTCCCCATCTGGCTGGTGGCCCATCGCCAGCTCAAAACCAGCAAACGTATAAGCGCCGTGTTTGATGTGCTCGCCGAATCGCTTGCAGCACTGTCGATCACAGATAGTGAACAGGAATGAGCTCCAACAACGTGAGAAATGCATAAATCTCACATAATCAGCTGCTGGAACAAATCCAGTTCATTTCTAATAGGGATACGACCAGTTAAATCCATGCCAGCTATTACCATCTTTCAGCTTCACAAAACTCATCGTTTCCGCAGTGTCGTCTGGCAGCGTAAAACCCCAGTTCATCAGTAGCCCGCTATCTGTGTCCCCTTTTAATAGAAACCAAATATCAGCGCTGCTGGTGAAATTGGCATAAACGCCTTGGAAGCGCGACGTTTGATAGGAACCAAATACTCGATCTTCACCCGCGAGCTCGCCATCGTTGAAACTAGCAACGTAGGGCGCATCACCATTTTCGCTCGTGACTGTGTAACTTTTTCCATCCAGATCTGCCGCTGCCATGGGCTTAGAAATATAAAAACTTCTTGCTCTAGGGTCATCGCCGTCGCAGCTCACAAAAGTTTCAACGGTAAATTCAGTTTCTCCGACAACCTCCCAAAGGCATGTTCTCCCATCTGAGAAAACCACACTTAGCACGCCACCAGCTGTAATGGTTCGATCCAACTTGTCATAGTTAAACTGATTACCGTCATCGTTAAACCCGACGAATCTCAACTGAGCATCTTTGTCAAAACGCATGGCATATTTACTTTGCGATGGCCCTCCTAACAAGGTGTTTGTTGTGACCAATATTCGATTATCCAGCCAGTCATTGGAAAAGGAGATACTGACTGCCAGTTGCTGCCTAATATGCTCAGCCACAGCGGTTCGGCTCAACGGCGCATCCAAATAGGGCTGAGTACCGCCCGCTTCAGATGTGGATTGTTTTACATCATTCATAAGGCTGACATCAAGCGCCGAATCGTCTTGATCGCCTGAAATAATAGCGCTCAAAACCTGCCGAGAGCTATCCATCAAACGGATATCACCGACATCGATTGAGCCTTCTGCAGGGTCAGTGTCCAATGTCTGCAAAATTAGTGCGACGGATAAACCATTGGGCAATGCGGTGACGGGCACCGTTTCCATGGCATCAGCAGTACCTAGCTCCAGACCATCTAAACTAAACGAAACTGATTCTCCAGCAATATAGTTAAATTCACCCACGCCGTTGGTAACGCCGCTCTGAGTCTCTGTTACGTACGCCATTCCAGATACAGGGGAATCCAGAAACACCCCCGTTTTCACGTCCGAGTGGCCTCCCGAATCTGATGAGCCTCCGCCTCCTCCACAAGCAGAGATCACAAGAAAAAAGGCGGTGGCTACGCTGAGTTTTATTAGTGTCATCCAGTAGATCCTTCTATGAAATATTTAACTACCGAGGAATTCACCAACAGTATTACATAATAGCTATCCGTTGCAGAAAACGAACCCGTAACACTTGAAACATTACACATAGGATATGATTGAATGTCTTTTGAAGGCCCGTAAAAACCAAGAAATATATTGTTGTGAACTATTTTAAGTTACTGAGTGCTTTATGCATAAGCACCAATCTTTTACAACTTTAGTGAACCGCTAGCAGGCAGCGAAGCATCAAGCTATATTAGTTTTCCCACATAATCATTAACTCATTAAAAGTCAGGCTGTTTATTCTCCATGAATGTGGACACTCATCTAAAAATGTCGGTGTCTTCATTTATTTTCCCGATGCTCACAATCGAGGTAAACAAAAATCTAGTAAAGTGCTCACTCGAATGCGGCCGCAGAAACATAGACACGCATTCTTTGAAGCAGCCGAACAAATTCCCTGTGCAGTGTCGCTGGATTCCCCATTGCCTGCCGGGACGGGCTGCTTTCTCTCAACAGACCCTCAGCTGACGCCTGAACGTTACAGTGACCCTAAACACC
>JAWSVD010000302.1:0-18391 GCA_033852095.1 Granulosicoccaceae bacterium | reverse complement strand
GACTCACGGAGGATCTGCCATGCCC
Organism: Granulosicoccaceae bacterium; assembly: GCA_033852095.1. Taxonomy (GTDB): domain Bacteria; phylum Pseudomonadota; class Gammaproteobacteria; order CALCKW01; family CALCKW01; genus CALCKW01. The sequence continues at coordinate 18,366 of JAWSVD010000302.1, read as the reverse complement.
ACACCGCTTAAACAACTGATCTCGCTTGCTGATACCCCGAACTACCACATCGTCTCCCGCTGCGTGCGCCGCTCCTGGCTCTGCGGCAAAGACCCCTACAACGGCAAGGACTACAGCTACCGCCGCGAGTGGTTTATTGAACGCTTTGAAGAGCTCGTCAAAACATTCGCGATCGAAATTTCGGCCTACGCCATCATGTCAAATCACTTTCATCTCGTCTTGCACATCAACGCCGAACGCGCCAAAGCCTGGAGCCGCGAAGAAATCATCGACCAATGGCATACCCTCTATCATGGCAACCTGCTGTCCCAGCGGTTCACCGCGGGCGAAGCCCTGTCCGAAGCCGAACACACGGTCTTAGACAAGTCGGTAAACCTCTGGCGAGAACGCCTCCAGAGTATCTCGTGGTTCATGTCCGCCTTAAACGAACCGATCGCTCGCCGTGCCAACAAAGAAGACAAGGTCACGGGGAAATTTTGGGAGGCCCGCTTCAAAAGTCAGGCACTGCTGGACGAAACAGCATTGCTGAGCGCCATGGTCTATTGCGACCTAAACCCCATTCGCGCCAAGATGGCCGACATCCCCGAAGACAGCGACTACACCAGCATCCAAGAACGCATCATCGCCGCAGGCAAAGGCAGCATCCCCGACAAGCTTCACCGTTTCCAAGGCCACGAGAAAAAAGAGCAAAAGGACGGCATTCCCTGCGCCCTGAAAGACTACATCGCTTTAGTCGACGCGACTGGAAGGCTGATCCGAAAAGACAAAAGCGGTGCCATCGATGCTGGGCTCAACCCCATCCTGCAACGCCTAAACATCGACACGGACACCTGGCTCTTTATGGCCGCGACGTTTGAAGACAGCAACGGCCCCTGGGTCGGAGCTGAAAGAAATCTCGCTCAAGTCTGCGAGCGAACCAAGAAAAAATGGATCTGCAACACCCCAGCGCACCAAAAGCTCCACCCGACATAACAACACACCGCAGAACCAAGCTCAAAAACGACTAACCCTATCCCCGCTCGCCCAACCCCAAACCTCAGTGAACAACAACTGAAACACCTGCCCCGACTTTCCCACCAACCCAGCCTTATTTGCCGAAATCAATCCACCCTTGCAATTTATCAGTACCAACGCTTCTCAAATGAGGACACCCATCATTCTGGGTCGGTGTCTCTATTTATTCCTACCCCAGCGCACCAAAAGCTCCACCCGACATAACAACACACCGCAGAACCAAGTTCAAAAACGACTAACCCTATCCCCGCTCGCCCAGACCCAAACCTCAGTGAATAACAACTGAAACACCCGTCGCGACTTCCCCGTCAATCCGGCCTTATTTGCCGAAATCAATCCATCCTTGCAATAAAGCAGTACCAACGCTTCTCAAATGAGGACACCCATCATTTTCGATGGGTGTCTTCATTTATTTCCCTTAAATATTCTTTCTCAATAAGCAAAATAACTTTTTTGAAATCTTCTAAATCTTCAACATCAGACTCAGTTACCATAGCGCGAGCGACTCTTTTTTTGTTTTTACCATCAACATGAAATTTGGTGATTTCATTATCAGTATTCCGATTAATAGTAACGCAACTATATTCATCATCAATCCTTTCCATTACCCTAGCCGAAACCAACCACTCTACATCATTTGGCAATTGGAAATAGTCTCTATTACATTTAATATTCTTAATCCCATTTATTCTCTTATTAAGCCCTGTTAGAGCCTTATTCCCTGCGTCGTCACCATCTATTAATAGAGATATTTTCACCTCCCCTGAGTCACCGAAATTCACAAATGACTCATACAGGCAACAAGCACCATTTGCATTTCCCCCGGGAAAAAACCTTATATCATCCGGATCTATTTCCACGACACCTTCTTCATGTAACTTTACCCAGGCACCGCGAAGTAGAATTTCATCCGATGGCCCCTCTACAACAATATTAAATGGATACAAATACATTGAATCCAAAAGCGACACGCCCAAAGTTCGCCTTGCATCTTCAAAATCGTTACTAACTATTTTCGTAGAAAAAGGATCTTGTGTGTCTTTGCCAATAACAATTACATTTTCGCTTCCACGAGGCACGAAGTTTGGGGAATGCGTTGTTATTATCGTCTGCACATCCTTTGAAAACTCTCTTAGAATATCAGATATGGCTTTCTGACTCGAAGGATGTAAATATGATTCAGGCTCTTCAATAGCCCAGATATAGTTCACTCTAAGGTTATATCTCTGAGGATGATTGTCAGATAAATACTTAAGGAGAAACAACAAGGTACTAGTCTGTATCCCTGATCCCTTTTGACTTAACGGTGTCTCATAGTAATCTTTTAGAGTTGGCGTCAAATAAGGAAGTAAATTTTCAAGATTATCAAATGGTATTTGTAATTTTAAGGACTCTATTTCGCTGAAAACTGCTCCAAATGTCTTAGTTATCTCCAGCCCTGACTTATCAAGCCTTGGTTGCAACTTTGAAATAAGATTCTCTATCGACTCATTGATTTCTCTTCTTGCTTTGACTGCCCCGCTCCACCCACTAAAAACCGTGCCTATTAACTCTTCATTTAATTCATTTCGGATAGTAGAAACCACGTCTCTACCAGCCGGTAAATACTTAAACTTTATCGATATTCTGATTGCATTTACAACTGGATAAATCAAATCGGCACGAATACTTCTCAACCCTGCCTTACTGAAAAACTTCCATTGAAGCACTCCTTTTTTGCTAAACTCCATTCTTATTTTTATAACATTTCCTTCAAGCCTTTTTTGATGTGATTCACTCTCTAGATTTGAAATTGATTTTTCTAGGTTTAAATCTTTTATAGGGTCATAGGATATAGCAAGAGTTATTTTTGTTTTAGCCTGATTAGACAGCGTTTCTGTTTTCGGGAAATCTAAAACAGGATCAAATGTCCTACCATCGACAGAACCCGTAAAGAAAAGGAGCAGAGCTCTTAGGATGTTAGATTTTCCGCTGTTATTCATCCCTACTATCACACAGTAGTCGTCAAAGTCAAACTTAAAGGGCTCTCCAACAATTGACCTGAAGTTCTCAATTGATACGTCCCGAATTTTTAGCATTTACTTTAATAACCTCAAATATTTTCACTGTAAATTAATGGATAGCGCATAGAAAAACATGAACGCCATAGGAACCTATTTAAAGACAACAAAACTGCAAGCCTCCTCTCCAGCCTTAAAGCCAGTCCAATATCAAACACCAACCGCTATGAACAATATTCCGCCAGCCTTTTCTTTACAGTAAAACAAGGAACGAGCTAGGCGGAAGCGATTCATACCGGCCACTACACCAACCGAACCATCGCCCCAGCAGGCAGCACCGTAAGATCATACAAAAAACCCTGCCAACCAGCACGCTTAGCTGTCTCTTTAAGCGGTTCTCTCGCAATAAACATATCAGGACTTTGCAGATCAGCGGACAAATAGAACACGGACGTTTTTTTGTCTGATTTCAAGACAAGGTAGAGCGGGAAATATATCCCTGCATCCATTCTTTCCTTCTGAGGCTTCCAAGAAGCGCCCAATATTTGGCTAGGTAGAATTTCGATGTGCTTGACCGTTTTAGCCTTCACTTGAGCCAAGTACCCGCAGAAATCGCAAACCAAGTCAGCGCACTTGAAATTAGTAGGTAATTTCTTTAGGGTCTTCGCCCTCTTGCATTTCGGGCAAGCGCATTTCTTCGCTACAAAATCTTCGCCAAATGCACCAAGTGCTTGTTTATCTGTAGCCACGGTCTAAATCACCCTCTATTGAATTCTCCGTATATTATCCATCAAACAGGCCAACCGCAGATCCTGCAGCTCAACTAAAACAGCCTTGTAATATTGCAAATCCCGCAACCGCATTTAGAGGAACAGACAAGATTCATACCGCACAGCGCCACCACGCTCAGGCGCATAAAACCCCAACCCACAAGCATGCAACATCAACCGCCCCGCCAGCTCTTCAGAACTAACAACCCCACCCTTCGTCTCAACCGGCATCGAATACAAATCACACCCAAAAATAGCAAACCCAACAGCCAAACTGTGAAGCCGCAACTGATGAGTCCGCCCAGTAACCGGCCGAAACAGTACCCGACTATACCCCACACCCTCAGCCGTCACCCCCCTCTCCAAAACCTCAACCCGAGTAACAGCCACCTTCCCAGTCTCCGCACAAACCTTCGACCGAGGAAACTCCCCCCGCCCAACAGGCAAATCAATCTCAAACTGATCCTTGATCAAATGCCCAACCAAAACCGCTTCATAACACTTCTCAACCAGCCGCTCCCGAAACTGCCGGTTCAAATCCGCAATCGCAAAATCCGTCAAACAAGCCACCATCAACCCAGAAGTAGCAAAATCCAGCCGGTGCACCAGCCGCACCCCAGGGTCAGTCACTTTGAGCCGAGTCAGCACCGAATCCACGTTGCGCGGGTCTTGCCCAGGCACAGACAGCAAGCCGTGCGGCTTGTTGAGCACGATGATGTGTTCATCCCGGTGGATGATTTCGATCTCGCGCTCGCAGGGCGGCACGATGAAGTGGTCGGCGGGGTTGGCCACGGTCAGTTACCGGTTGTCGTCGGGCCGCTCCATGTGGAACAGGGAGGATTCGTCGATGGTGAAGAAGTCTTTGGTGCCGCCACCGCGCATGATGGGCTTGGCCGCGACGGTCTGGTAGATGCCGTCGAGCAGCAGGGCCTCGTCGATGTGCACGCCGACCACTTCGCCGAGCAGCAACCAGCGGTCGTGGGCGGTGCCTTTTGCGTCTTGCAGTTGGATGCACTGGGTGGTGAGGCATTCGAAGCTGACCTGGGCCTGCTCCACCCGCGGGGCGTCGACCTCTGAGCAGTCCACGGCGGTCATGCCGGAGAGCATGAATTCGTCCTCTTCCGAGCCCACGCCCAGGCTGCTGGTATTCATGGGCTCGGCCAGGGCTTTGGTGGCGAGGTTCCAGCTGAAGGTGCCGGTCAGCTCGGCGTTGGTGACGGTGTCTTTGCGGCCGATGCTGCAAAAGCCGACGATGGGCGGCGCGTCGCTGAAGGCGTTGAAGAAGCTGTAGGGCGCGAGGTTGTTGACCCCGCCCGCGCCGCGGGTGCCGATCCAGCCGATGGGGCGCGGCGCGACGATGGCTTTGAAGGGGTTGTGTGGCAGGCGGTGGCCTTCGCTGGGTCTGTAGAAGTGGCGTTTCATGCTTCGGGGCTCGCAGTGGGGTTGGGACTTGAATTGACGGTGCTCTGGCTCAGCGCATCGCGCAGGCCCGAGCGGCGTTTGATCGGGGTCTGCACCATGGATTTTATCACCGCTATCGACCCGTACAAGCTAAGACTTTCGCGCGCCCGTGTCACCCCGGTGTAGAGCAGCTGGCGGCTGAGGATGGGCGCGGGCTGCTCGGGCAGCACAATGCAGATATCGAGGAATTCGGAGCCCTGGGTTTTGTGCACGGTCATGGCGTAACAGCTCTCGTGGCTGGGCAGCCGTGCGGGCATTACCGAGCGCACCCCGCCCTCGCCGTCCTCAAACCAGGCGCGCAGATCGCCGGTGTCGTCGGGCCAGAGCAAACCTACGTCGCCGTTGTAGAGGCCCTGGGCGTAGTCGTTCTGCTGCACCATGATGGGCCTGCCCGGATAGTGATCGCCACTGCCAGTGACGAGACCAGCGCGGCGCAGGCCCTGCGCCAGCTGGGCGTTGAGCTCGTCGACCCCTGCCGGGCCACGGCGCAGGGCGCAGAGAAGCTGGAAGCCAGACAAGTGACTGAGCGCCTCGCTGGCGCTGCTGCATTTGAGCAGCGCGCGGAAGTGTTTGACCACCTTGCTGTTGAGCAGCTGTTGGCTCTCGGCGCTGGGCGGCAGGTATTGCATGGCCGGGTCGTCGGCTTGCAGCCAGCGCTGCACGCCGGGCCAGTCGCCGCTGTTGAGGGCGCTGGCCAGCCCGCCCACGGCGCTGTCGGCGCGGAAGCGGTAGCTGTGGCGCAGCAGGCTGATGCCGTCGGCGAGTGGATGATCGGAGAGTTGCAGCTGCGGCACCTCGACCGGGCAAACCTGCTGCAGGTAGGCCTGCATGTGGTCGCTGATGCTGTCGAAATGATCAGCGCAGATGTCGCCGAGCACGTTGCCCGCCTCCACTGATGAGAGCTGATCCCGGTCGCCGAGCAATACCAGCCGCGCCTGCGGCGGCACGGCTTTGAGCAGCCGCGCCATCATGGCGAGATCGAGCATGGAGGCCTCGTCCACCAGCAGCAGGTCCACAGAGAGCGGGTTGTGCTGGCCGTGGCGGTAGCTGCCGTCGCCGCGGTAGCCGAGCAGCCGGTGCAGGGTTAAGGCATCGGTGGGGACCTGCATCGCGGCCTCGGGCAGCAGCTCGGCGATGGCGGGCAGCTCGCGCTGGATGGATTGGGAGAGGCGCGCGGCGGCCTTGCCGGTGGGGGCCGTGAGGGCGATGCGCAGGGGTTCGGCGGCGAAGTGCTGGGCGAGGCAGAGCAGCCGCGCGACGGTGCGGGTTTTGCCGGTGCCGGGGCCGCCGGAGATGACGGTGAAGCGCTGGCGCAGGGCAACGGCGACGGCGCTGCGCTGCCAGTCGGGGATTGCTTCGCCTGCGGCGTTTTGGGCTGGCGGGAAGAAGCGGTCCAGCTGAGTGTTGATGGCTGCTGCGTCTGCCAAGGGGGCGCTGTCGGCCTGGATGCGGCGCAGGGTATCGGCGACGAATTGTTCGTCGCCGTAATAGCGGGCGATGTAGAGGCGGTCGGCGCTGTCTAGGATTAGGGGGGCGGCCTTCCGTGGGGCGGCAGCCGTTGCTGCGGCCTCCCGTGGTGTGGCAGCCGTTGCTGCGGCTGGTGCTGGTTCACCGCCCTGCTCTGTTAGGGCTGCTGGGGCGTGTACTGCGCTGCTGTTTAACAGAGCTTCGCGCCAGGTGGCGACTTCCAGCGGGAGCTCGTGCTCTGGGTTTTCGGTGGCCCAGGTGATGCAGTCGGCCAGGTCGGCGCAGACGTTGCCTGCGCCTATGGCGCGGCTGGCCAGGGCTGTGGCGACTAGGACGGCGCTGTTTGGCGTGGCGTCCATGGAGGTGGCGAAGCGGGCTAGGTGGAGGTCTAGGGGGCGCAGGTCTGGGGTGTTGCGCAGGGCTTTGGCCAGGGCTGTGTTTTGGGTATGCATTCCGGCTAAAACTGGACGCAGCCCGACCGAACCTACAGAGGCCGTCTGCGGCCTCGCCGAACCTACAGAGGTGGAGTTGGTGGTGCTCATGCTGCTGCTCCTTTGTATTGGGTCAGGGCATGGGGGTTTGTGGTGAAGGACTGTGTGTTTGATTGGGTATGCATTCCGGCTAACACTGGACGCAGCCCGGCCGAACCTACAGCGACCTGCACGGTAGTTTGGGTTTGTTGACCGAATGAATACGGCCCCACAGGGGTGGGGCTGGCGCTTGGCGTTTTGCTTGGTGATTCTATTTGGGCATGCATTCCGGCTGACACTGGACGCAGCCCGGCTGAGCCTACAGCGACCGGTGTAGTTGTTTGGGTATATCGCCCAGCTGATCTTGCAAAGGGCTGTGTTTTTTGTAGGTTCGAATTTATTCGGACAATTCGGGGCCGCCGCTGTCCGAATGAAGCCGCCTGCTGGCCGTTCGGGCCAATAGGCGTGGCGCCGGTGGCTGGCATTTTGGCCGGTGATTCTATTTGGGCATGCATTCCGGCTGAAGCCGAACCTACAGAGGTGGCACTGGTGCTTGGTGTGGCGGCCGGTGTGATTGTTTGGGTACGTTGCTCGAACAAATTCGGCCCCACAGTGGACTCATCAAGGGGCTCAAGGGACACAGAAGCCATAAAGGGCGCAGGGGGTGTTGTGGCTGTGTTCATGCGGGGGCTCCTTTGTTGGCGAAGAGGTTGTCTAGGGCTTGGATTAGCGCCAGCGGGGGTTTGTCGTGGTAGATGCCGGGGGCTGTGGGGTCCGTGGGGCGCATGCCGCGCAGGAAGAGGTAGAAGCTGCCGCCCATGTGTTGCTCGTAGTGGTAGTCGGGGATGCGGGTGTTGAGGTAGCGGTGCAGCGCGACGGTGTACATGAGGTATTGCAAGTCGTAGCGGTGTTCGCGCATGGCTGCTTGCAGGGCGTCTGCACCGTAGTCTTCGGGGCTGTAGCCGAGGTGATTTGATTTGTAGTCGAGCACGAAGTATTGGCCTTCGTGGCGGAAGATCAAATCGATGAAGCCGGTCATGTAGCCTTTGACCGTATTGAAATCGAGGAACTCGTGCTCGCCGATGACGCCGTGCTGACGCAGCACTTGCATCAGTGCGGTACAGGACAACTGTGGCACGGGGAAGTGGAAGTTCATCTCGTTGAGGCGGTCGGCGGCACTGAGATCGCGCAGGCGGCAATTGCTGAACGGCGCCAAGGGGGTGTCCAGCACCTCTTGCATCATAGACAGCACCGCGGTGCGCCAGCTGTCGGCGTAGCCGTGGGCGGCGAGTGATTCTTCTACCAACTTTTGCAGCTCAGGCCCTTGGGCTGTGGGGAAGTCGGCGTGCTCGAACACGTAGTGCAGGTAGGTACCGGCCTGCGCGCCACGGGGGAAGAACATAATAGAGTCGAGGTCGGTGGGCGGTGCCTCGGCGGGGCTGCGGCGCGGATCGGCGGCGTCGTGATCGGGCATCTCTGCGCTCTTGGCCACAAGGGTATTTGCCTGGCCATGGGCGTGGCGCACCAGTGCGCTGTAGCTGCTGATCTGCCAGCTGGGGCGCGGCGGCCGGCTGCCCTGCTCTGCTATCAAGGTCTCGCTGTGCTCGATCTGGCTCAGAGGCCGGGCCTCGGGGGTGTCGATCAGTTCGGCCTCGGGGCATGCGGCCACCCAGCGCTGCATCACTTCGCTGAAGCCGACGGTCATTTTCTCGCCGTGCTGACCCATCAGGCGGGCCATGGCGCTCAGCTCCGCGCCTTTGACGTCGCCCCAGATCAGCGTGCACTGGCTGGCGGCGCGGGTCAGCGCCACGTACAGCAGACGCACGTCTTCGGCCAGGGCCTCGCGCTGCATCTGCTCGCGGTGGTCGTCTATCTGTGCGCTGCCCAAGTCCAGGCAGGGGCCCTTGTCGGTGTGGCAGAGCACGGTGTCGCTGCTTTTGGCAGCGCGTGCGGCCCAGACATAGGGCAGATAAACCACGGGGTATTCGAGGCCTTTTGACTTGTGCACGGTGACGATCTGCACCAGTTTTTCGTCGGTCTCGAGGCGCAGCTGGGCCACGTCCCCGGCGTCCTTGGGGCTCTCGATGTGGCGCTCGAGCCAGACCAGCAAGCTGTCGAGATCGGGCTGTTCTTGCCAGGCTTGCTGTAGCAGCTCGCCCAGTTGCAGGTAGTTGCTGAGGCTGCGTTCGCCGCCGGTCTGGCCGCGCAGGCGTGCGGCGGTGCCGTATTCGGCCAGCAGCGCCAAGAGCGCCGCGAGCAGGCCCTGGCGCTTGAGCAGCAAGGCGAAGCGGGTGAAGACTTCCAGGTGTTGCTGCCACTGGGCGTCGTGCTGCTGCAGGTAGAGCAGCTCGCCGGGCGCAAAGCCGCAGAGATCACTGGCGAGCACGCGCAACAGCAATCGCTCATTGCTGGGCTCGGCCAGGGCTTGCAGCAGACGGCAGAGGTTGAGCGCCTGCAGACTGGCGAAGATGCTGTCGTTGCCTGTGACCACGCTTGCGATGTCCAGCGCCGCCAGTGCCTCGTTGATCATGCGGCCCTGGCGGTTGCTGCGCACCAGCACGGCGATGTCGGCGGGCGCCAGCGGGGCTTTGCCCTTGTTGAGCTGGCCGTCCTGCCCGGCCTGCAGCTGTTCGGCGATCAGGGCGGCGGTGATGCGCGCGGCCTGGGTGGTGGCCGCGCCCTTGTTGAGCACCTTGCCGTCGTCGCCGAGCGCCAGCGATGCCAGACGCAGCGCCGGTTGCTCGTCGCCGCCGCGCAACAGCACGTGATCGTCCTTGGCGCCGCTGGCGTCCACAGGCGTAAAGCCCACCTGCCCCTCCAGCGCGAAGGGCCGCTCGGTGTTGCCAAACAGGCCATTGACCGCCGCCACCATGGCGCTGGTGGAGCGCCAGTTGGTGCCGAGGGTGTAGCTGTTCTCGCTCTGCGCGGCGGCCATGAGGTAGGTGTTGATGTCCGCGCCGCGGAAGCTGTAGATGGCTTGTTTTGGGTCGCCGATCATGTACCAGGCGAGCTCGCTCTGCCCGGCGTAGAGCGCCGAGAAGATGCCGTACTGGCGCGGGTCGGTGTCTTGGAACTCGTCGATCAGGGCGGCGGGAAACTTCTCGTGCAAGCGAACGGCGAGTGCCTCGCCGCCCTCCCCGTCGAGGGCTGCAGCGGCGTAGTGCAGCAGATCTTCGTAGGACAGCAGGCGCAGCTTGGCCTTGTGCTGCACAAGCCAGTGGGCGACAAAATCGGCGCAGCGGCTGAGCTCCACGGACAGGCGCAGGGCCGCGAGCGGCCCGAGCAGATCCCAGAGTTCGTCGACCAATAAAAAGAAAGCGTGCTCCGGGGCCTGCTTGCCCTTTTTCACGCTGGCACGCAGGTGCGAATCTCTGAAGACTTTGAGCTCCGCCGCCAGGGCGCCGGGCAGTGATTCGCTCTCGGCGTGGGCGTTCAGCCAATCCACCGCTTTGACCACGGTGCGCGCTTGCACTTTGTTGCGGTTCAGGTCGGTGGAGTCGTCCACGGTGCTGCGGATCTCTGGCCCTTCGTCGCGCCAGCGCTGCTGCAGCTTTTGCCAGCTGGCCTGCACGGCCGTGGCCTGATTATCATAACTTGCCCTGTTGCCCGCGGGCAGCAGCTGCGGCGCATTGGCGCTGAGCAGGATGCGGATCTGGGCGAGCAAAAAGGCCGGTGATTTGAGGCTGCGGTGCACCCACTGGGTGTCCGCGCTGGAGAGCGCCAGAAAGTGCTGACGCCAGTACTCGCGCACCGCCAGCAGCTGCAGCTCGCTGTCGCGGTCCTCCACCTGCATATCAAATAGCTGACTGCTCTCGAAGGCGTTGTCGCTGAGCAGCTGGGTGCAGAAAGTGTGGATGGTGGAGATAGCCGCCTGATCCATGGACAACTGCGCCGCCTCAAGCTGCTCGGCCAGGCCAGATGTATCTCTGTGCGGCAGGATGAGATCAGCGAGCAGGCCGCTGGCGTTGTCTGGGTCGGCGAGCACGGCGCGGGCGTCGACGATGGACTGGCGCAGGCGAGTGCGCAGCTCCTGTACCGCGGCGCGGGTGAAGGTGACCACGAGGATCTGCTCCACCGTGAGGCCGCGCTCGACGATGAGGCGCAAATACAAGTGCGCCAAGGTGAATGTCTTGCCGGTGCCGGCACTTGCCTCGATCAGGTGGGTACCACTGAGTGGCAGTGTGGCTACGTCTAGCGCTTTCACGATTTCTCCTCCGAGAGCAGTTCCAATACCGGTGACAAGAGCGTCTGCGCCAGTGTCTCAAAGGCGGGCAATAACAAGGGGCTGTCCAGCTGCGGCCAGAGCAGTTGCACGGATTCACGCGCGCTGTCGGCCGAGACCATTTCGCCGCCCAGCCACTGCTGCTCGAGCTTGTGTGGGCTAGCGAGCAGCGCCAAGCTGCTGTGTGGGAAAAACGGCAACGCCTCGGCCTGCCCCTGTGCGTAGTGATCGAGCCAGGGCTGTAACAGCTCTGCCGCGTCATGCACCGAGAGGTGTCGCATGCTGTGGTTTTTGTCGCGGGCGATAAAGCGGCTGTCGCTGTGCAGCAGCCCCGCCGCGCAGCCGATCAGGTGGCTGAGGGAGAGGCTGATTAAATCGGGCCCTTTGAAGGCCCCCGGCCGCGCCATGATCAGCACGGTTTTATCGCCGCAGTCGTAGAGATCGCCCAGCTGCCCTTCGATGTGCCAGCCGTTGATGTGCAGCTGCAGCGCCGCCGGGGGCAGCGGTTGCTGGGTATAGCGCTTGATGCGCTCGGCCAGTGGCAGCACTTCTTCGAGGGCGCTGTCGAAGACAACTTGAGCAAACTGGCCGTGCGGCAATTCGCCGCGGCCAATGGCGGCGGCCAGCGCCTGGGCTGCGGGCACCGGTGGCTCGGCCAGCTCGCCGGCGAGTAGATCGTTTCGCTGCTGGTAGCGCTCGAGCGCGTCGAGATCGAAGGGCTCGGTGTCCACCGCTACCCTTTGTGTGAAGGTGAGCCCGAGCTGCAATACGTCGCGGCAGTAGGCGGTGGCCGGATCGCGCCAGAAGCGGATCAGGGCGCTGAGGGACAGCGGCCCCAGCGCGACTGCTGGCTGATCGAGCGACTCGCGCACAATGCCGTCGCGCGGCAACCACTGCGCAGCGTAGCTGAACAGCGCCGGGTCGGAGCCGTTGAAGTAGCGCGGGGAAAAGGCCTGCAAGGGGTGCTGGATGACGGTCAAAGCCTCGCCCTCAGCGTGGTTCTCTGAGCTGCTATCTATACGGAAATAGTCCATCAACTCGGCCAGCAATACCGAGGCGGTCTGCTCGCTGTTGTCCAGCGGGCTGCGGCCTATCCAGGACAAATACAACTCGTCGCGGGCGGAGAGTAGCGCTTCGAGGAACAGGTAGTGATCGTCCTCGCGCACGGAGCGGTCGCCAATCTCGGGGCTGGCGGCGATGAGGTCGAAACTGACGGGTTTGTTTTGCCGCGGGAACTCGCCGTCGTTGAGGCCGAGCAGGCAGACCACGCGGAACGGCACCGAGCGCAGCGGCACCATGGAGCTGATGGTTACGCGGCCGGTGAGAAAGCGCTGGGTCTTGGCGCTGAGCCCGGCGAGCGCGTTGTCCAGCAGCGCGAGCATGGCGGAGGGCTCAAGGACCTCGTCAAAATCAGCGGCCTCGGCGTTCTCGGCCAGGTCTGCGAGGCAGTCACGCAGTTGTTGTACGCCGAGTGCTTGGTCGTCGTCAGGCGCGAGCAGATCCGTGACCAGTTGGTTGTAGGTATCGAGCCAGGCGCGCATGCTGCGCGGGGCTGCCAGCACCTGAGACCAGTGGCCGAGGCGATCAAGGCAGTCGATGAGGTTGCCGAGCAAGACGGCCTGCCCGCCCTCGAGGGCCGCGCTGGGGTAGACGCCGCCCACGGGGTTGGCATCGCCCATGGCGTAGCCCGCCAGCAGGCGCCGCAGGGCGAAGGCCCAGCTGTTGAGCGGGCCGTTGCTGTCGGCGGCCAAGGGTGACGCGCCGAGCTGGCGGCAGGCGCCGCTCTCGCGCACCCACTGGGACAGCAGGTGTTGCTGATCGGCATCTTGCAGCTCAAAGCGCGCCGCCAGCACCGGCTGCGACAACCAGCCGAGCACTTCGCTGGCGGTGAACTCCGAGGCGGGCAGATCGAGCAGGCTGCGCAGCAGGGCCACGACGGGGTCTGTCTGGCTGAGGCTGCGGTCGGCGATCTCCCAGGGGATGTAGCGCTCCGCCGGGGCCGAGCCAAACACGGCGGTGACCGCGGGGGTGTATTGGTCGACGTTGGGCACCATCACGACGATGTCCGCAGGGCCCAGATCTGGCAGGCGTTCAAAGCGAGCCAGCAGTTGATCGTGCAGCACTTGCACTTCGCGCAGCACGCTGTGGGCACTGTGCACCTGCAGGGAGTTGTCCTGCTCGGCCGGCAGCAGGCCCATCTGCCCCAGCTGCTCGGGGGCGGGTTCGCTGCTGGGCTGGGTCAGGGTCAGGACTTCGCGCTGCAGCTGCGCCAGTCGGCCGCTGTGCTCGGCGGGCACGGAGAAGTTCTGCTCGTGGATAAACTGGCCGCGCGCGTGCAGCAGCCGCAGGGCGTTTTGCCCCAGCCGCCCGGTGGCGGCGAGCAACGCATTGCCGTCGTCCAAAGGCGTATCGCCGCCCTGCTTCTGCCGCAGCTTGAGTTGGCGCTTGCGGTCGGTGATCTCGTCCCAGAACTCCACCGAGGGGTTGAGCAGGTAGAGATCGATGGGCACATGCTCGGCCAGCGCCACCAATACATCCAAATAGCTGGGCGGCAGGGAGACCACATTAAAGATGTAGAGCCGCTCGGGCAGTTTGTCGCTGTGCAGTTGGCCGGCGCTTGCCGCATCGCAGAAGGCGCGGTGCAAGGTGGCGCGGTGCGGCTCGTCGAGGCGTGCACGCAGGGCGCGCCAGAGGGCTGCCTGCCAGTTGCCTGGGGCAGTTGTGGGCAGCTTGCCCGCCTCCCAGTCCAGCAGCCAGTTGGGGCGGTAGACGAGGTATTGGTCGAAAACGTCGGCGATTTTGGCCGCCAGTTGCACCCGTTTGAGCGTGGCCTCGTCGGGGCTGTCGGCGGTTAAGTAGTGACGCAGCGGATCGTAGAGATCATCCGAGGGGAGATCATCCGCGGGCAGATCGGCCAGCAGTTGCATCAGGGTCCATTGCAGGCGCGGCTTGTTGAAGGCCGAGTGCTGCGGCACGCCATCGAGGTGCTCGCGGTAGAGCTTCCAGACGTAGGACGCGGGCAGCGGGTAGTCGATGTTGGCGGCGATGCCGTCGCGCTGGGACAGCTGCAGGCTCAGCCAGCGGCCAATGCCGGGATTGGCGACGAGAATTTGATCAGCTTGAAATACGTCAGCCAGAGGCTGTGAGGCGCGTTGTGCGCACATGATTTCGAGCAGCAGTTCGAGGCGATTACTGTGATAGACCTGAAGCATGATTCACTGGACTGATGGACAGTTTAATAGCTTAACAGCTGCCCGCACGGGCGGGAACAGCGGTGCGGGCGGCTGTCACTGTGCGATCTGCATTTGTCTCTGCGACAGGCCGATCTGCACGGCGGATCGCATGCTGCTGGGATCGGAATCAAGTGCAAACGCCGTTGCATTACGATTACATTTTCAGGCACTGCCTGCCCATTATTTGCACATTGCACCGCTATACTCTGTCGAATCCTTGGATCATCTCGCACAGGCGGTAACACGCAATGACCCCCTCCTCTTTGATACCCGCGGCCTTGCTAGCCTGCGCCTTGACCGCGGGCCATGCCCAGGCCGCCGTGCCGGGCAACCTCTACGCCGGCCTCGGCCTGGAGCGGCAAACGCTCAGCATCGGCAACAGCGATTTCCACATCAACGCCCTGAGCGCGCACGCGGGTTTTTGGCTGGGCACGGGCATTGGCATTGAGATAGCACTGGCCACTGGTTTGGGCGACGACAGCATCGGCGAGCTCACAGTGCAGCAGCCGGTGTTGCTGCGCTACGGCATCAGGCTGCGCACCCCGGACACCGCCCAGGGCACCTTTCTCTACACCTTGTTCAGTGGCGCGCGCGCCACGCTGGACCTGCAGACAGACGGTGACGGTTACCCCGGCGAGGAGGATTTCAGTGGCTATCACGCCGCCATCGGTATCGGTACGCGACTCAGCAGGCGCTTGCATCTGGACATCAGCTACAACAACTACCAGATCGACGAATCACTGGACTTGAGCGGGATAAGACTGGGCATTGACTACGCTCTGGGTGGGGCAATACGATGAATAAATTGCCTTTGGTGATTGCCCTGGGCTGCCTGTGCCTGGGTTGTGAAGACGACAAGGCGAGCAGCTACTTGGAGACGGCTGCAATCGCAGAGCTGGGTATGCTCGGGATCAAGATCGATGCAGGCGCCAGCGCGCTGCTGGAACAAGAACAAGGCGTCAGCTGGACCGCGTCTGCCAGTTTTACTGCTGGGGACGACCAGGACTACAGCGATCAGGTGCACTGGCATAGCAGCAGCGATGACATTGTGAGTGTGGATGCCAGCGGTCTGCTGCAGAGCCACGCGGTGGGTGAAGCAATCATCACCGTGCGCTTCGGCCGTTTCAGTGCGAGCGAGACGGTTGTGGTGTCCAGCGCTGAGCTGCAGAGCATTAGCTTTGAGCCTGCAGCGTTGTCGCTGGACGAATGCAAAAGCGTGAGCGTCTCGGCTAGCGGCCACTACGACGATGGCACTGTGCGCGAGCTGAATGAGAGCCTGAACTGGGCGAGCAGCAATACCGCCATCGCCTCGGTCGGCGCGCAGAGCAGCACGGGCATTACCCTGCTGAGCCACTTGGCCGGCACCGCTACCCTGAGCGCCACGCGCGGTGCGGTGAGCGGGGAAACCACTGTCACCGCCTTGGATACCTTGACGGCCATCACGCTGAGCAGCACAAGCCTGACACTGGACGAAGGTACCAGCGCCTCGCTCAGGGCGACGGGGAGCTTCAGTGGTGGCGGCAGCAACGACATCTCTGACAACAGCCATTGGGCGCTGGTGAGCAGCAGCGATAGCACTTACCTGAGCGTGGGCAACAGCAGCGATAACAAAGGCGTGATAACAGGCGTCGCCGCTGGCAGCGCCACCGTGCGCGCCAGCTGCGGTGGGCTGGACAATGCAACAGATGCCACGGTCACGGTGGATGCAGACAAAACTTTGTCGAGCGTGAGCTTCAATACCAGCGCCAATCCCTGGCTGCTGCAGACCACGGACACGGATGAATCACTGGTGTTGTACGCCAACTACAGTGACAGCAGCACGGTGGACGTGAGCACGGACGCCACCTGGGAGGTCCTTAGCGGTGATACAGACTCAATCGCGCTGAGCAGTGAAATAGGTGAAGAGGGGCATATTGTGCTCAGCGAAGATATTGGCGATATCACGGCGGACATGTCTGTTGTGATCCAAGCGACCTATGAAGAACAGACCGCGCTGATCCAGGTGACCGTCGAGGCGCCCTGAGCTTTGCTGATATTTGGCTAATGCCAACTGCTGCGTGGTCTTTGTGGGTGGGAGTTCATTCTCACGTCGAGGCTGGTCTGGCTCAGGTGCAATGCGGCTGCGCGCCCCGAACTGCGCGCCCCGAACTGAACCCACCCTCACAGGGTTCGGCACCATCCCAAAATCCACCGCCGTGGATAGAAATCGCACCTATCTACAGTCCAAGCCGCACCGGCTCTTCCTGCGTCTTCTCTCCGGTTTGCACCCCTTTGCAGCTCTCCAGCAGCTGCCCAAGCTCAATTGCACATATGTTTGCATGTGCATAGGCACTCTTTCTGCTATCCACCTTGTGTACGAACGATCGCTGCGAAAGCGAAAACACAATGAGCGTCTCGGATGTCGTGATAGCAAAGGGCTACACAGCTGTATCTGATCTCGGGGACAGGCATTACAAGTGGGCCCAAGGCGCGTCAAAAACGCCGACGACCCGCGTTGCGGATTGAACACCTGGCTGTTAAAGCTGATAGGGGTACTAAATAAATGGCTAAATGGCCAAACGTTAATACAAACCGTTCCACGCTTTGGGGCGCCGCTTTGCTTGCGGTCTCCGGTGGACTGATGGTCACAGACAGCGCGCATGCGGAAGGCACCGCGCAACTTGGGCTGACGCAGCTTGTTTCAGACTACAGCTACTCACTGACACAGACAGGTGACGCGGCCACTGCGTCCATGTACGTCGATATACTGAGCGCTGGTGAAGTCATCAACATTTCAGCCTGCGGCTCATCAACTACCGATGCACTGACGGTGGAAATCTTCGATCCCAACGGCGCCAACGTATCGGGCGGTGCGCTGCCGCTTGACGATGGCAGCGGACCAAACGGTGGCTTGATCAGCTGCAGTGACCCCTTGTCTGCGCCACTGAACAATCCGTTTCGCTACAGCACCACGAGCACCGGCAGTTTCCGCATCGTATTGCAGAACACCAGTCACTCGAATTTTGCCAGCAGCCTTTTTAGGCGTTTTGATATTTCAGTCACACCCGATATTGCAAGCTACCCCGATCCGACAGTTGTGGCGGGCAGGCTCTGGGCATACAGCTGGAACGTCAATGCAGGATCTTTTGCCGAGTCCAATTCCACCGATGCGAATCTGTACACCTTGGTGCCCGGTGGGCGGCCAAACACGAATTACATCTGGATGCTCGACCTGAATAATTTTGCTGGCTACGGCTATTCACTTGTCGCTAACAACCTAGGTGTCAACGCACCAAACTCTGGCTACTCCACAGCCAGATCGGGCAATTCGGTGGATCCCTTGTTTCCTGTTTACATGGGCGTGCCTGTGATAGCGGACCCAGTGCCTGCTGAGGCACCCGCTGTGTCAGGGCTGCGTTTCATTGACAGCGCCGGTGAAGACAGCGCGATATCACCCGGATCCACCGTTGGCGTTCAAGACTCGGGCACCTTTGAGTTTGAATCGGACATCAACGGCACCTACGCTATTTTCGTCGATATCGATCGCGATGGCGAATTTGGCGACGCAGGTGATGTGTTGATGCTAGGCGAGACCTCCATCGGATTGAATTCTGTCGCTTGGGACGGAAATGATGCCAGTGGCGGCACCTTGCCTGTCAACAGTTATAACGCCCGCGTAACTGTTCGCATGGGTGAATACCACTTTATCGCCAGCGATGTGGAAACAAGCGGCGGCCCTTCAGAACAGGG
>JAWSVD010000301.1:0-2554 GCA_033852095.1 Granulosicoccaceae bacterium | reverse complement strand
AGCGTCAGGGCCGCCGTCAAAATTGGGGGTATTCGAGTACGAAACCGCATTTACTCGATGACTTTGGGCACCAGATAGAGGTTTTTATCCACCGCAGGCGCGAGTGGTTGGAACAGCTCGCGTTGATCCACCTCGGTCACAGTGTCAGCGCGCAGTGGCTGGCTCGTCTCCATGGGGTGCGCCATGGGCTCCAGGTCATCGGTATTGACCGCAGCCATCTTCTCGGCCAGGGCCAACACTTGGCTCATCTGCTCAGCGATTTGCGGGATATCCTGTTCAGCCACGGCAATGCGCGCCAAGTGGGCCATAGCGACCACGGTTTTTTCATCGACGGCCATGTTCGGTGCCTCGTTAAAGTCATTGATGCAACCGCTAAATTTACCATATTTCCGCGCCGCTAAATACCACCGGACAAAACCGGGCCGCCCAAAAAACCACCCCAATTAAGATCGTAGGGTGCCGCTGAGCGGAGCGAATCGCACCACACCCCACCCACCTGCCATGCACCAACTCGCCCCATCTGTAACACCAACACGACCCAGATCCACTTTTACACCGCTGTGTTAACATATGCGGCTAAATACCAAACTAAACCCATGATTTCATTGGTGTGACTTATTGATAAGCCATGCCCGAGTAGAAGACCCAAGCATGCCCAGCAAGCCGCACCAAGGCTCCAAGTTCAACCGCCGTTCCTTAATAAAAAGCGCCGCAGCACTGCCGGCGCTCATCACAGCGCCTGCACTCATTTCCCGCAGCGCCCTCGCCTCCAGCGGCGAGCTGAACCTGCTGGCCTGGTCGAATTATTTCCCCACGGAGTTTCTAACGGCCTTCACCGCCCGCACCGGCATCGCCGTGAAACACACGGCCATAGGCTCCAACGACGAAATCATCAACAAGATGCGCGCGACCAACGGCCGCGGCATCGACCTGATCAGCCCCACCAATACCCGCGCGCATCAGTGGCGCAAGCTGGGGTTATTGCAAGCCATCGACCCTACCAAGCTGAACAACAGCAACAAGCTCATGCCCGCACTCGCCGCCCTGGGCAATAGCGACTGGCAGTTCGATCGGCAACTGCCGCACTGGCTGCCGCTCACCTGGGGCACCGAGGCCATGGCCTGGCGCAACGACATGTGGCAGCCCCCCGGCGACTCACCCAGTTACGGCGATCTCTGGGCGCAGGCCGTGCGCGGCAACGCGATGATCAGACCCCACAGCGGCCTGCTCGCCGCAGGCTTGTACTTAGAGTCCATCGGCCAGCTGCCGCCCAATGCCATGCGCATCGCCTACCGTAACGAGGTCAGCATGCGCGCCGCCTGGGAGTCAGTGACGCGCTTCTGCACGCAGCGCAAATCGCAGATGAAGCTCTTCTGGAACGACGCACAGAGCCAGAAGAACGCCCTCTTGAACGAAGGCGTGGTGGTGGCCCAGAGCTGGGACGGCCCCATCTGGGCATTAAAAACCCAGGGCGAACCGCTCTCCTACCGAGCGCCCGCCGAAGGCGCGCTGACCTGGGTCGACGGCCTGGCGCTCTCGGCCAATGCCCAATACACCCACCAAGCCTACGCTTTCATGGACTACTGCTTCGAAGCGAAAAACGCCGGCCTCGCCATCCGCCACCACGGCTACAACAGCGCCGTCAGCGGCGCCCAGCACTTCGCCGACCGGGATTACCAGGATAATTTCAACGCGAGCTACAACGCCGAAGCACTAGAGAATTTGTGGGTCTGGCCAAGTGAACCGGAATGGTACGCGGGGCTGCGGACTGAGTATCGGAATCGATTTGTTAATGCGTAGATACGTCCAAGTTACTGATAAAACATGGAACTCGCGCCATGCATGCTGATCAAAGACATATGACACATGTCCAATGTTGACAATATTGGACCTAAGCCGCTATAACTGAATAATCAAGGAGTAGCCGCCAATGAACATCAGCCTGAGCAAAACATTCGAGACCTACATACAAACACAGCTTGACGAAGGCACTTACAACAACGCCAGTGAAGTGGTGCGTGAAGCGCTGCGGTTAAAGATGCAGCAAGATGAGCTGTACCAAATCAAAGTCAGCGCTCTGCGCGCAGCCATTATTGACGGCGAAAACAGTGGCGATTCAACACCTTTCGACATTCATCAAATCATCGAAGAAGCCAGAAACGAGCCTATCTAGTCGATGCGAAACGTCACGCTTTCCCCGCTTGCTCGACGCGACATCAAGGGCATTTGGCGATACACCCGCAACAAATGGGGTGAAGTACAAGCCAGCAAATACACCCTTGAGATAGGCCGCATAATTAATTCGCTGTCGACAAACCCTAACAAAGGGGCAGCCATTGAGCACATTCGCGAGGGTTATCGAAAACATCTCGTCGGAAAACACTTAATAATCTACCGCGTAACGGATACAACCGTTGGTGTTATCCGAGTCCTGAAACAAGATATGGATATTGTGCGGCACCTGAGCTGAGTGCGGCGACTTAGCATTTAGACCCCCTCCGATACGCTTGGGATCATGGCTCTCCTCTAAACTGCGTTTCGCAAGCTCAACAGC
>JAWSVD010000300.1:0-1033 GCA_033852095.1 Granulosicoccaceae bacterium | reverse complement strand
TGGTTGAGATTGGCCAGGGTGTCTTCCAGCAGACGCGACTGTTGCAGCCTGCTTTGCACCTCTCGCTCTGCCTGGTCCTGGGGTGCTAGATAGGCAAGCTGGAAATCACCGGGCGCATCGGCGACTGCACTAGCCGCCACGCTGGCCGCCGCACTAGCCGCCGCACTGATACACATCGACAAACAGCAGGCTACAAAACAAATCAATCGCATCATGGGCTCTCTTTAAATCCAATAACGGGCAGCTTTCGGTGTGCAGCGAGTAACAAGCCAAAGGTGGCACAAACACACACAAACTCTTATTCTAGCCGCTTATAAAACTGCCCCTGAATGCCGCCTCTCCGCGCGTGCTGAAATGCAACACTCGGGTGCCCTTCTCCCGCCGTGCCCACTTCTGCGCAATACAGTGCTCCAGCAAATGCTGCCCTAATGCACCGGCCAAATGGTGGCGCCGCATGCTCCAATCCAAACACGCCTTGCACAGTGGGCGACGTGACTTCACCGGCCTTGTCATTTCCACACCCAAGGCCAGCAGCTGCTCGCGTCCGGTATCACTGAGAGACAGCGCGTCGTCCTGCAGCAACAACCAGCCGCGCGCCAGCAGGCCATCGTACAAGGCCACACCCAATTCACCCGCCAGGTGGTCATAACACACCCGCGCCCGTCGCAACGCGGGTTCTCGCGGCCCCGTGCGCACGAATTTTTTGTTGTTGCGCTCAGCCACGTTCATCAGCTGCTCTAACAGAGCCGCCACTGCCGCGTCGCGCAATCGAAAGTAACGGTGTCGCCCTTGCTGCTCCATCACCACCAGCGCTTCGTCGCGCAGCTTGGCCAGGTGACTGCTGGCTGTCTGCGGGCTCACCCCACCCGTGGCGGCCAGCTCACTTGCGGTCAGGGCACGGCCATCCAGCAGCGCCACCAGCATGGCGGCACGGACCGGGTCACCGATGGCGGCGCAGACGCGCGCGATAGGAGGAGATTCAAACATACTTCGATGCTAACCGAAGCATTGACACCATACAAGCGCATACACT
>JAWSVD010000299.1:0-10207 GCA_033852095.1 Granulosicoccaceae bacterium | reverse complement strand
CCTTTTACTACGACGGCGCGCAACAATCCGCTTATAACATAGCCAATACAGTATTCATGCTGCACCAAAACACAAGTGCGTCCCTGTTGGCGCCAGACCCTGAAAACACCATTTTGCGGTGGACCGAACTGTGCCGCAACATCTGCTCTAAATTTGATGTGGGGCAGGACTCAAGCCTCAACGAATTGCTCTTGGCAGACACCCTCGCCAATAAGCCGGAAAACCACAGGCAGGCGTTGCAGATCGCCCACGCGGCCCACGCCAAGTCTATCGAGAACAACAACAGCTACGACCAACAGCACCTGAAAGCGCTCATCTACAAGCTGTCAACACGCTGAGAGCAGCACACAGCAAGATACCTGGAAAGCCCTCTCCTTGTGACGCAGTTACGCACATAAGTAGTTGCATCTATGTTGTTTAACCGCCAGCTGCCGTATCTTTCATACAAGCCCAATAACAATGGTTAATACGATGAACAAACGCATGTTTTTAACCGGTCTCGTGACTGTTCCCGTGCTCGCAGTCGCCTACAAATCAGCGACCGCGACATCAGAGACGCCGATGAAAAGCATGGCCAGTGATTCGGTGGAGAAACTCGAACTCACGGACAGCGAATGGAAGAGCCGCTTAAGCGCCCAACAGTACAACGTGCTGCGCGATGAAGGCACCGAACGCTCGGGTACCAGCGCCCTGAACGCCGAAAAACGCGCCGGCATTTTCGCCTGCGCCGGCTGCGATCTGCCACTTTTCAGCTCCGAAGCGAAGTACGAGAGCGGCACTGGCTGGCCCAGCTTTTTTGATGCGATCCCGCATCACGTCGAAACCAAGACAGATTTTAAAATGATCTACCCGCGCAAGGAATACCACTGCGCGCGCTGCGGCGGCCACCAGGGGCACATATTCAAAGACGGCCCAGCCCCCACAGGACTGCGTTATTGCAACAACGGCATCGCGCTGACTTTCAAGCCGGCATAATCTGACACGCCAGCGTGCGGGGCCAGTGGCTTGGCTGCTCGCTCCGCATATTGACTGCTACATCAAGCCAAGCGCTACGACGATTGCATGTTGCTGAATATCAGCAGATTTTTGTCCACAACGATGGTCTGCACTTCATCCGGCAAGCGCATTGAGCCATCGAGCATCAAGGCCGTCGCAAAGACCCCCGCTTCAAGCGCGCGCTCCGCGATCACCGTCGTCGACAGGACATAGGCATCAGTGGTTTTGTTGCGCGATTGAGAATGTGCGAACAAGACTGCCCGCCGATGTGCACGCTTTGCTCGTAGTTGCCCGAGGTGGTCACCGACACGTCCTCCACACTGACGGCCAACAGCACCTTGACGGGGTCTTTGGGGTTTCGAATGCCGATGCACTCGCTGTTTGGAATATGACAGGCTGGAACAGGAAAGTTTAAAAACGACGACTACCTCTCAGCGGGTCATTCAGCTGCCGCTCTGGCGTTACTGCGGGAAATAACTCTCGCCGGCGAATCCCATGGCCTCTGAAGCTTCCAAGCAGGCGCTTTTGAGCAGGGCCACGTATTCAGCTTTGCGCGTTTCATCAAAACGAAACAAGGGAAACGCTATGCTGATGGCCGCGACGGACTTGCCCGTGTGATCGACCACCGCCGCCGCCATGCAGCGCACGCCCGCCTCCGCCTCTTCGATTTCTTCGGCATAACCCAGCGCTCGACTAGCGACTAGCTGATCAAAAAAAGCATCTTTGTCGGTGATCGTGGCCGGCCCCTGCTGCGCCATGTCCATGAGTGCGAGTCGATCCCGTATTTCACAGTCATCACGCCAGGCCAAAATCGCCTTGCCCAATGACGTGGAGTGCAGCGGATTGCGCAAGCCCAGCGTGGAATGCATCGACAGGTTGTAGGCGGAATCATACTTATGAATATAGGTAACCAGCTGTTCGCGCTTGTCCATGACGCCAAGGTTAATAGACTCACCCGTCGCCCGCGATAACTTACCCATCGCCTTGTCGGCGATGCGCAGCAAATCGCTCTGCCCGTTCAGGGAGCGAGCCGCCAAGCTGAACAATTTAAGCGTGAGCCCGTATTTCTCGGTCTCGCTGTTTTGCTCCACGTAACCGAGATCCACCATGGTCTGCAAGAGACGGTGGGCGGTGGTTTTGGATGTCATTGCGCGCTGCGCAATATTTGCCAAACTCGCCTGCTTCTCTTTCTCCAACGCTTCAAGCACCCCAAACACCTTCAGGACTGACGCTACATTTTCAGTTTTAGGGGGTGAAGCGGCCATCGGGTCGTCCTACTATTTTCGGAATTCCATTCTGATTATTTTGCAAACACAAGTCAACAGTGCAAATGAACGCAGATAACCCATTATTATTTAAGGCTATATTCAAGATCCCCGCGGGAGCTGCCCGGGGTTGATTTATGCCTCGGAGTATGGTTCCATAAAAACCGAAACCTGATTCCATATTTTTGAATCCTATTTTGGAGAGCCTCACAAGATGCACCCCCTACTCAGGAAACCCGATCGCTTCGTCGAAGAAACCGAAGTCTGCGAACTGATCGATCGGCTGACCCACAACCTGATCAATATCGAGGACACCACAGGGCAGTTCCTGCTGCGCCTTGAAGACGGGCGGGTCATCGATACCAAGGGCTGGGCTGGGTGGGAGTGGACGCACGGGATCGGTCTCTATGGCCTGTTGAAATACTGGAACACCACCGGCAATACCGCGGCGATGAAGGTCATCACCGACTGGTTTGACGCGCGCCTGTCGGAGGGCACGCCCACTAAAAACATCAACACCATGGCCCCCTTTCTGACACTCGCCTGCCTCTACGAACGCGAGCCCAACCCCGTCTGGCGCCCCTACTTAGAGGCCTGGGCTGAGTGGGTGATGCACGAGATGCCACGCACGCAGCAAGGCGGCCTACAGCACATCGTCTACAACAACGTGAACGATCAGCAGATGTGGGACGACACGCTGATGATGAGCGTGATGCCACTGGCAAAAATTGGCTTGGTGCTGAACAAGCCCGAATACGTGGAAGAGGCGAAATACCAATTCCTCACCCACGCCCAGTTCCTTGCCGACAGCCACAGCGGCCTCTGGTTCCACGGCTGGACTTTCGACGGCGATCACAATTTCGCCGATGCTCTCTGGGCCCGAGGCAACAGCTGGGTCACTATTGCCATACCTGAATTCATCGAGTTGCTCGACCTGCCCGAGAGCGACCCTGTGCGCCGGCAGCTGCTGTCACTGCTGAGCCGACAAGCCGCGGCGCTCAAACAACACCAACACGAATCCGGCCTGTGGCACACCTTGCTCGACGACCCAAACAGCTACCTCGAAGCCTCAGCGACCGCGGGTTTTGCCTACGGCTTATTGAAGGGTGTGCGCAAGCGCTACCTGGGCCCTGAGATGCTGCCCGTGGCACAACAGGCGATCAAAGGCGTGATAGATAACATCAGCCCCGAAGGCGAGCTGCTGCAGGTGTCCTTCGGCACAGCCATGGGCCCGGATCTCGATTTTTACCGCAACATCAAACGCACTTCAATGCCCTACGGCCAAGCCATGGCCATGCTCTGCCTGAGCGAGTATCTCTTAACGTACAAATAGAAAACCATCATCTGATCAGACTGGTAGGCAGCCAAAAAAGAGACCCCAAGGGTCCGCGCTGCCAATCAGCCCCCTAGCACCGATCAACAGACAAAAAACACTGTGTATCATCCGGAGGATTCACCCATGACAATCACAAGAAGATCTCTATTCAAACAACTGGGCGTTGCCGCTGCGGCTCTCGCCCTGCCCGGCACCGCAGCCTTAGCCGCCAACCGCAAGGTGCGACACTTTTGGTGGGGCAACCCCGAGCGCGACAAGCGCACCTTCGCCGTCATCGATGTGTTTCAAAAAGACAACCCCGACATCACGCTTTCTGGCGAGACCATTGGCTGGGGCGACTACTGGACAAAAATGGCAACGCAAACTGCCGGCGGCAACATGGCCGATCTGGTGCAGATGGACTACCGCTTTTTGTTTGAGTACGTCCGCCGCGGCGCACTGCTGCCCTTGGATGAACACATCGGCAAGGGCCTCGATCTCTCGGATTTCGACGAGGGCCCCCTTTCGAGCGGCAAGGTTGACGGCAAACTCTACGCATTGAACATCGGCTCCAACAGCCAAGTGGTCACCTACAACAGCCGCCTCTTTGAAGAAGCTGGCGTGGACCACGACGTGATCAACTGGAACTACGATGATTTCGCCGACGCTTGCGCGAAAATAACTAAAACCAGCGGCGGCAAAATCAAAGGCTCAGACGATTTCTCCCTGATGCTCGAGGGCTGCGAGACCTGGATCCGACAGAATGGGCATGACTTCTACGACGCCGACGGCAACGTGGCAGCTACCGTCGACGACGTGGCCAGCTACTGGTCTTTTTGGTCTGAGCTGCGCGAGGCGGGCCTGGTGCGCGGAAAAGACAAGACGGTCATGATCGACGCGCCGATGACCGAAGCCGGTGTTGTCACCGGAGAGAGCGCCATGTCGCTGTACTGGTCAAACCAAGTGGTGGGCATTCAATCCCTGATGAAAGACACCGTCGGCGCAGCCATGATGCCGCACAAGCCCGGCGGCTCTCTCGGTCAGTTCGTCAAGCCAACCATGTTCATGGCGCTGACGCGTGACGTAAAAGACGTTGAGGGCGCAGTTGCCTACATGAACAACTGGGTCAATGGCCCGGAGTCGACGGCGATCCTCGGCCTGGAGCGCGGCATCCCCGCCTCGGCGAAAGTGCGCGCAGTGCTTGAGCCCAACTACTCAGACGCAGAACGTATCTCGGTGGCTTATTTCAATGCCATTCAAGACAAAGTAGGCAAACTGCCATTGGCCGCACCAAAGGGTGCGGGGGAAGTCCGCGACACCTTTATGCGCATCGGCACCGACGTTGTTTTGGGCCGCACCTCTGCCACAGAAGCGGCTGAGATGTTCATTGAAGACGCTCAGAACATCATTGATCGGGCGCGATAAAAACAGCTAGAACATCGACACGGAGTAAGGCGGGAGCAGCCCGGACTACCGTTCCGGGACGTTCCTGCGCTGCGCCAGCCCCTTGCTGCGTGGGCTGACGCAGCACTGAACACAGACAGCTATCATTCAAGCTCTTCGCCATTTCTTGGCGAGGCACACCACGAGATCAGGCTTCTCCAGATGAAACGTTTCTTCAAACGCAACAGCGCCGGCTACATGTTCCTATTGCCCTGGTTGCTCGGCTTTTGCCTACTCGCCTTGGGGCCTATCTTGGCCTCTCTCTATCTCAGCTTCACCCGCTACGATATGGTATCCGCGCCGCGCTGGGATGGATTGGGCAACTACGAGTACATGCTGCAAAAAGACCGGCGCTACTGGAAAGCGCTCGGCGTCACTTTTCAGTATGTGTTCCTCGCGGTTCCCCTGCGCCTCGCCATGGCCTTGGGCGTGGCCATGTTGCTCGACAAGGGCCTGCGCAGCATGGGGCTCTACCGCGCCATCTTCTACCTGCCCTCGCTGCTCGGCGCCTCCATTGCCATCGCTATCTTGTGGCGCGAGATGTTCGGCATCGACGGCGTGGTCAATCAGATACTCGCGACGGTTGGCATCGAGGGCATCGGCTGGATCACCACCCCGGAGACCTCCATCTACACGATGGTCATTCTCGCCATGTGGCAATTCGGCTCGCCGATGCTGATCTTCCTTGCCGGGCTGCGCGGCATCCCCCGCGATCTCTACGAGGCCGCGGACATAGACGGCACATCCAGAGGCCGTATGTTCTGGTGCATCACCCTGCCCATGCTGGCACCGGTCGTCTTTTTTAACGTGGTGCTGCAGACTATCGAGGCCTTCAAGACCTTCACCTCTGCTTTTATTATTTCCAACGGCACGGGCGGCCCCGCCGACAGTTTGCTGTTCTACACGGTCTACCTGTTCAACGAGGCCTTTAAGTTCTTCCGCATGGGCTACGCCTCCGCGCTCGCCTGGGTACTGCTTATCATCATCGGCATCTTCACCGCCATCGCCTTTGCCACCTCGAAATACTGGGTTCATTATGAAAACGATCGCGACTGATCCAGCTATCTCGCAGCAAGCCGAGCAGAACGCGCGTGTTGCACGCGAGCTGAAGCTACGGCAAAAGAAACGCGAGCGGCAGGCACGCTTCTTAAAGCACATTTTTTTGATTCTGGTTTCCTTTGTGATGCTCTACCCCTTGCTGTGGGTCACGGCTGCATCACTCAAACCCGAGGATGAAATATTCGGCAGCCTCGGGCTCTGGCCGTCCAGCTTTCAATGGTCCAACTACAGTGACGGCTGGAACGCACTGCCTGTTTCGTTCTCGGTGTTCTACATCAACTCAGCCATTGTCACGGTGCTGTCCGTTATCGGCAATTTGATTTCCTGCTCCTTTGCCGCCTACGCCTTTGCCCGGCTGGAGTTTTCAGGCAAGACCTTTTTGTTCGGCCTGATGATGATGACCATGATGATCCCCTATCACGTCGTCTTGATTCCGCAATATGTGCTGTTCTTAAACCTGGGCTGGGTGGACACCTACCTGCCACTGGTGGTGCCGCGTTTTCTCGCCGCGGACGGATTTTTTATCTTCCTGATGGTGCAGTTTTTTCGGCAGATCCCCCGCGAGCTGGACGAGGCAGCCATGATCGACGGCTGCTCGCCTTTTAAAGTCTACTGGGCGGTGATCATGCCGCTGTCGCTGCCAGCGATGGCAACGGCGGCTATATTTTCACTTATCTGGGTGTGGGAGGATTTTCTCGCCCCGCTGATTTATATTAACGACATCAACAGCTACACCGTGCCGCTCGCGCTGCGCTTGTTTGTGGATCAAGAAGGGCAATCTGCCTACGGCCAAATGTTCGCCATGTCAGTGCTCTCTCTGGTACCTGTCTTGTTATTTTTCATGGTCTTCCAAAAACTCATCATCCGCGGCATCGCCACATCAGGCATGAAGTAAGGAACCCCAATGGCTCAACTTTCCCTTAGAAACATCTGCAAATCCTACGGTGACATCGCCATCATCAAGGCTTTGGACCTAGAAATCATTGACGGTGAATTCCTCGTCTTGGTGGGCCCTTCAGGCTGTGGCAAATCCACCCTGCTGCGCATGATCGCCGGCATCGAGGAGATCACCGACGGCACCTTGTCTATCGACGGCCAGGTGGTCAACGACCTGCCGGCCTCCAAGCGGGAGCTGTCGATGGTGTTTCAGTCCTACGCGCTCTACCCGCACATGTCCGTGCGCAAAAACCTCGCCTTTGGCCTGCAAAACCTCAAGATGCCTCGCAAGGAAATCGACAGCCGAGTCACCGAGGTCGCGCGAGTATTGCAAATCGAGCCGCTGCTTGACCGCAAGCCCCGGCAGCTCTCCGGCGGGCAGAAACAACGCGTCGCCATTGGCCGCTCCATCGTGCGCGAACCTAAGCTGTTTCTCTTTGATGAGCCGCTGTCAAATCTCGATGCGGAGCTGCGGGTGCAGATGCGAGCAGAGCTGGCGGCGCTGTATCAGCGACTTAAGACAACCATGGTCTACGTCACGCATGATCAGGTAGAAGCCATGACCCTGGCCAGCCGCATTGTGGTGTTACGCGCTGGCAAGATCGAGCAATTGGGCACACCGGTGGAACTCTACACCAAACCGGCCAATCTCTTTGTCGCAGGCTTCATCGGCAGCCCTAAGATGAACAAGCTCGCCGCCAAGGTCGCGGAGCTCGACGGCACTGTGACTGCCCAGTTAGCCGATTTCCCAGACCTAGAGATCCACGCACCTGAGCAGGCTGGCAAAGACATCACCGTGTGCGTACGCCCAGAAGACCTGGAGATTGGCAGCGGCGAATACCAAGCCGAAGGCAGCATCAAACTGCTCGAATATTTGGGCGGTGAAACGCTGATCCACCTGGATTTGGATTCAGGTCAAAGCCTGCTGATTCAGGACTCCACAAAGAACCAACACAGCACGGGGCAACGTATCTCTATCGGTTTTAACATGACAGACCTGCATTTTTTTGATCGCGCGGGCCTACGCTTCGAATGCGGGCAAGCTGCCACCGCTTAATTTAGAGAAGCTAATCAGCAGAGCGTCTGCAGCACAGGGGAAGTGCCGCGGATTGACCCGGCTGATACACCCGCCCTGTGACATCAGTTCAAGGCGGACACGGCCCCCGCCAGCCGGTCGCAGGCGCGCCGCAGATTCTCCATCGACGTAGCATAAGAGAGCCTAAAAAAAGGATCGCAGGAAAAAGCACTGCCCGGCACGATCGCCACATTGGCCTGCGTCAGCACATAACGCGCAAAATCCGCGCTGCTCTCGATGAGCGAGCCGTCCGGGCAGCGCTTGCCGATCAGTCCCGCCACGCAGGGGTACAGATAGAAGGCCCCCTCAGGTACAGCGCAATCCACCCCTGACATTTGGGCAAAGCGCGCCAAGACATAGTCGCGCCGCTGCTGGTACTGCTCGGCACAGCTGCGCAGCACATTTTGCGGGCCATCCAGCGCCGCCACGGCCGCCGCCTGGCTGATGGAACAAGGGCTGCCGACCGCCTGGGAGAGCACCTTCAGCAGTTGCGTTGTCACCCGCTGTGGCGCCGCGGCGTAGCCGATGCGCCAGCCTGTCATGCTGTAGGCCTTGGACACGCCATTCACAATCACACAGCGCTCGCGCAGGCGCGGCTCCACCGCCACGGGGTTGGCGTTTTTAAAACCATCAAAGACAATGTGCTCGTAGATCTCGTCGCTGATCAGCCACACGTGTGGGTGGCGCAGCAACACCTCGGTGAGCGACCGCATCTCATCAAAGCTGTAGGCGGCACCGGTGGGGTTACTGGGCGAGTTCAACATCAGCACCCGGGTCTTGTCGGTGATCGCCGCCTCCAGAGCGTCGGCCTGCAGCTTAAAGCTCTGCTCAGCTGTGCTGTGCACCAGCACCGGCTCGCCACCGGCCAGCTTCACCATGCCCGGGTAGGATGCCCAGCACGGCGTCGGCACGATCACCTCATTACCCTGATCCAGCAGCGTATTGAGCAGGTGATACAGCAGCGGCTTCACCCCACTGTCGATGGTGATCTCATCCACGCCGTAATCCACTCCGTTGTCGCGCTTGAACTTGCGCGCGACGGCCGCCTTCAGCGCATCCGTGCCATCGGATGAGGTGTACTTGGTGTGATTGCCCTCGATGGCGGCAATGCCCGCCGCCTTGATGTGCGCGGGTGTGTCGAAATCTGGCTCCCCCACGCTCAGGTCAATCACGTCCACACCCTGTGCTTTTAATCGACTCGCCGTGACAAATATATCGGCAATGGCCGACGCGGTGAACTGATGCAATCGTGCATTCAGGGGGGCTTGGGCGGCGCTATTCAAGCGGGATCATCCTATCGATATCAAAGACCTTTTATACCAGTACCGTATCCCCCAATACCAGTACAAACCGCACCGCTGTTAATGATTTGGCTGCCGCAGGCTCAATGCGCTTATGCGTGCGCCAAGCGGGCACTCAAATGGGGAGCTGACAAGGCGCTAGATTCGGACAAAAAGGCGCAGTTGCAAATGCCATAGATTCGCAATATCGCCCTTTAAATCCTTGCCGCCATCAAAGGATATCACTTTGTTTTATAAGGTATTTTTGTTGACAAGAGGGTTGTTGGGGCGCATTCTTCAACACACTTCGATGCTCCACGATCGCGCCCGATTCAAGCTGCCTGAAACGACCTTCTGAGCGCTGCTCTGTGCGGCAGCGGCAAGCACAGTGATTTGGGCGGGAGTGCGATCGAGACAAGGCGCGTCAAGCGCTGTGAATATTCAGAACAACTCGGGGAAGAAGCCAAACACTCCCCCACCCCAGGAACACTGGCTGACAGCCACCTTATTTTTAAGAAAAGCCACAAGAAACCCGCATGGGTTTTAGCAGACCCTATTAATCCCCACTGCATTGGGAGCCAGACACCATGAAAAGCGCAAACGACATCATCCCGGCACTGAACACCTGCCTGCGAGACCAGCTAACTGCCATCAACCAACTCTTTTTGCACGCCCGCATGAGCAAAGATTGGGGGCTGAACAATTTCGATGGCAAGGAATACAAGGCCTCGATCAAAGCCATGAAAATGGCCGACTCATTGATCGGACGCGTGCTCTTCCTCGAGGGGCTGCCCAACCTGCAGGACTTGGGCAAGCTCATGATCGGCGAGAACGTGCC
>JAWSVD010000298.1:0-1821 GCA_033852095.1 Granulosicoccaceae bacterium | reverse complement strand
CTAGGAGTTTGGGCTAGAACTACTTCGGTTTCTGCCATAATTCAGGGCAATCAGAGTTAATTAAGGGTTCAGCGTGACAGAGAAACACTCCGGGCCCGATGCGTTTGAGCTCAGCGCACCCAGTGCCAGTCACTCCACGCACCGCCCGCGCGATACCTCAGGCTCACCCGTGTTCAAAGACTACGTGAAAGCGCGTGATCAGCACGAGCTGTTCGCCTGCAACGTCTTTGATCTGCTGCCCGCCGAACACGATTGTTTTGTCTTCGCCGACCTCATCCAATCCCTCGATGTCAGCAGCGTGCACAGTCACTACAGTCCTATCGGGCAGCGGGCCTACGACCCGCTCCACCTCATCGGTATTTTGATCTACGCCTACAGCCATGGCGTGTTCAGCTCCCGCCAGATCGCACGGCGATGCGCGGAGGATCTGGGGTTTATGTACATCGCTGCAAGCTCATGCCCCAGCCACAAGGTGTTGCGCGATTTCCGCCAACAGCACGGTGCTTTGTTTTTCGAGTGCTTTAAGCAAACCGTCAAGGTAGCCCTTGAATTAAAGCTCGCCACCCTCGGACATGTCAGCCTCGACGGATCCAAGTTCAAAGCCAACAGTTCCAAGCACAAAGCGATGAGCTACGGTCGGCTCAAAAAACAAGAGAAGGCGCTGGGAAAGGAGATCAAAGCGCTGATCGCACAGGCTGCGCGTTGTGACGAAGAAGAAGACAGGCGCTACCAAGAGCGCACGGGCTATGAGCCCAGCGCGGATCTGCAGCACAAGCAAACACGCCTGGAGAAAATACAAGCCGCCAAGGCGGCGCTGGAACAGCGCGAGCAAAAACGCGCGGGCGGCCCCGCCGAGCCTGCCGACATCGAGGACCGCAAACAGATCAGCTTTGCCGATCACGACGCCAACCCCATGGGCAAAAAAGGCCACAGCGAATACGCCTACAACGCCCAAGTGAGTGTCGACAGCGAGCATCAGATCATCGTGGGCCAGCACCTCAGTACCCAGGCCAACGACTACGGCGAGGTATCACCCGCGCTCGAACAACTGAAAGAGAACGCTGAGCGCTACCCCGACAAACTCAGCATGGACAACGGCTATTACAGCGGCTCGAACCTGCAGGCCCTATCTGAGGCAGGGATAGACGCCTACGTGGCGACGGACCGAGGGGAGAAACTCCCGAGCGAAACGCTAGAGATCGGAGGCCGCCGCCTGGTCAAAGCGGATTTCACCTACAACGAGCAGACAGACCAATACACCTGCCCAGCAGGGAAAGCACTGAGCCGTTGCGGAAGCAGAGAGAAAGAGTGCCGCTACAGAGCGCAGCCTGCAGATTGCCTGAACTGCCCGCTAAAAGGGCAGTGTTTAAAGACCCTGAAAACCGCTGCCCGCACGCTGAACTACAGCGACAAAGAGCCGCTGCGCCGTCGAATGAATCAGCACATGGCGCAGGCCCAATCGTGTGCGGTGTACGACAAACGCAAGGTCATTGTGGAGCCGGTGTTTGGGCAGATCAAAAACAGTGGATTTAGAGGGTTCGCCGTGAGAACGAAAGCGCGTGTAGCGGGAGAGTTCTCTCTGGTCTGCTTGGTGCACAACCTGAAGAAGATCCTCAAATACGCGAAGACTGACTCAATCGTCTCAGAAGGAGCCATGGGCTACAGCTAGGCGGAATTCGCCAAAAAACACTCAGTGTGAAGACCGTACGAGCGCCAAAGCGGCCTGTTGGAGTCAAAGGAATCGCCGCCTGCACCTGCGGGGCACAAGCGCACAATGCATCAGCAGCTGAGTGCAAAAATCTAGTTCTCGCCCAGCCTCCT